>JARYGW010000284.1:0-7416 GCA_033792295.1 Allobosea sp.
GGGCATCGTCATCCAGATCGTGCGGCTGAACGCGACGATGAGAATGCCGACTGCGTAGGCGATGAAGGTGGAGCGGACCAACGCCTCCGTGCTCATCGCCCGGCGCAGGCGGGCACTCATGAAGGCGCCGGCGACGGCGCCGGCGCCGAAACCGCCGAGCAGGATGCCATAGGTCAGCGGGCCACCGCGGATCAGGTCGCGCGCTACCAGAGGCAGCAGGGCGAGGCCGACGATGGCGCCGAAGCCGAAGGCGAAGGCGCGCAGGATCACCGCGCGGATATTCGGCGACATGGCGACATAGCGCACGCCCGCGCCCATCGCGATGAACAGCGTCTCGCGCGGCAGCACGCGCTCGATCTTCGGCGGTTGCCAGCGAGCGAGCACGGCGATCAGGCCGATATAGGAGAAGGCGTTGATGACGAAGGCCGCGACCGCGCCGGCCGCGGCGACGATGGCGCCGCCGATGGCGGGGCCGACGCTGCGGGCGATGTTGAAGGCGACGCTGTTCAACGTCACGGCGGCGGGCACGTCGCGGCGCGGGACCATGTCGCCGACTGAGGATTGCCAGGCCGGGTTGTTGAGAGCGGTGCCGCAGCCGATCAGGAAGGTGAAGCTCAGGAGCAGCCATGGCGTGATCAGCCCGAGCCAGGCGCTGACCGCGAGACCGGCCGATACAGCCAGCATGAAGCCCTGCGCCGTCAGCATGATCCGGCGGCGATCGTAATTGTCGGAAATCGCGCCGGCCGCCAGTGAGAACAGCATGACCGGCAGCGTCGTCGAGGCCTGGACCAACGCCACCATCTCGGCGGAAGGCGAGATCGAGGCCATCATCCAAGAGGCGCCCACCGCCTGGACCAGGCCGCCGAAATTTGAGGCCAGGCTCGCGAACCAGACGGCGCGGAAGATCGGCTGTCGCAGCGGGACGAAGGGGGAGGATCGATTGTCCGAAGGGGCTATGCCCTCCGAAGCGAGCTCGGCTTCTGCCACATCGGCTGTCGGCTGGGCATGCAAATCATCAGGCATGGGATAGGGTTAGCATGAGGGCGAGCGGAGGGAACCGTTTTCGGTTTGGAAAACGGCGAAACTGGGAAAGTTTTTGCGCGACCTGTCGCCCGGCCTTCAGGCCGTCGCCGGCTGCCGGGTCTGACGGGGCGAGCGCGGCTTGCGGGCCCGCCAGATCTGGGCTGCCGCGACGGCGAGACCGGCCAGCGCGACCCAATGAGCCGGCCTGATCGAGGCGTAGTCCCAATAGGTCAGGATGTCGGCATTGGCCTGGAAGACGAGCCAGGGCGAGACACCGCTGGTCAGCGCGTACCAGCCGGTTTCGAGCAGCGCCGTGGCGAGCCCGGCGAGCAGGGCAAGGCCGGCGAGGGCAGGCCACGAAACCGGCAGCTTCCAGCGATAGAGACCGCGATAGAACAGGAGCAGAATGAACAGCCCGCTTATCAGCACGGGCTCGGTCACGTCGATCTTCGATTGCAGCGCGAAATGCAGCAATGCGGCTGCCGTGATCGGATAGACGAGATTATGCAGCTTCTGCCAGTTCTTGCCGAGCCGGCGGATCATCCCGTCCGTCGACGTCGCTCCGAGCGCACAGAGCCCCAGGAGCGCAGCGAAGCCGATCGTCAGGTAGAAGCGCTTGGCGATCTCGGAGACGATCAGCCCCCAGTCGAAGGCCATGTCGATGCAGTAGAGCCCGAGATGGCCGAGCGCATAGGCCATGACCGAGAGGCCGAGCATGCGCCGGATGCCGATCAGCTTGTTCCAGTCGAGCAGGCGCCGGAGCGGCGAGATCGCCAGCGACAGGATGAGCAGCCGGACCGCCCAGGTTCCGACGCGGTGGATCGCCTCCGTCCAGGGTTTCGAGCCGAGCTGCCCCATCCAGGCGGCGTAGAGGACCAGAACGGCCGGCAGCAGGGTCAATGCGAAGGTGGCGGCACGCAGACCCGAAAACCGGCCCTGCCGGTCGAGCCAGGGCAGCCACCCCTGCAGCGCGCTTGCCTTACCGGCCGGCGCAGCGCGCGCGACCGTCCGCCCGGCCTTCCCAGGGGTGGTCGCGCCTCGGGTGGACGGCGGAGCTGTCACGGCCGCTCTCCATCATGCGGGATCATGATCTCCGCATAACCGAAGCGCGGGGCGCCTGTCCCACACGTCTGCACACAAGGGCGTGAATGCGGGCCGCGATGGCCTCGCAATCCACTCCCCCGGCCGTGTTCCGGCCTCTCTTCGGCTCAGGCGGCGGCCTTGATCGCCAGCGTATGACCGAGCGCGGTCGCGTCGGCGCCGCGCGCTTCGCGCACCAGCCGCGTGCCGGCCTTCGTCGCCAGGAAGTCGGCGAGAACCGCATCCTCCTGCCGCACGAAGCCCTTGGCAGGCAGCTTGCCGGCCAGGAACAGCTCGATCATGGCGACGCAGCCCGAAGCCGTGGTGAGCTGGATGGCGCCGAGCTCGTCATTGCCGTCATAGCGCAGCACGACGCTCTCTTCTTCCAGCCGGCCATTGCGCTCGCCGACGCCGGTGACGAAGATCACCACCACGTCCTTGCGGGTGAAGGGGGCGGAGTGGCTGAGGATGCGCCGCATCGTTTCGCGGTCGTCGGCGAGTTCGAGGTCGCGTAGCAGGAGCTTCATGATCTCGGCATGGCCGGGATAGCGAAGCGTCTTGTAGCTCATGTTGCGGACCTTGCCGGCCAGCGTCTCGGTCAGGGTGCCGAGCCCGCCCGAGGTGTTGAAGGCCTCGTAGCCGACGCCGTCGATCATGACGCTCTCGATGCCCTCCAGCGCCGGTACCAGCGTCGGCTGACCGTCGAAGACGATCTCGCAAGGGTTGCAGTATTCGTTGATCAGGCCGTCGACCGACCAGGTCACGTTGTAGCGCAGCGCATTGGTCGGATAGAGCGGCAGCGCGCCGACGCGCATCTTGATGGTGCGCACGTTCTCGAAGCGCGCGGCCATGTCGGCGCCGAGAATGCAGATGAAGCCGGGGGCAAGGCCGCATTGCGGCACGAGCGCGATCGGGGCCGTCTCGCCGAGCTCCTTGATATAGGAGGTGGTGGCGACGTCCTCGGTCAGGTCGAAATAATGGGTCTTGGTCTCGGCCGCGACCGTGGCGATGCCCTTGTTGAGGAAATAGGGGCAGGCGCTGACGACGATGTCGCGCTCGCTGAGAAAGGTGCGCAGCGCCGCGAGGTCGGACGCATCGACGACCGCCGTACCGAAGCGCTTGCCGGCGGCATGGGCGAGCTGGGCCGGCGAGGCATCCGCTAGCGTGACCTCATGGCCCTGCTCGGCCAGCATGCCGGCGATGATGACGCCGATCTGGCCCGCGCCGAGAACGGCGACGCGCTGCTTCTGGATGGTCATGGCGATCTCCTGTCGTGGCCGGTCCACAGAGGACCGTTCCCTGAGGCCATGCTGGAGCGAAGGGCTGTGCCGTTTAACGGGCAGATCGTCGATATGATGGCTTATGATCGCGCATATCGAAGGGAAACTATTCGATCCGCAGGATAATAGCCCTGCGTGTGTGGGGCGAGACCTTTGGCTTCAGCGCTCGAACTTCTGAGCCAGAATCACCGAGGACGTCGTGCGCCTGACGCCATCCATCTCGGCGATCCAGTCGATCACGGCGTCGAGGTCGCTGGCGGTTTCACATTCGACCTTCACATAGAGATCGAAATGCCCGCTCAGCGTGTAGCATTGCACGACCTCAGGCCGCTTCTTCAGCGCCGCGACGACGCCGCCCTGTCGCTTGACCTCGAGCTCGATCATCACCAGCGCCGCGATCGTCGTGGCGGGCCGCGCCGCGCTGCCGAGAATGGTCGTATAGCCGGCGATGATCCCGTCGCGTTCGAGCCGCGCCAACCGGCCCTGCACGGTCGCACGCGAGACGCCGAGCATCTTGGCGATGTCCGAGAGGGGCAGGCGCGCATTCTCGGAAAGGATGCGGATCAGGTCCCGGTCCTTCGCCGCGTCGGACGGTCTCGCCATGCTGTCTCCGTTGTTTCGCAAGGCCGGCACCATGAGGGCAAAGCCGCGAGCCGGGCAAGCGCAGGCGCGTGGTTTGCAGTGGGCCGGGGCCGAGCTTGCGGCCAAGCGTGCTCATGGGAACCGGAGGCCGCCTGAACCGTTGTCGTCCGCTCCGGAGGGGGCTTGCATTCCGGCTCGAATAAGAGTGGCATGCCGCTCGGCGGCAGCTCAGCTTTGCCATGGAGATCGCCATGTTCAGGACTTTTATTCTCGCATCCGCGTCGGCGCTTGCACTGGCGTCCTTCGCGGCATCGCCGGCCTCGGCCCTGACGATGAAGGAATGCAGCGTCAAATATCAGGATGCCAAGAAGGCCAACACGCTCAAGGGCCAGAAGTGGAACGACTTCCGCAAGGCCCAGTGCGGCGACGACGATGCGGCCGATGACGAGGCTGCGGCGGCCGTCCCGGCAGAGCCGGCTGCGCCCGCCACGTCTGCTGCGGCCCCGGCCGCGAAACCGGCCGGCAAGGCCAAGGCCGCCGTGTTCCCGAAGGCCGTCTCGCAGAAATATTCGAATGAGAGCGCCGGCAAGGCCCGCCTCAAGACCTGCGCCGATCAGTACAATGCCAACAAGGCGGCGAACGCCAATGGCGAGCTGAAGTGGATCGAGAAGGGCGGCGGCTACTGGAGCCAGTGCAACGCCAAGCTAAAGGGCTGATTCAGCCTTCACCGAAGAGAACGCCGCGCCGGACTGGTGCGGCGTTCTGCATGTCAGAGCATCTGTGAGGGGCGGGACGCTGGATCGGAAGGCGGGTTCGGCGCCGAGTTGCCGGGAGGCACCTGCTTGTTGAGCATGTTGCCGCGCGTGCGGATGATATGCGCCGTCACGACCTCCTGAACGCGTTTTTCGGCGGCCTCGCGGACGGCGCCGCGATTGGTCGGACGACCTTCTTCGGTCTCGATCAGCTCGATCGTGGCATTGGTCAGCGCATCGACGTCGCTCTTGCAGAACAGCATCGCCGCTTTCGCGACCACCTCCGCCTTTTCGTCCGTCAGCAGCATGGAGGCTCCTTCCCGGCCGATGCAGGCGAGCATCTTGCCGGTGATCAGCACGCGGGTCTTCTCGAGCAGCGCCTTCTTGTCGGCGCGGGCGGCTTTGTCCTTTTCCGTGGCCTGCGGGTCGGAGCGGGTTTCGGCGGGTGTGCCGGGTGAGACCGGCCCGCGCACATTGCCGCTCTGCTTCACGCATTCGACCAGCGCCGGCAGCATCTCGCCCGTCGAGGTCAATGCGAAGGTGTAGCGGGCATCGTTGGCGACGAGCTCGAGATAGCGCCCCTTCCGAAAGGCGTTGATCAGCGCGGATTGCGCTGGCATCGCGATGGTGAGCAGCGTCGGCGATTTGATGTTGGCCACGACGTCGATGGTCGAGCTGCGGTCGAAGACGAGGCGCAGCTTCAGCGTCTCGCCGGTCCGCAATGTCCAGTCGGGCTTGGTGAAGCCGAGCAGCCAGGTGAAATCGGCCGTGACCGAGGTCAGCATCGTGACGCCGCTCTTGTAGCGCGCGCTGACCGCGCAATGCGAGAAGGCCCCCGTCTGGTCGTTGGTGAAGGTGCCGCCCGACCAGTTGCCGACGACGATTTTGCCGAACGGACCGGCCGCAACGGCCGGTAATGGCAAAAGACAGCTCAGGGCGACCGCAACGGCCCGCATCTACTTTCCTCCTGCAGATCCTGTCCGCAGGTTAGAAGAAGCACCCCGCCGCCGTCCAGAAAGCAGAACGACCGGCCGTTGCCGGCCGGTCGCTCCCATTTCGTTCAGGTGCTGCTCGCTCAGTCGACGGCGCGCACCGCACCCTTGGCGGCGCTTGTCGCCATCGCGGCATAAGCCTTGAGCGCGGTCGAGACCTTGCGCTTGCGCGGCGCGGTCGGCTTCCAGGCATCCTTGCCTTTGGCTTCCATCGCGGCCCGGCGATGCGCCAGCACCTCGTCGGAGACCTGCAGCGAGATGCTGCGGTTGGGAATGTCGATCGCGATGATGTCGCCGCTCTCGACGAGGCCGATCGCGCCACCCTCGGCCGCCTCCGGCGAGACATGGCCGATCGAGAGGCCCGACGAGCCACCCGAGAAGCGTCCGTCGGTGACCAGCGCGCAAGCCTTTCCGAGGCCCTTCGATTTCAGATAGCTGGTCGGGTAGAGCATTTCCTGCATGCCCGGCCCGCCGCGCGGTCCCTCATAGCGGATCAGCACGATGTCGCCCGGATTGACCTTGCGGTTGAGGATCCCCTCGACCGCCGCATCCTGGCTCTCGAAGATCACGGCCGGTCCGGAGAACGTCAGGATCGAGGCATCGACGCCCGCCGTCTTCACGATGCAGCCGTCGAGCGCGATGTTGCCGTAGAGCACGGCCAGGCCGCCATCCTTGGAATAGGCGTGCTCGAGATCGCGGATCACGCCCTTCTCGCGGTCGAGATCCAGTTCCTCGAAGCGTCGCTCCTGGCTGAAGGCGGTTTGCGTCGGCACGCCACCCGGTGCCGCGCTGTAGAAGGAGCGCACGGATTCGCTCGCCGTCTGCTTGACGTCCCAGCGCGAGAGCGCCTCGGCCATCGTCGTGCTGTGCACGGTCGGCAGCGAGGTGTCGATCAGCCCGGCGCGGTCGAGCTCGCCGAGGATCGCCATGATGCCACCGGCACGGTGGACATCCTCCATATGGACGTTGGCCACGGCGGGCGCGACCTTGCACAGCACCGGCACGCGCCGCGACAGCCGGTCGATATCGGCCATGGTGAAGTCGATCTCGGCCTCATGCGCCGCAGCTAGCAGATGCAGCACGGTATTGGTCGAGCCGCCCATGGCGATGTCGAGCGTCATCGCGTTCTCGAAGGCCTTGAACGAGCCGACATTGCGCGGCAGCACGCTCTCGTCGTTCTGGTCATAGTAGCGGCGGGCGATGTCGACGATGAGATGGCCGGCTTCGACGAAGAGGCGCTTCCGGTCGGCGTGGGTGGCGAGCGTCGAGCCATTCCCCGGCAGTGCGAGCCCGAGGGCCTCGGTCAGGCAGTTCATCGAATTGGCGGTGAACATGCCGGAGCAGGAGCCGCAGGTCGGGCAGGCCGAGCGCTCGATCACCTCGACTTCGGAATCGCTGTACTTGTCGTCCGCGGCTGCAACCATCGCATCGACGAGGTCGACCTTCTTCAGCACGCCCTCGGCGATGTACTTGCCGGCTTCCATCGGTCCGCCCGAGACGAAGACGGTCGGGATGTTGAGGCGCATCGCCGCCATCAGCATGCCGGGGGTGATCTTGTCGCAGTTGGAGATGCAGACCATCGCATCGGCGCAATGGGCGTTGACCATGTACTCGACGCTGTCGGCGATCAGCTCGCGCGAGGGCAGGCTGTAGAGCATGCCGTCATGGCCCATGGCGATGCCGTCATCGACGGCGATGGTGTTGAAC
>JARYGW010000285.1:0-7370 GCA_033792295.1 Allobosea sp.
AGCAGGCGGCTGCGCGCCGGGGCGAAGAGCGTGACATCGGCCAGCGGCGCCAGCGGCGAGGTCGGGCTGTCGGTCAGGACGAGCAGCGCCGCGCCGCGCTTCTTGGCGAAGCTCGCGAGATCGAGCGTCGCACGGGAGTAGCGAAAGATCGAGATCGCCACGACGAGATCATCGCGGCGCGCTGACATCATGTGCCGGACAGCGCGCTCAGGCCCGGTCCGAGACGAGGCGAAGACCACGTCGGCGTCGAGATAGAGCGCGAGCCCGTCCTCCAGGAACGACGCGACATAGTGGCTCGCGCCCGAGGCGGCGATGAAGACGCGTGGCGCCTTGAGCAGGAGCGAGACGGCCTGTGTCACCGCCGCTTCGGTCAGCCCTTCGCGCGCGGCCTGGAGATTGGCGACCTGGTCGGCCAGCGCGGCATCGACAGTTGCGAAGACCGAGCCGGCCTCGGCGCGCGCGCCGGCGAAGCTGTCGACCGGATCGTGCGCGAACTTCAGCGCCGCCGACAAGGCGCTGCGGAACTCGCCATAGCTGCCATAGCCAAGCGCGCGGACGAAACGCGTCACCGTGGCGTTGGAGGTGCCGCTGCCCTCCGCCAGCCCCTCGATCGTCATCGTCGCGACGTCGAGCGGGTGCTGCAGCACGAAATCGGCCGCACGGCGGTGGCCGTTGCTCAGGGAGGGGTAGATCTGCGCGATGCGGTTCGAGAGATCCGTCGACGGCTTCAGGCTTTGGGACATGTGCCTCCGAGCGGTTGACGTTCAAATATTTTCATGTTTGCTACTCGACGAAAATAAACCTGTCAAAACGACAAACGGGAGCGGTTTATCCTCATGCGCAAATCCCTGTTCCGCACGGCCCTAGCGGTTGCCTGCCTCTCCACCACCGCCGTCTCGGCGCAGACGCTGCGCATCGCCCTTGCTTCCGAACCGACAGCGGTCGATCCGCATTACCACGACCTGACCCCGAACAACGCGCTGGCGCAGCACATCTTCGATTCGCTCGTCAGTCAGGACGAGCAGCAGAAGCTGCATCCGAGCCTCGCCGCCTCCTGGGAGAACGACGGCAGGAACCGCTGGACCTTCAAGCTGCGCGACGGCGTGAAGTTCTCCAACGGCAAGCCCTTCACCGCCGAGGACGTTGTCTTCACCTTCTGCCGCACGCTGAAGAACGAGACCAAGGTCTCGGATTCCTTCGCCGACGTCACCGGCAATTTCGCCTCGGTCGAGACGCCCGATGCGCAGACGCTGGTGATCAACACCATCAACCCGGAGCCGCTGCTGCCGAACCTGCTCTCGGCGCTTCCCATCCTCTCGGCTGGAATCGTCGAGCATGGGCCGATCAGCTACGACATCGCCAAGAACTGCGGCGTCACCGGCCCGTGGCCGACGGTCACCGGCTTCAATGACGGCACGCTCGCCGTCGGCACCGGCCCCTACAAGCTCAAATCCTATGTGCGGGGATCCGCGATCGAGCTGGAGCGCAACCCGACCTATTGGGGCAAGGCCGAGCCTTGGGCGACGGTGCGGCTGCTGCCGGTGACCAATGCCGGCCCCCGCCTCGCCGGCCTCCTTGCCGGCGACTATGACGTGATCGAGAACCCGGCGGCGCGCGATCTCGGCCGGATCAAGGACGACAAGCGCTTCGGCCATGTCATCACGCCTTCGACCCGCGTCGTCTATTTCCAGCTCGACGTCGCCCGCGACCAGAGCCCCTTCGTCAAGTCCGAGGACAGCAAGAACCCTCTGAAGGATATTCGCGTGCGCCAGGCGATGTCCCTCGCCATCGACCGCGACGCCATCGTCAAGCGCATTATGGACGGCGCGGCCGAGCCCGCCTACCAGTATCTGCCGACCGGCATGTTCGGCACGCAGCCGAATCCGGAAAAGCTGGCCTATGACCCTGCGCAGGCGAAGAAGCTCCTCGCCGAAGCCGGCTACGCCAAGGGCTTCCAGCTCACGCTCTCGACGACCAATGATCGCTACATCAACGACAGTCAGGTCACCCAGGCCGTCGCCCAGTACCTGACCCAGGTCGGCATCAAGACCGATGTCGACGCGATGACGCGCGCGATCTACTTTCCGCGCCGCGCCAAGAAGGAATTCTCCGTCGCGCTCGGCGGCTGGGGCTCGGCCACCGGCGAGGCGGCCTCCTTCCTGCGCCAGTGGCCGCCGACCCCGAACGAGACCAAGACGCTCGGCGGCTCCAACTATGGCGGCTACAAGAACGACCAGTTCGACAAGGTGATCCGCGAGGCCGTCACCACGCTCGACGACGCCAAGCGCTCGGAATTGCTGCAGCAGGCCGGCAAGCTCGTCCTCGCCGATTACGCCTTCATCCCGATCCATTTCGAGAGTGGCATCTGGGCCTTCAAGTCCGACCTCGACGTCAAGGGCCGCGCCGACCAGTACATGCTGGCGATGTCGGTGAAGCCGAAGGCCAAGTAGGCCGCCGCGGCAACCAAGCCGCCCAAATCCCTGAAAACCGGGCCGCCCGCCAGGGGCGGCTCGGGCACAATGCATAACGGAACCGGTCCCACCCCATGGCCGCCTATGTCCTGCAACGGCTGATCCAGAGCGTCTTCGTGCTGCTCGCGGTCTCGGTCGTGGTCTTCTTCGCCGTCTACGGCATCGGCGATCCGATCGAGCTCCTGGTCTCGCCTTCGGCCAGCGCGGGAGAACGCGAGGCGCTGATCCGGCGCCTCGGCCTCGACCTGCCGATCTGGCAGCAATATTTCGTCTTCATCGGCAATGCGCTGAAGGGTGATCTCGGCCGTTCTTTCGTACATGGCATCCCGGCGATCGAATTGATCCTGCAGCGGGTCCCGGCGACCTTCGAGCTCGTGCTGCTGGCGATGACGCTGGCGATCGTCACCGGCGTGCCGCTCGGCCTCTATGCCGGGCTCGATCCCGAAAGCCGCCCCTCCCGCATCATCATGGGCGGCACGATCCTGGGCTTCTCCCTGCCGAGCTTCTGGAAGGGCATGATGCTGATCCTGCTCTTCGCCGTCGTCCTCGGCTGGCTGCCCACCGCAGGCCGCGGCGAGACCGTGTCCCTGCTCGGCTTCAAGACCAGCCTGCTGACGCTCGATGGGCTCAAGCATCTGGCGCTCCCGGCGATCAACCTCGCCATTCCCAACATGGCCCTGATGGTCCGCCTCGTCGCCGCCGGCACCACCGAGGCAATGACGCAGGACTACGTCAAATACGCCCGCGCCAAGGGCGTGCGGCCCCGGCGCATCGTCGGCCGGCATGTGCTGCGCAACATCCTGATCCCGGTCGTCACTGTGGTCGGCATCGAGTTCGGCAGCCTCGTCGCCTTCTCGACCATCACCGAGACGGTCTTCGCCTGGCCGGGCATGGGCAAGTTGCTGATCGATTCGGTCTACCAGCTCGACCGGCCGGTGGTCGTCGCCTACGTCCTGCTGGCGACGCTGCTCTTCGTCACCGTGAACTTCCTCGTCGACATCCTCTACGCCGCGCTCGACCCGCGCGTGAAGCTGACGGGAGAGATGGCATGAGCGCGCAGACAAAAACGCCCGCCGTTCCGGCCTATGCCGACACGCCGCTCCGCGAAAAGGTGCTGCGCCGCATCCGTAACCGGCCAACGACGCGCGGGGCCGCAATCCTGCTCGGCATCATGGTCGCGCTCGCGCTGCTCGCGCCGGTCATCGCGCCGCAGAACCCGCATGACCTCGCCGCGCTCAGCGTGATGGACAACCGCCTGCCGCCGGGCGAGGCCGGCATGAACGGCATGACCTACTGGCTCGGCACGGATTCGCAGGGGCGCGACATGCTGAGCGCCATTCTCTACGGCCTGCGTACCAGCCTGATGGTCGGGCTCTCGGCGACGATCGGCGCGCTCTTCATCGGCATCTCGGCCGGGCTCGTGGCGGCGCAGTTCGGCGGCGCGGTCGACGCCGTCATCATGCGTATCGTCGATTTCATGCTCGGCTTCCCCTCGATCCTGATCGCGCTCGTGCTGCTGGCCTCGATCGGGCGCGGCGTCGACAAGGTCATCCTCGCGATCGTGCTGGTGCAATGGGCGCAATATGCCCGGCTGATGCGCGCTTCCGCGCTGGTCGAGCGGCGCAAGGAATATATCGAAGCGGCACTCAATTTCGGCCTGCCGACCCGGCACATCATGATCGCGCATCTGCTGCCGAACTCCGTCGGCTCGGTGCTGGTCGTCGCCTCGATCAGCATCGCGAGTGCGATCACGCTTGAGGCGACGCTCTCCTTCCTCGGCGTCGGCGTGCCGGTGACGCAGCCTTCGCTCGGCCTGCTGATCGCCAACGGCTTCGAGTTCCTGCTCTCCGGCGAATACTGGATCGCGGTCTTCCCCGGCATCGCGCTGGTGCTGCTGATCGTCTCGCTCAACCTCGTCGGCGACCGGCTGCGCCGCAGCTTCAACGTGCGCTCATGAGTGATCCCTTGCTCGATGTCCGCGGCTTGCGGACCGTCTTCCACGCGCTGGACGGCGCCTGGCCCGCCGTCGACGGCGTCGATCTCAGCGTCTCGCGCGGCGAGGTTCTGGGACTGGTCGGTGAATCCGGCTCCGGCAAGTCCGTGACCGGCTTCTCGCTGGTCCGGCTGATCGATCCGCCCGGAGAGATCGTCGCCGGCACGATCAGCTTCGACGGCGAAGACCTGCGCGCGGCGTCGGAAGAGCGCTTGCGCGATCTGCGCGGCGACCGCATCGCCATGATCTTCCAGGACCCACTGATGACGCTGAACCCAGTGCTCAGCATCGGCGAGCAAATGAGCGAGGCGATCCTGGAGCATCGCGATTGCAGCCGCGAGGAAGCGCTCAGTGAAGCCGCCAAGGCGCTGGCCCGCGTCGGCATCTCCTCGCCGGAAGCGCGATTGAAGCAGTTCCCGCACGAATTCTCCGGCGGCATGCGCCAGCGCGTCGCGATCGCGACCGCCCTGCTCAACGCGCCCGACCTGATCATCGCCGACGAGCCAACGACGGCGCTCGACGTCACCATCCAGAGCCAGATCCTGTTCGAGGTGCAGAAGCTCGCCCGCGAGACCGGCACCGCCGTGCTCTGGATCACCCATGACCTCGCAGTGGTGGCCGAACTCGCCGACCGGGTGGCGGTGATGTATGCCGGCCGCGTCGTCGAGATCGGCCCGGTCGACGCCGTGCTCGATGCGCCGCGCCATCCCTATACGCTCGGCCTGCTCAACTCCTCCGCCGCCAATGTCGCGCCGGGCGAGCGGCTGCACCAGATCGATGGCGTCGCGCCGCGTATCGATGCGCGGCCGAGCGGCTGCCCCTTCCGGCCGCGCTGTCCCCGCGTCCAGCCGATCTGCGCCGAGCAGGACCCGACGACGACCGAGGAAAGCGTCCGCAGCTTCCGCTGCCACAACCCCGTGCCGATGGGAGAAGCGGCATGAACGCTTCGACAAGTGCCTCGACCCGCGCGCCGATCATCGAACTCAAGGGCATCACCAAGCATTTCCGCCGCAAACCGACGCTGGCGGAGCGCATCCTGATGGCGACCGGGCGCGGTCAGGCGCCGCCAGTGCTTCGTGCCGTCGACGGCATCGATCTCAGCGTGAAGCGCGGCGAAGTGCTCGGCCTCGTGGGCGAATCCGGCTGCGGCAAGTCGACCCTCGCCCGCGTCGTCACCGGCATCCTGAAGCCGACGGCCGGCGAGGTGGTCTACGAGCAGCAGCCGGTTGCCGGCCTGAAGGGCAAGGAGCGGCTCGCTTTCCTGCTCAAGGTCCAGATGATCTTCCAGGACCCTTACGCCTCGCTCGATCCGCGCATGAAGGTCAGCCGCATCGTCGGAGAGGCGCTGAGCGTCCACAAGCTCCTGCCGAAGGCGGAGATCGACAAGGCGGTGGACTTGGCTCTGAGCGAGGTCGGGCTCGATCTCGCCTATCGCGAGCGCTACCCGCACCAGTTCTCTGGCGGACAGCGCCAGCGCATCGGCATCGCGCGGGCGCTCGCCGTAAAGCCGGATTTCCTGGTGTGCGACGAGCCGGTCTCGGCGCTCGACGTCTCGATCCAGGCGCAGGTCGTCAACCTGTTCATGGATGTGCGCGAGCGCCATGGCCTGACCTATCTCTTCGTCAGCCACGATCTCGGCCTCGTGCGCCATATCAGCGACCGCGTCGCCATCATGTATCTCGGCCGCATCGTCGAGGTCGGGCGGGCGGGCGAGATCTTCGCCGAGCCGGCGCATCCCTATAGTGCGGCGCTGATCGCCGCGATTCCCTCGGCGGCCCGGCGCAAGCGCGCCTTCCAGGCGCTCAAGGGCGAATTGCCCTCAGCCCTGGCACCGCCGCCGGGCTGTCCGTTCCACCCGCGCTGCGAGCAGGCGATGCCGGTCTGCCGCGAGATCCGGCCGCCGCTCGTCGAGATCGCGCCCGGGCGCAGCGCCGCCTGCCATCTGCACAAGGCTTCGGAGGCCGCATGACCACCACCACCCTCAACCCGCCGGTCGGCCGCGGCGCCCTGCCCTTCATCGACGCCCGGCACCCGGACCGACCGCTCGTCGTCAACTACTACCGTCCGGCGCGCCACCGGCCGAACGACCCCGTCATCGTCGTGCAGCACGGCATGCTGCGCAATGGCGACGACTATCGCGACTTCTGGATCGAGGCGGCCGAGCAGCATAACCTGCTGATCGTCGCGCCGACCTTCCCGAACGAGGAATTCCCCAAGGCCGAAGGCTACAATAACGGGCTGGTCGTCGCGGAAGACGGGACGATCGCCGCGCGCGAACAATGGCTCTACGCCGTGCCGGCCCGTGTGCTGGAGGCGCTGCGTGCCGGCGGCGTGATCGACCAGCCGGTCATCCGCATCTTCGGCCATTCGGCCGGCGGCCAGTTCGTCCACCGCATGCTGGCGACGCAAGGCAGCGAGCCCTATGCCGCCGCGATGGCCTCGAACCCCGGCTGGTACACCCTGCCGACACTCGAGCGCCGCTTCCCGGAAGGGCTCGGGGGGCTCGACCTCGATCGCGAAGCACTCGTGCGCTGGCTCGCCTATCCGATGATCCTGTTCGCCGGCGACCGCGACATCGTCACCGACGATCCGAACCTGCCCTCGCAGGCGGAGGCTCTGGCGCAGGGGCCGCATCGCTATGGCCGCGCCCATTTCATGCTCGACTGCGCCCGCACCGAAGCCGAGCGGCTCGGCGTGCCCTGCAACTGGCGGCTCATCACGGTGCCGGGCATCGGCCATGACGGCGCGGCGATGTCGCGCGCCGCCGCGGCCTGGTGGTTCGAAGGACGCATTCCATCGACCGAGGAGTTGAAGCCGCAGGGCACGGCGGTCGCCTGAGCGCGCAGCCTATTCGACGAAGAACTGGATCCGGTCGGCTGCATGGCAGCCGGCTCCATAACAGATCG
>JARYGW010000286.1:0-7330 GCA_033792295.1 Allobosea sp.
GCGGCTTCGTCGGAATCGGCATTTCGGCCGCGCTGAACGACGACGAGGCTAGCCGAGAAGGAGCTAACATATGGCCTCAGCATCACATGGATCTGAGACGGCACGGTCCCCCAGCCGGGCAGCCCCGGCACAAACCTGTTCGGCCCGAGTTCGGGAGGCAGCGGGCGTGCCACCCGCCGGCCATGCCCGCAAGCAGAGCGAAACGAGCAACCTCGCTTTTGACGCGCGGCCACCGCGCCATGCCGTTGGTTGGATGGCGTTGTGCCTCGAGATTTGATGTCGCCGCGTCGCCCGGCCACTTGCCGACGCCGTCTTGGTCCAGATCAAAGCCTTGGATAGCTCACACTGTTAAGCGCAAGCGCTTCGCGGGGGGAGTAGAGTGACACCATTTATCGTGACGAGCGAGGACGAGAGGCAAGCAGCGCTGGAGCGGCTTGCGCTCCTGGCCAAGTTCCCGGCCGGTTCGCCCCAGGCGGCCGAGCATGGGGCGTTGCTTGAGGCGGTCGCACTTTTCGAGCAAGAACAGGCCGCTCGCTCCGGTCAGCCTGATGAGCTGGCCCGCTGAGCGCCACTCTTCCCCACCCCCATTCTTCACGGACGTCGCCCCACTGGATCGCGTCTCTGATACCAACAGGCCCACCACCGCTCACAACAGCCGCGTCATCTAGCGTCAGCCTCGACGCGACCAGAACGACATCCTGAGCCTCAAATCGAGGCTCGACGGCGTCACTTGCCATCAAGTTTGACGCGGCCCCGCCAGACCACAACACGGGCCTTGGAACGATCGAGCGCCGAGAAGAAGCCATTGCGCTCATTCAGCTCGGAAGCGCTGATTTCGCCATTGCGCAGCCGCATGACATCTCGCTCTCGCGAGATTCGCTTGGCTTCACGTCGCTCTGCGACGCCATATGAGCGTTCGACTTGCATGGTAGCCTCGCCCAAAATGTCGGTTGATGCACCGCAAAAGTCAATGAATTCGCCCCGAAAGGTGGATGTTTCGTTGTGTTTTGAGGTTCAGAACCATGGCTGACTGCCGGCGCGGATCGATCGGTGAGCGGTCCAAATTCGACGCAGAGCATAACATTAGTCCCGCCGAAAAGATTTCTCAGCTTCAGCCATGAGCAAGGCGATGGGATCCGGGGGAATTCAACGCTGCAGCCCGTTTTACCGACGCGGTGACGTTGATGCGGCAAGGACGCATCAACCGCCGCGGACGGCCAGAATCGGTCACTGAGGCCGCCATGGTTGCATAGGCGGCATTATTCTCGACAAACGATGGGGGTTTGATCGTTAGGCCGATAAGAGCGTTCATACAATGCAGGGCAGCTCACAGCCCCGCAGTCTTTTTGCCCGACCCATCAAACTGTTTGAGGAAAGCTGTCAGATCCTTGATCTTCTGCTCGTCCTTGAGACCTGGATAGAGCATCTTCGTGCCTGGCACTTTGGCTTTTGGATCCTTGATATATTCGGCAAATGTGGCCTCGTCCCACGTCAGGCCGGAATTCTTGTTGGCCGGCGAGTAGTTGTAGCCTTCGACCGTTCCTGATTTGCGCCCAATAATGCCGTTGAGCTGAGGACCTACCGCGTTCTTCGCATTTTCACCGATCTGATGACACGCCTTGCAAGGCGCGAAAGCCTTCTCGCCTGCCGTAACATCCTGGGCGTGGGCAAGAGCGGGGCTGAGTGCCAGAATCCCGGAAACGAGACAGATCAGTCGCATCGAAAATCTCCTCGGCGGTCGTAAAGCTGTCGAAGCTCAATCCACAAATTGGCCGGTTGTTCCAGGCAGGGCCGCTGATCCGCGCTGCTTCGATGGGATCGCGGTCACGCTTCGGTTCGTTCAAATGGGGCAGGGTCAACCTCGGAACTCAAGTCGTTCGCCCGCTGCGGTGATGAGGCGCACTTGCCCCTGGCCTAGCCGCCTAATCGCTTGCGCGATATCCGCCGGCGCCATCAAGCTGAAAGCCGTCGACAAGGCGTCAGCGGCTGTTGCGGTTGGCATCACGACCGACACAGAACGGTGCAGATGCGCGCAGGCGCCTGTCTGCGGGTTGAACAGATGATTGAAGCGACCTGCGGGATCGAAGCGGAAACCATATGCTCCCGACGTCGCGACTGCTTGATCGATCGCATCCAATGTCACATCCGTTCGATCTGGCTCGTCGGGGTCGGCAATGCCAATTCGCCACGGTGAACCGTCGGGGCGTGCGCCAAGCGCCCGAGGCTCACCCATGTCGACGAGGCTGCTTTCGATGCCCTCCTGGCGCAGGAAATTCACCACGCAGTCGGTCGCATAGCCTTGGGCGATCCCGTTCAACGTGAGGCCCATCCCACTATGGGGCAGACTGATCCGGTCCGCGTTGAAGACCACCTTGCCGAATCCGACCAGGCTCAAGGCAGCCTGCAGGGCAGGCGCCGGCGGGCCCTGAGGATCCGCATCGGTCTTGGAAAAATAATCCCGGTAAAGGATCCACAGCGGCTGCACGGTGGGATCGAAGCCACCGCTCGTCAGTGCCGAATAGCGGCGACACTCTGTTAGGAGCGCCACGAGTTCGGCCGGCGGCGCGACGAGCATGCCCTGACGATTGAGGGCGGAGAGCGCCGAATCGTCTCTGTAGAGGCTGAATATCGATTCGAGCCGGCGGACTTGGGCCACCGAACGCTCTATCAGCCGCTCGGCAGTGGCACGCTCATAGTGATGGATTTGAAGCGTTGCGACGGCCCCCATGGCTTGGCCTTGCCACGTCACGAGCTCGGCTTGCGCCCTTGCCTTGTCGCCAAACGGGACCAGGCTTAGCCCGGCAGCGGCAGCGCTGATCCCAACGAGGCGTCGACGCGAGAGATCGTAAGACATCGCAGGCCTTCTAATTTGGATGAGTGTGGGGGGCAGCCGGAGTGACAGGACTGCCGGTCTGCTGATCGTCCAAGGCAGGCTCCCCCTCCTCGGCGGCCACAGGCGCAGCCGCGCCGCCCAAGATATAATCCTTCGGCACCTCCGCGAACGCCACGACGCGCCCGCCGTTCTCGCTCGCGAATTTCTCTGCCGCGCTTCTGTCTGAGAACGGCACGGCTTCGTCGGCTCCCATACCTCCCTTCATTCGACTTCCGATCACGAAAGACGCTCGCCGGGCGTCGACCCAGTTCGACGCTCCGGGCTCCTCCCAAGTCGCAGCCTTCCCCATATCGGAAACGTAAATGGCACGGATATCCTTTGGTTCCTCGGGCAACATGGTAAAGGACAGCGCGTCGCGTGCCGAGGAGAACCAGACCGGCTCAAGGCGGCTAGCCAACAGTATCTGCCCCTTGGGCCCGGGATGCTCCAGGACGTTCATCCCGCAATAATGCCCCATGGTGCGCTGGGTCAGTTCATGCGGCGGCGGGAGCGTTTCGGCAGCCTGGCGCTCGTTACAGCCGACAAGGGTGAGACAGGCTACGATCCCGACAGAAAAAGCCAGACCCCTCATAATTCTCTCCTTGAAAACGCGACCGCTGCAAGCGTGAGCGGTACGAGCGCCCAGACTGCGAGGGCGGCCAGGAGAACCGGCGGTGTCAAATGGGAAGTCTGAGCGACGCCGGCCATGCCGGAGAACGCGCTCACATTGCCCGAGCTCGTGAGGTTGAAGAGCCGGTAGACATCGGTCGGGTTAAGCAGGAGCAGCGCGCTCAGAATCGAGCCTGATACCGTCCGACCCTGGTCGACGACCAAAAGGCCGAGCAAGCCCATGTCGTAGATCAGGACGAACAACAGCCAGATGCCAATGGAAATCCCAGCTGCGGTGCCCCGGTCTCGCACCAGCGAGCTGACACAGTACCCGACTGCGACAAACGCGGCGCCCAGAAGGATCGAGGAGCCGACCATGGAAGCAAATGCGACCCAGCTCTGTGAGTCGATGGTTGTCCCTGTCGCTGCGAGCGCGCCAGCGGCGGCTCCGTATCCGACAAGGGTCGCGAAAGCCAGGATTGCAAGATGGCCGACGAATTTGCCGAGTAGCACCTGCCAGCGCGCTACGGGGTAGCTGAGGAGAAGCACCATGGTGCCGCGCTCCATCTCGCCCACGATGGCATCATGGGAGATCAGCAGGGCGATCAGAGGCACCAGGAAGATGGTGAGGCTGGACAGGCTCACGATGACCACGTCGAGGGCGCGTACGCCGACGTTTCCGGTCGGCGCGCTCCCCAGGAATGTAAGCGTGAGGGCGAGGGCGGCCAACAGGAGGGTTGTGGCGAGGACCCATCGGTTCCGCAGGCCCTCCTGGATTTCCTTTCCGGCGACGATCAGGATGTTCCTCATCGCGGGACCTCCTGCGAGCGGAGAAAATGGGCGTAGAGCTCGTCGAGGGTCGGCGGAGCCACGTCGACGTCCTCGATGGGACCGCTTTCGGCGGTCGCGCGCCGCAGCAGCTCGATCTTTTGGTCGGAGCCGGCAGCGATCTCCAGCATGTGTCCATTGACCCGGCGCCAATCCCCGAGCGGAGCGAGCCGGCTCTGGACGTCTGCAATGCCGGAAGCGGCCACTTTGAGACGTATCCGCGTCGGCAGCTGGGCAATGCGCCTCAGTTCGTCCAGGCTGCCGTCGGCAACCTTGAGCCCCCGGTTCATGATCACCACCCGCCCGGCACGCTCTTCCAGCTCCGTTAGCGCATGCGATGATAGCAGCACCGTCGCGCCATGCCCACGCAGCTCCTCGATGATCTCGTAAAAGCTCTGGCGCAGGGCCGGATCGAGGCCCGTCGTGGGCTCATCGAGGAGCAGAATGCGCGGCGCGCCCAGAAGCGCCTGCGCCAAGCCGAGGCGCTGCCGCATCCCCTTGGAGTAGGTGCCGACGCGGCGATCCGCGGCATGGCTGAGGCCGACGCGCTCCAACAGCGGGGCCAGGGCGCCGCTGCCCTCGCGCTTGAGGCGCGCATAGAAGGCTAGCGTCTCGCGACCGGTCAACGCCGAATTGAACGACACGTTCTCCGGCAGATAGCCGAGACGTCGGCGGGCGGCGAATTCGCCTGCCGCCGGATCTTCGCCCAATACCCTGATATTCCCCCTCGACGGGCGGATCAGGCCTAGCATCAGTTTCAGCAGAGTGGTCTTGCCGGCTCCATTGTGGCCGACGAGGGCGATCGTCTCGCCTTCCGGCAGCGTGAAGGACACGTCGCGGACGGCTTCGACATGCCCGAAACGCTTCGTGACGTCATGAATTTCAACAGTGACGGTCATGGCCGGGTTTCCCGGGCAAGCTTTGGGCGGGCCGGCGGCGCCATTAGAGGGTGATTGTCGACCACTCCACCGGGAAGCAGTGCTGGAAACTGAGCCTGAGCCCAGCGGATCACCTGCACGGCGGGAGAGTTGGCGAGCACCTTTGCCTGCGGCGCAGTCCAGAGCACCTTGTCCATCAGATCGTTTGGCCGATATGCGTTATCACCCAGACCGTCGCCGTTGAGGTCGAAGGCGGGGTTATCGCTCCAGAAGTTGCCACGGCCGCCCTTCGACCAGTCGAGATAGCGCGTGCCGACATATTTTACCTGGTTCTGGTTCCTCACGAAGGCGTTGCCAGCGATCTCATTCCCTTCCGACCCCGCCGTGAAGTGAATGCCAATCTCGCAGCCCTCGAACCAGTTGTCGCGGAAGCGGTTCCGGTTGGCGTTGTAGATGAATACGCATTTTCCGGGGCCGCTGCGCGCGCCATTCGCCACGGTGGGCTCGACCTCGCCGGTAACTGGCAGGCCATGCTCGCTGGCTTCCGACATGCGCATACCGGAGGTCGCCCAGCGTTCCGCAGGCTGCAGACGACCCAACACGGCATTTCCGATGATTTGCGACCCATTGGCATAGTTGAAGAGGAAGCCGTGGTCGCGGTCCCCGTCCGAGACGTTCCCGCTGACCTTCAGCCGGTTCGAAAACATGATCGCAAACCCAACCGTGTTTCCGGTCGAGATGTTGTCCGAAATCTCGCTGTCGTTCGTGTACATATAGTGGATCGCGAAGCGAAGGTCGCGAAAGCGGTTGCCACTGAATGTGTTGCGCTTGCTGGTGACCGAGAAAATCCCGTCGCGGCCAAAGGAGACGTCATTGTCGAGCACCTTGGCTCCCGGCGCGTTCCAGACCGAGATCCCGTTGCCAGCCTCATTGACGCGCCCCTCCTTGATGCCGACGATCGTGTTACCGCGTGCGATCGCATCCTCCGCCCCGTGCAGATAGATTCCGTAGAGGTTGCCCTCGATCCGGTTTCTTTCGACGATTGCTTGAGTGGCCGTCTTCTCAACAAACACGCCTGAATCCAACTTTTCGGCATTGGTGCCGGAGCCACGGATCGTAAGGCCGCGGACGACGGCTCCGGGAGCCAAGACGGTCACCACGCTTCCGCTGCCCGCTCCCGAAAGGACGGCACCCGGCTCCCCCTCCAGGACAAGCCTCTTGCTGATGCGGACGGGAGCACGGTGCTCGCCGCTGTTGAGCGTAACGGTGTCTCCGTCAGCGGCTCGGTCGATGATCGATTGAAGATCCTCGCTCCCCGGCGCAACGACGATGCGTTCGGCCCAGGCCGGCAGGGCGAGGCCGGCGGCGAATGCCGCCGCCGACCCGAGGCACACGAGGGTGCGCACAAGCGGCATGGTCAGGTCGCCTGCGGCTCGACCATCATCCGGCCCTTCATCTCCATGTGCATCGCATGGCAGAACCAGGAGCAATAATACCAGTAGACGCCGGCCTTCGAGGCAGTGAACGTCACCGATGCCGTCGCCTGGGGAGCGACCTCCATGTTGATGCCGTAGTTCGTGATGCAGAAGCCGTGGGTCAGATCCTCGACCTCGTCGATGTTGGTGACGTAGACGGTGACCTCGTCGCCCTGCTTGACCGTGAAGTCCTCAAGCCCGAAGGCCGGCGCGGACGACGTCATGTAGACGCGCACCTTGTTGCCATCGCGGATCACCTTCGAATCCTGCTCCAGCGTGATGCCGTCGGCCTTGGCCTGCTGGACAGCGTGCGCGAAGAATGGGTCATCGCGCTTCCAGAGGCTCACGGGATTGATCTTGGACCGGTGCACGAGTGTCGCGTCGTGAGGCTCCGCAAAACTCGGGCCGTCATGCACGATCACCATGCGGTCGCCCGAAATGTCGATCAGCTGATCGTTCTCCGGCTTAAGCGGTCCGACGTTCAGGAATCGGTCCTTTGAGAACTTGTTCAGCGAAATAAGCCACTTGCCGTCCGCTTCCTTGGTCTGCCCCATGGAGCTGTGGTTATGGCCCGGCTGATAGTGCACGTCGAGTTTCTGGAGGACAGGATTGACCTTCTCGCCCTTGAACGCCCGCTTGGCGAGGTCGATGTTCCACTTCACGACCTG
>JARYGW010000287.1:0-7330 GCA_033792295.1 Allobosea sp.
CCGCGGCGAGCGGGCCGTGCGCGTCGACATCCTCGAGCGCCTAGCCGATCTCATCCGCCCGGCCATCGCCTATCGCCCCGGCGTGACGCAGGGTACGCCGCCTGCCGGCAGTGCCGATCAGGATGGCTTCGTGGTGACCGGCGCGATGACCTCGCTCGTCGGCTGTGCCGGCGACGACTTCGCCTCGATCCTGCGCTCGCTCGGCTATGTCTCGATCAAGCGCCCCGGGCCGGCGATCACAGTGCCGCTCGCCCCGCCTCCGGCCGCGACCGAGCCCGCCAAGCCCGTTGAGGCAGGATCGGACTCTGCGGGTGCCGAAGGCTCCGCCCCACAGCCCGCTGGCGAGGCCGCGGCCGACGATGCGGCGGCGCAGACCGATGTAGTGGCTGAAGCCGCGGTGGAAACCGCGGCCGTCGTCGAGTCCGTGGCGGCCCTGAACGAGGGCGCGCTGCCGGAAGGCGAGGCGCCCGCCACCGAGGCTCCGTCCGTCGAGACGGCGGATGCGCCGGTTCTGACGGAGGCCGAGCTGGATCAGGCGCGCGAGCCCGTGCCTGCCGACGCCCTGTCGACTTTGCCGGCGGCTGAACCCACGGAGGCGGAGACGGTCGTAGCGGAGGCTCCTGCTGCCGAGGCCGTGGCGGCGGAGCCCGAGCTCCTCGAAGTCTGGCGGCCGCATCGCCATCAGGGCGGGCGCCGGCCCGAGCATGGTCAACGCGGCCGGCATGACGGCAACCGTCGCGAGGGTGAGCGTCGTAGCGGAGACCGCCCCCCGCGCGAGGGGCGTCCGGGCGGCCCCCGTCGTGACGGCCGGCCCGACAACCGTCCAGCGGCGGCTGCGGCCGGGGAGGGCGCTGCGGCGCAGCGCCAGGAGCGTTCGCGTCGCGAGGACCAGCCACGGCAGGGACGGCCCGAGGGCGGGCGGGGGCCTCGGCCCGACTTCAAGCGCGATGGGCGTCCAACCGGGCCACGGCGCGAGGAGCGCGGGGGCGAACGCTTCCAGCAGCCGCAGCGTCCTCGCCCGGCCAATCGCGAGCCGGATCCGGATTCGCCCTTCGCCAAGCTCGCCGCACTCAAGGCGCAGCTCGAAGGCAGCAAGAACTAGGGCCTAGATCATCGCGAGTCCTGTTGGGCGCTGTAACGATGATCTATCTCATAGGATCGGATCGGGAGGCGGGGACCGCTTGCAGGAGCATCGTCAACGCCTCGACAAATGGCTCTGGTTCGCGCGTTTCGCCCGCAACCGGCCCGCGGCTGTGCGCCTGGTGGAAGACGGTCATGTCCGCATCGCAGGACGTCGCTCCGAGAACCCGGCGCAGGGGATGAAGATCGGCGATGTGCTGACGCTCGCCCTGCCGCACGCCACCGTGGTGGTGAGAATTCTGGCTTTCGCGGAGCGTCGTGGGCCGTTCGAGACAGCGCGCCTGCTCTACGAACGGCTGGATGAAGGGGGCGACGATCCGTCGCTTGCCGAGGATGAGAGCGGCCCCTAAACCCGAGTGTTGTCGTCCTCGAAGCCGGTATGCGGCCCTGGGACGAATGATTTTCCTCGATTGGATGCCGGAATGGCAAAGTCTTCTGCCTCCCCCGGCGAAAACGGCCTTGAAACCTGCACGCGTCGGGGGTTTATGAGGTTGTTTAGAAGCATTGGAAGGGCCGGCCCATGACCTATGTGGTCACCGAGAATTGCATCAAGTGCAAGTACATGGACTGTGTCGAGGTCTGCCCGGTCGACTGTTTCTACGAAGGCGAGAACATGCTCGTCATCCATCCCGACGAGTGCATCGATTGCGGCGTTTGCGAGCCGGAATGCCCGGCCGAGGCGATCAAGCCCGACACCGAGCCGGGACTCGAAAGCTGGTTGCAGCTCAATAGCAAATTTGCCGCGAGCTGGCCGAACATCACGCAGAAGAAGGAGCCGCCGGCCGACGCCAAGGCGTTCGATGGCGTCCCCGACAAGCTCGCCATGCTCTCGCCGGAGCCAGGCGAAGGCGACTGAATTTCGCCGTCTTTCAGGTCCAAGCCCTGCGTTAACCACGACCGTGCTGCGCGCGCGGCGGCGGTCGGCTGTCCGCGTTTACCTTTGATTCGGCGTGTTTTTTGTGCTATACACAAGCTCAGTCGAATTCGTTCCGCATGCCCCCTGCGAGGTTCCCATAAACGGGGCGTCCCCAAACCGACGACAAGCACGAGACCCGGCGGCCTTTTCGTCGGGAGGGTTTGTTGTTCGCGCCAACGGGCGAGATGAACCAATCGACTGAGGGAGCGTGAAGCGTCGCGTTAAAGCGTCGTCTCAGGCAGTGTCTCCGGCCATCCGGACGGGGACGGATCATCGCGTGCCCGCTACGGCGGGCCGGTCAGGAGTCGTAACGGCATGTCCACTGTGAAGAAAGCTGCTGTGCGCCAGGGTTTCAAGACGGGCGAGCACGTCGTCTATCCGTCCCATGGCGTCGGACAGATCACGGCGATCGAGGAGCAGGAAGTCGCTGGCTTCAAGCTCGAGCTGTTCGTGGTCTCTTTCTCCAAGGACAAGATGACCCTGCGCGTCCCCACCGCCAAGGCCGCCAGTGTCGGCCTGCGCAAGCTCGCCGATGCGGAGGCCGTCGCCAAGGCGCTGACCACGCTTACCGGCCGCGCGCGCGTCAAGCGCACCATGTGGTCGCGTCGCGCCCAGGAATATGAAGCCAAGATCAATTCGGGCGATCTCGTCGCCATCGCCGAGGTGGTGCGCGACCTCTATCGCTCCGAGGCCCAGCCCGAGCAGTCCTATTCCGAGCGTCAGCTCTATGAGGCTGCGCTCGACCGCATGGTCCGCGAGATCGCCGTCGTCGACGACGTGACCGAGATCGAGGCGCTCAAGAAGATCGAGGGGCAGCTCGCCAAGTCCCCGCGCCGTGCCGGCAAGGCCGAGGCGGCCGAAGCGGATGCGGACCTCGAAGGCGACAACGACGATCTGCAGGAAGAGGCGGCCTGACCCGTTCTTCTGGTCCAGAAAATACGAACCCGGCGGGAAACCGCCGGGTTTTTGTTTGTGTCTGAATCTGTCTGTCCCGAGGCGGCGACACTTCCCGGTAAGCGGCGTTCCTACTCGCCGATGACCTTGTAGCGCTGTCCGGGCGGGAGCGTGGCGCCGCGGTCGAGGCCGTTCAGGAGCTGGAAGAGTTCTCCCGGCCGTTCCTGCTCCGGCATACGCTCGGCCATGCTCGCCACCGTGTCGCCGGCTGCCGCGCTGACGATGCGGATCCGCAGCGGCTTTGCGGCCTGCGCCTCGGCCGGCGTCAGCACCTTGAAGCTCTCGACGATGCTCCGCATCTGCCGTTCGGGGTCGCTGGCGCCACGGGCCGCCAGGATAAAACGGTAGACCCGGTCGCCGAATTGCACGGCGGCCAGGCGGAACAGCCAGTCCGTGCCCTTTCCGTGCGCGGTCACGGCGGGTTGACCGCCCATTTCCGCCTTCTCGATGCCAGTCGTCTCGACGCCTTCGATCCAGCCGGCGGCGACGTAGGATTCGAGCGTCTGGTCGGCCTTCAGCTTCACCGAGTCGAAACGCAGGGCCTGGGCGCCATTGGCGCTGACGCCGATGACCATGTCCTGCGCCGCCTCGAGGCTGAATCCCTCGGGCGCGGTGAAGGCGATGCGCAGCGAGCTGTTCACATAGCGACGCCCGCGTACCACGCCGTCGCGTGGGTCGTCGCCATAGGCAAGGCCGTCGATGGCCGTCAGCCAGCGCCCGGCATCATGCTCGCCGAGGCCGGGCGCGGCGATCTGGCGGGCAGCGGCGGTCACGGCGGAGATGCGCTCCGGTGTCTGCGGGTGGGTGGCGAGCATGTCGAGGCGCTTGTCCTCTGCGCTCTGCTGCTGGCTGCTGTTGCGGAAGGCGGTGTTGCGGCCGAGCGTGGCCAGGAAGCGGCTGGCGCCGTATGGGTCGTAGCCCGCGCGCGCCAGGCTGGTGACGCTGATGCGGTCGGCTTCCAGCTCCTGCTGGCGCGAAAAGCGCGCGAGCGACAGCTTCGAGCCCGCCATGACGGCGGCACCCTGCGTCGGATCCTTCAGGACCTGGGACGCGACCTGGCTCACCAGGGCCGATTCCGCTTCCTTCTCGGCACGCTGGACCGCATGCTGGGCGGTGACGTGGCCGATCTCGTGGGCGAGGACCGAGGCGATCTCGGAGGTGTCGTTGGCCAGCGCCAGCAGACCGCGGGTGACATAGAGCCGGCCATTCGGCAGGGCGAAGGCGTTGACCGCCGGCGAGTTCAGAATGGTGATTTCATAGGTGCCGATCTGGCCGTCGCTGGTCTTGGCGAGTCGTTGGACGATATCGTCGAGAGCAGCGCGGATGCGCGGCGCGCGATATTCCCCGCCGAAGGCCGAGAGCAATCGCTGATGCTCCTGATCGGCGGCGCGCTGAACGGTGCTGATGCGAGGGGCGATCTCGCCATCCCTGGCGTCGTTCGGCAGCAACGAACTCTGATCGCCCAGGCAGCCGGCAAGCAGCAACGCCGGCAAGGCCAGAGCAGCCAGCCGTCTTCCGTATCGCGCGCCCCGTGTTGGCCCGGCTTTCCGCATCCGTCAGTCGATCAGTTCCAGAGCGGCGGGCGAGGTGACCTCGAGCAGCAGACCGTTGCGGCCCCCAAGCACGCCATAGGCGCGCAAGCGTTTACCGCCCAGCCCGGCCGCGGTCCAGCCCGCATCCTTCAGTTCTCGCCAGAGCTTGCGTGACAGAACGATGGAAGCCGCCTCCGCCGGCCGGCGCGAAAAATTCAGATAGGTCCGCTGCGAGCGTTCGCCGACGGATGCGATCCGGCCTTCCAGCATGACGTATCGCCCCTCCTGCCCCTTCACGGCGGCGAGATCATGGCCGTCAACGGCCGCTGCGTACAAAGGTTGCGGGGCGGAGGTGAACTTTGCCTGAACGCGCGGCGCTCCGGAACCGCATGCCCTCGCCGGAACCTCGGGCATGGCCAGGGCGGCTCCGCTCGCCTGCAGCAGCGCCGCGACATCCTGGTTCCCCCCGACGGCCGGCGCGGCCGCGACCAAGAGGCGGGCCGGCCAGCGCCCCCAGCGGTCCTTTTCGCCGGCAAGGACGATCAGGAGATCGCGGCCGATGAAGGTTGAGAGACCCGCCTGGAAACGCGCCTCCCCGGCCGCATCCTGCCGGGGAGCCAGTCCGACCAGTCGCAGGGTGCGACCATCCGTCAGAATCGGATCTCCCGTTGCATCGAAGCCAGAGAGCTGGACGGCAACCGGCTCGGGGGCCTCGTCGTGGCAGGGCTCCGCTGCGCGTGCTACCGGCAGCGGCATGCTCAGGATCGACAGAGCGAGAAGAAGAGGCTTCACCGTCATCACGATTATGCTACAGGAGGGACCGTGCGTCCCGGTAGCTCAGCAGGATAGAGCAACGGTTTCCTAAACCGTAGGTCAGGGGTTCGAATCCCTTCCGGGACGCCATTTCCGTACCTGCGAACACTGTTCGCAGGTACGCTTATTCCTGCCACGATTTGTTCGAGCGTTGCGCGATCGCAGACGATGTGGATAGCGTGATCATCGACCTCGACGCGATCCATGACGGGGCGGAGGTAGGCTTTGCCAAGCCTCGGACATAGCGGCCTCCCGATCCGAAAGCAGAACGGCCGGTCGGTGGCGCTCAAGATCGCAGACGATCGTGCCATAGCGATGATTGCGCCGCCAGGCGAAATCATCGATGCCGATCACGCGTAGCGGCTCGCTAGGCACACTTGCGCGCTGCCGGACCGCACGCAGCAGCGTATCGTTGCCGACCGGCAGCATCATCCTGGCGGCAAAACTCGCTCCAGGTCGGCCGCCCAGGGCGAGGCCGAGATGCTGAACGACATGATCGAGACGATCAGTTCGGCGTGCTCGGGGCGTGAGGATGGCGGTCACCAAAGCGCTCTGCGAAGATCTGGCGGCCGCACAGGACCGCATCGCAGCGAAAGCGCTGGAACGAGAACGTGGAGTTCGACGTGTCGCCCCCCTCCTCAGCGGCAGATCCTCTGCTCGCCGGAAATACCGGCTTTGGATTCGCTGAGAGAACGCTCTGCTGTCGGTACATGGACAGCCTCGGACGGCAGACCGGGCTCGGGTGGCAACCAGATCGCGCTCGTGAATTCCGTCCAAGCGATGCTTCGGAACACTTCACCATCCTGCGACAGCCCTGGAAGTTATCGCGTCGTCGCGTAAGTGACTTGACAGTCACACTCATAATGATAGCGTCACTTCAATAACTATTCAGCCGACAATCCGAATGAGCGGCTGCCGTGGGAAGGAATCGACGATGTCGCGCTGGGCAAGCGCCTTGCCTAATCGTGAGGAACTGGCGGAAGCCAAGCGGAAGGCCATCATCCGCGAGGCGGCCCGGGTGTTCTCGCGTCGCGGCCACGGCAGCTCGCTCGACGATGTCGCGGAACGGCTCGGGGTCTCCAAGGCGGCGCTCTACCGTTACGTCGATAGCAAGCAGGACTTGCTGTACGCCTGCCATCTCGAGGCGATGGAAATCGCGCGCGAGAGCATGGATCGCGGCGAGGCGAAGGGCAGGACCGGGCTGGAGAAAATCCGCATCGGCATGGCGGATTACCTGCGCGAGATGATCGGTGCCATGGGCGTTCCGGTCCTGATCCTCGAAGAGAATGCCCTCACCGGGAAGCAGGCCAGCGACATCATGCGGCTGCGCGACGATTTCGAAACGCGCATGCGCCACCTCGTCGAGGAAGGCATTACAGATGGCAGCATCGTTCCGGTCAATCCGAAGATCGCGATCTTCATGCTGCTCGGCGCCGTCCATTGGGTGACGAAATGGTACAGCCCCGAAGGGGCGTGGTCGGCCGATGAGGTCGCAGACGCGCTGATGGAGCTGGCCACGCGCGGATTCGCCGCCGAGCCTGCCGCCAAGCTCGGAGCGACATTGCACCGATAGCATCTTCACAGATCACAAGAACAACAAGCCGGCCATCGGCTCGTTGAATGGAGGAAACCTTGAATTTCGACCTGACCGCCGACCAAGCTGCATTGCAGGAACGGGTCCACGCCTTTGCGCAGGCGGAAATTGCACCGCGCGCGGAAGAGCTGGACCGCAACGGCGTCTTCCCGACCGAGCTTTACCAAAAACTGGGCGAGATGGGCATTCAGTCGATCCCGTTCGCCGAAGAATATGGTGGCATGGGGCTCGGAATCTTCGAGGCCGTGCTGGCGCTGGAGCAGGTCGCGCGGGCCGACCAGTCCCTGGCGGTGTCGGCCATGGTCTCGATGGCGACGGGGCTGACCGTCGCGCGGTTCGGGACGGAGGAGCAGAAGAGCCGGTGGCTTCCCGACATTGTCA
>JARYGW010000288.1:0-7322 GCA_033792295.1 Allobosea sp.
TCGAGCGAGACGCCGCGCAGCGCCGGGAAGTTCTCGAAGCGCTTCTCGATGGTCTCGATGGTGACGGCGACCGACATGGGTTTTCGTCCTTCGGTGCGGGGTCAGTGGCGGCGGCTGGCGGCGATGGCGTCGCCATAGTGCCATTCCAGCAGCGTCTTGAGCACGAGGGTGACGAGCGCGAGGCCCGCCAGCAGCGAGGCCACGGCGAAGGCGGCCGGTCCCATATACTCGTTGTAGAGGATCTCGACATGCAGCGGCATGGTGTTGGTCTCGCCCCGGATCTTGCCGGAAACGACCGCGACCGCGCCGAATTCGCCCATCGCGCGGGCGTTGCAGAGCAGGATTCCGTAGAACAGGCTCCATTTCACGTTCGGCAGGGTGATGGCGAAGAACACCCGCCAGGGCGAGGCGCCGAGCGTCAGCGCCGCTTCCTCGTCGGCTGAGCCGAGCGACTGCATGTGCGGGATCAGTTCGCGCGCTACGAAGGGGAAGGTGACGAAGACCGTGGCGAGGATCAGACCCGGCAGCGCGAAGATGATCTTGATGTCATGCGCCTGCAGCCAGCTCCCGAAATAACCCTGCGCGCCGAAGAGCAGGACGAAGACGAGCCCCGAGATCACCGGCGAGACCGAGAAGGGCAGGTCGATCAGGCTGATCAGCAGGTTCTTGCCGCGGAACTCGAACTTGGCGATCGCCCAGGCGGCCGCGATGCCGACGACCGTGTTGAACGGCACGGCGATGGCCGCGACCAGCAGGGTGAGCCGGATCGCCGCCAGCGCATCGGGCTCGGTGATCGCGGCGCCATAGGCCTTCCAGCCGCGCGCCGCGGCCTCGACGAAGACTGCGGCCAGCGGCAGCAGCAGGAAGAGCAGCAGGAAGGCGAGCGAGACCGCGATCAGTACGATCTGGACGAGCCGGCTCTCGCCGCGAGCGCGATCGTTTTCGCGCCGGGCCGTGGCGGTGCCGGAGGGCAGGGTGGCATTAGACATCGCCATATCTCCGCCGTGCCCGCGCCTGCACCAGGTTGACCGTGAGAATGAGCGCAAACGAGATCAGCAGCATCATCGCCGCCATCACCGCAGCGCCGGCATAGTCGAACTGCTCGAGCCGGATCACGATCAAGAGCGGAGCGATTTCCGAGACCATCGGGATGTTGCCGGCGATGAAGATCACAGAGCCGTACTCGCCGACGGCCCGCGCGAAAGCGAGCACGAAGCCGGTCAGCAGGGCCGGCAGCACTGGCGGCAGGATGACGCGGAAGACGGTGCGCGGCCGGCTGGCGCCGAGCAGCGCCGCCGCTTCCTCGACATCGCTCTGCAGCTCCTCCAGAACCGGCTGGACAGTCCGCACGACGAAAGGCAGGCCGATGAAGATCAGCGCCACCATGACGCCGAGCGGCGTATAGGCGACCGTGCCGTCGAAGCCGAAGGAGATGCCGGTGAAGGGGATGGTGAGGTGAAAGGCGAGTGGCCCCAGCCACGCCCCGACCCAGCCGTTCGGCGCGTAGATCGCGGCGAGCGAGATGCCGGCGACGGCCGTCGGCAGGGCGAAGGGCAGGTCCACCGCGGCGTCGATCAGGCGACGCCCGGGGAATTCGTAGCGCACCAGCACCCAGGCGAGGACGAGCCCGAAGACGGTGTTCACCAGCGCCGCGAACAGCGCGCCGAGGAAGGAGAGCCTGAGCGCGGCGATTGTCCGGGGCGAGGTCGCCACAGCCCAGATATCGGCGGGGCCGGCGCTGGCGGCCTTGATGAACAGGCCCGTCAGCGGAATCAGCACGATCAGCGACAACGCCGTCACGGTGATGCCCAGCGCCAGCCCGAAGCCGGGGAGGATGCTGGGCTCGCGCCAGCGAAGAGGTGCCGTCGCCGCCATGCGTTACCGGGCCGGCTTGTAGAGCTGGTCGAAGGTACCGCCATCACCGAAATGGGCTGGCTGCGCCTTGGCCCAGCCGCCGAAATCCTTGTCGATCGTCAGGAGGTCGAGCTTCGGGAAATTGGCGAGGTCCTTCGGGTCGGCGGCCTCGGGATGGCGCGGCCGGTAGAAGTTTCTGGCGATGATAGCCTGCGCCTTCGGCGTGTAGAGGAATTCGAGATAGGCCTGCGCCGCCTCGCGCGTGCCCTTGGCGTCGACATTGCCGTCGACCAGCGCGACGGGCGGCTCGGCCAGGATCGACAGGCTCGGCACCACGATGTCGAACTTGTCGGCGCCGAACTCCTTCTGCGCCAGGAAGGCCTCGTTCTCCCAGGCCAGCAGCACGTCGCCGATGCCGCGCTGGGTGAAGGTCGTGGTTGCGCCGCGTGCGCCGGTGTCGAGCACCGGGACGTTGGTGAGGAGCTTGGCGATATAGTCGCGAATCTTGGCCTCGTCCTTGTTGAAGGCCTTTTCGGCATAGCCCCAAGCCGCGAGATAGTTCCAGCGTGCCCCGCCGGAGGTCTTCGGGTTCGGTGTGATGATCTGAACGCCGGGCTTCACCAGGTCGCCCCAGTCCTTGAGGGCCTTGGGATTGCCCTTGCGGACGAGGAAGACGATTGTCGAGGTGTAGGGGGCCGAATTATCCGGCAGGCGCTTCTGCCAGTCGAGCGGCAGCTTCTTTGAGCGGGCGGCGATGGCGTCGATGTCGCCCGCCAGCGCGAGCGTCACGACATCGGCATTGAGGCCGTCGATCACGGTGCGCGCCTGCGCGCCGGAGCCGCCATGCGACTGGCGAATCGTCGCGACCTTCTTGTCGGGGTGCTTGGCGTTCCACTCGGCCAGGAACGCGGCGTTGATGTCGCGGTAGAGTTCGCGGGTCGGGTCGTAGGAAACGTTGAGCAACTCGGTCGACTGCGCGCGGGCGCCGGCGACGACGCCGAAGCAGACCGTGAAGGCTCCCAGAACCAGTCCGGCCCGAAGCAGTCGGCGAAACGCGGGTCGTGTCATATCAGGGCTCCGTTGCGATCCGGGCGCAGCTCCCTTGTCGAAGCGACGCCGCGTTCTGAATAACAAACGAAACGTACTGAAATCTCGATCTTGCCACAATCTGCTCGAGCAGCGGTGCCGTTCCAAAGATTCCATGCGGGGGAGAACATGCATCTCCCTGCATCTACTTTGAGCTTGCCGCCGGAGGCCAGCTCCGACCGCTCTCAGGCGCTGCGGCGATCCGCCGCTTCTTCGGCCACGGCCAAGGCCGCGCCGAAGGCATGGCCCAGCAGCACCAGAACGGGGCCGGCTGCAGAAAGTTCCGCGAGTTGTTCCGGCAATGTCGCGATCGTCGCCGCGACGCGCATCTCGTCGGGGCGCGTCGCGGAGAGCACGGCCACGGCCGGCGTCTGCGGATCGAGCCCGGCGGCGAGCGCCTTCTCGCGGAAGCCGGGCAGGGTGGCTCGCGCCATGTAGATGACGGTCGAGGCGGCTGGATCCGCCATGGCGCGCCAGTCGAGATCCTCCGGCAGCTCGCCCTTGCGCGAATGGCCGGTGACGAATTGCAGCCGCCGCGCATGGTCGCGATGGGTCAAGGAAAGGCCGAGCGAGGCGGCCGCGCCTTGCGCCGCCGAGATGCCGGGCACGATCGCGACCGGGATGCCGCCAGCCTGGCAGGACTCGATCTCCTCGCCGGCGCGTCCGAAGATGCCCGGATCGCCGCCCTTCAGCCGCACCACATGCTTGCCCTGGCTGGCGAGCGAGACGATCAGCGCGTTGATGTCTCCCTGTTTCACAGACGGGCCATAGCCGGTCTTGCCGACCAGCATGCGCTTCGCCTCGCGCCGGGCGAACTCCAGAACGCCGGGCGAGACGAGGTCGTCATAGAGAATGATGTCGGCGCTCTGGAGCGCACGGATGGCTTTGAGCGTCAGAAGCTCAGGGTCGCCCGGGCCCGCACCGACCAGCGTGACGCGGCCTTTGCCGTCATGGGCGGCTTCGAGATCGGCGAGCTTCGCGAAGAGCTCGGTCGCGTCCTGCTGTGTCGGCTCGCGCTCGGGCTCCGCCATCGCCTTGCCGGCGAAGAGCTCCCAGAAGGCGCGGCGCAGTGTGAAGGGCAGTTCGCGGGCCTGCACCGATGGGCGCCAGTCGGTCGCGGCCTGCGCCCAGCCCTTCAGTCCAGCCGGCAGCAGCGCCTCGATCTTGGCCCGGATAGCCTGGCCGAAGACGGGCGCGGCTCCGTCGGTCGAGACCGCGACGACGAGCGGCGAGCGGTTGACCAGCGCGCCGAAGGCGAAGTCGCAGAATTCCGGCTTGTCGACGATGTTGACGGGCGCTCCCGCACGGCGCGCGGCAGCCACGAAGGCATGAATCTCCGAGGCATCGTCGAGATCGGCGACGGCCAGCGCGGCGCCGTCGAGGTCTTCGGGCCGCCAGCGGCGGGCATGGACATGGATCCGTCGAATCGCGGGTTCGTTCGCCAGCGCTGCGAAGAGAGCGGTTTCGTCGCCGGCGAAGACGTGCAATGCGGCACCCGTCGCGGCGAGCAGCTCGGCTTTCCACAGTGCGCCTTCGCTGTGACCGGCGAGCACGACCTTGCGCCCTTCCAACATGTGGAACAGCGGCAGGGTCGCCAGCGGCTCGATGCGCCGTGCTGTCGTTTCGGGTCGTCTTTCGCTCATCGCGTCGTCGCTATCGCCTTCCCGTCCGTCGCCACATGCGCCCCGTCGGTGGGCGGCATCAGCAGCCACAACGCCGCGAGCCCGAGGATGATAAGGCGAAAGCACAGATCGGGCCAGCGGGTGCCCGTCTCTTGATTGGACGAGAGGAGTTCGTTCACCTCTCTCGCCAGGCTGTCCTCCTCGCCCGAAACCGGCGCGAGGGGCTGGTTCGCGCCGCCGATATGTCCCTGTGTCGGCGCCGGCATGTGCATCAGCCGGCCGTCGCTGCGGCAACACGCGCTGCGCGTCGCTGATCCAGGATATTGCGTTCGGGTGCGCCATAGCCGCGCTGATAGGTGCGGCTGAATGCGTCCTTGGCGTGGAGCCACTGCTCGACCGGCTGGCGCGCCGCGCTCGCCTCCGGCAGCTCGACCGTGTCGAAGCCGCAGGAAAGGGCATAGGCGAACTGGTCGGCGATCAGCGGTCCGCTGGCGCGCAGCTCGCCCGGAAAGCCGGCCCGCCGGATCTGGCGCGCGATGCTGAAGCCACGTCCGTCCGAGTAGGCCGGGAAGGCGACGGCGACGAGGGCCAGGCGCGGCAGGAACGGTGCTAGCTGCGACACGGGCAGATGGTTCGGGATGAGGACGCCGACGGTCTGATCGGGCTCCTGACGGTCGAGCGCCTCGGCCAGGTGCTCCCAGGGCACGATCACCGCCGGGATGTTGCCGGTCGCTGCGCTCTCGCTATGGGTCCAGCCGTCTTCGCGGGCGCCGTTTCGGTCAAGCAGCGGCACGGGGTGTCTCCTGGAAGGCCGCCTTGAAGGGCGCGAGCCCGATCCGGCGGATCGTGTCGATGAAAGGCTCTCCATCGAGACGCGCATCGACGTAGACGGCGACGATGCGCTCGATCGCATCCGGCACATCCTCCGCCGCCAGTCCGGGGCCGAGGATCTCGCCGATCGCGGCGTTCTCGCTGGCATCGCCGCCGAGCGTGATCTGGTAGGATTCGATGCCGCGCTTCTCCAGCCCGAGAATGCCGATATGGCCCACATGGTGGTGGCCGCAGGCGTTGATGCAGCCGGAGATCTTGATGCCAAGCGGCCCGATCTCGCGCTGGCGCTCCGCATCGGCGAAGCGGCTCTGGATCGCCTGCGCGATCGGGATCGAGCGCGCGGTCGCCAGCGCGCAATAGTCGAGGCCGGGGCAGGCGATGATGTCGGTGACGAGGCCGATATTGGCCTCGGCCAGGCCGGCCTCGCCGAGCTTCTGCCAGATCGTGAAGAGATCGCGCTGGCGCACATGCGGCAGCACCAGGTTCTGCGCGTGGGTGACGCGCAATTCGTCGAGCGAATAGCGTTCTGCCAGATCGGCGACGACCCGCATCTGCTCGGAGGTCGCATCGCCCGGCGCCTGCCCGACAGGCTTCAGCGAAACCGTCAGCGCCGCATAGCCCGCGACCTTGTGTGGCGTGGTGTTGACCTCGATCCAGCGGGCAAAGGCCGGATTGCTCGCCTTCGCTGCCTCCAGCGTGTTGCTGACGGCGGGCAAGGTCTCATAGGCGGGCAGTGCGAAATAGGCGGCGATGCGCGCGACCTCTTCCGGATCGGCATTGATCGAAGGGCCGTCGAGCTGGGCGAACTCCGCCTCGACGCGGCGGGTGAATTCCTCGGCGCCGATCTCGTGGACGAGGATCTTGACGCGGGCCTTGTATTTGTTGTCGCGCCGGCCCTCGAGATTGTAGACCCGCAGGATCGCCTCGAGATAGGCGAGCAAGTCCCGCTTCGGCAGGTGGTCGCGGACGACCTTGCCGATCATCGGCGTGCGGCCGAGCCCGCCGCCGACGCTGACCTCGTAGCAGGTTTCGTGCGTGTCCGGGTGCCGGCGCAGGCGCAGGCCGATGTCGTGCGCCTTGGTGACGGCCCGATCCTCTTCGGCACCCGTAACGGCGATCTTGAACTTGCGCGGCAGGTAACTGAATTCGGGATGCGCCGAGGACCATTGCCGGATCAGTTCGGCGGTCGGGCGCGGATCCTCGATCTCGTCCTGCGCGACGCCGGCGAAATGGTCTGCTGTGACGTTGCGGATGCAGTTGCCGGAGGTCTGGATGCAATGCATCTCGACATCGGCGAGCAGGCCGAGGATCTCGGGAATCTGGCGCAGCTTCGGCCAGTTGAACTGCAAGTTCTGGCGCGTGGTGAAATGGCCGTAGCCACGGTCGTAGCGCTCGCCGATCAGCGCGAGCTGCCGCAATTGGCGTGAATTCAGCGTGCCGTAGGGAATGGCGATCCGCAGCATATAGGCGTGGAGCTGGAGATAGACGCCGTTCTTGAGTCGGAGCGGCTTGAACTCGTCCTCGGTCAGCGAGCCGTCGAGCCGCCGAGAAACCTGGTCTGCGAATTGTGCGACCCGCTCGCGGACGAAGCGCTCGTCGAATTCATCGTAGCGATACATGCTTCAACCTTTGGGCGCGGACGCGACGCCCTCGCCGGCCTGCTTGCCGAGATCGGGACGATTGCTGGGGCCGAGCGTCTTGAAGCGCTCGCGGAAATGACGCGGCACCGGGCTGCCGCTCTCGATGATGACACCGGCCAGATAGGCATCCACGACCTTGTTGCCGCGAAGCTCCGCCGCGGCGAAAGCTTCCAGGCGATCGGCGGCGCCCTCGTCGCTGGCGACGAGGGACTGCGCCGGATCGCGTGTCCAGGCGAGGACGCCTGCGCCGTCGGCGGCAGCGAAGACGACGTCGCCGTCGAGCAGATCA
>JARYGW010000289.1:0-7226 GCA_033792295.1 Allobosea sp.
GAATCGTTGGAAGCCGCCCGTACCGATATCCGGCAGGCGGTCCTGACGGCTTTTTGCGCGGCTCTTCACGATACTCGGCTGCCACCCATCGCCCTGATCGCGTTGGCGGCGCAGGCAGTCGGATCGATTTACAGGGAGGTGGCAGATGCTCATTGCGGCGATCCGTCATGCCCTTGTGGCTGGCGCCCGCGCTTCACGTCGGATCTGGAGGCGCTTCAGGCGGCGCTGGCGCTGAGCGCCGCGCCCGGCTCGCAGCCGGCGCCCGGATGACGGTGCTCGGCCGGGCCTGATCTCGCATTCCGGCTGCAGGCCGTGCCTGATCGCCGGGCGCCCTGTCGGGTGTGGTAATGGCGATCTATCTATCTGTTATCGCATCGGATCTTTCCGAAAAGTGGATTCCACTTTTCGGCCGGATGCTATAAGCCGCTGCGAACCCTCGGAGCGGCATGCGAAACATCCTCATCATCGGTATTGGCGCCGGCAATCCCGAGCATATGACGGTCGAGGCCATCGAGGCGCTCAACCGTGCCGAGGTGCTGTTCATTCCCGACAAGGGCGAGGAGAAGGCGGGGCTGCGCCATCTGCGCGAGACCATCTGCGCGCGCTTCATCCGCAAGCCGGGTTACCGCACGGTTCCCGTCGCCATCCCGCGCCGGGCCGAGACCGGCAACGACTATCAGGGCGTCGTCGATGACTGGCATGCGCGCATCGCGGCGAGCTATCGGGCGTTGTTCGAGGCGCATCTCACGGAGAGACGGACCGGCGCCCTGCTGGTCTGGGGCGATCCGGCGCTCTACGACAGCACGCTCAGGATCATGGAGCGTGTCGCGGCCTCGGGCCTTGCGCTCGACTGGCAGGTCTATCCGGGCATCAGCAGCGTACAGGTGCTCGCCGCCCGCCATCGCATCCCGCTGAACGGGATCGGGACTCCCGTCCTGCTCACGACGGGCCGGCGGCTGGGACAGGGCTTTCCCGCTGATCAGGACAGCGTCGTGGTGATGCTCGACGGCGAACAGGCCTTCGCCAAGATCGATCCGAGCGGGCTGGAGATCTTCTGGGGCGCCTATCTCGGCATGCCGGACGAGATCCTGATCGCCGGCCCGCTCGCGGACATGGCGCCGCGGATCGCTGCCGCAAGGGCCGAGGCCCGGGCTCGCCATGGCTGGATCATGGACACCTATCTGCTGCGCCGGCGCACTGCGGCTTGACGCCGGCTCCCTCATCCGCCATCGCTCCCGCCGTCTATCCAGCGCTGGAGCCGTGCTCATGTCCCTCGCCGATCTCGCCGCCACCATCGATGCCGCCTGGGAGAACCGGGCCGAGATCGGCCTCCAGACCAAAGGCGCCGTCCGTGAGGCGGTCGAGCAGGCGATCGAGATGCTCGATTCCGGCGAGGCGCGCGTCGCCGAGAAGCAGGGTGCCGACTGGATCGTCCATCAGTGGCTGAAGAAGGCGGTGCTGCTCTCCTTCCGTTTGACCGACAACATGATCATCGCCAACGGACCGGGCGAGGGCGTGTTTTGGGACAAGGTGCCGTCGAAGTTCGAGGGCTGGGGCGAGAACCGCTTCCGTGCCGCCGGTTTCCGCGTCGTGCCGCCGGCCGCGGCGCGCAAGGGCTCCTTCATCGCCCCCGGCGTCGTGCTGATGCCCTCCTTCGTCAATATCGGCGCCTATGTCGACACCGGTACCATGGTCGATACCTGGGCCACGGTCGGCTCCTGCGCCCAGATCGGCAAGAACGTGCATCTCTCGGGCGGCGTCGGCATCGGCGGCGTGCTCGAGCCGCTGCAGGCCAACCCGACCATCATCGAGGACAATTGCTTCATCGGCGCCCGCTCCGAAGTCGTCGAGGGCGTGATCGTCGGGGAAGGCTCGGTGCTCTCGATGGGCGTCTTCATCTCGGCCTCGACCAAGATCGTCGACCGCGCCACGGGCCAGGTCCATATCGGCAAGGTGCCGCCTTATTCGGTGGTGGTGCCGGGCTCCCTGCCGGGCAAGCCCTTCCCGGACGGCACGCCGGGTCCCGCGCTCGCCTGCGCCGTCATCGTCAAGACGGTCGATGCGCAGACGCGCTCCAAGACCGGCATCAACGAGCTGCTGCGCGACTGAGGGCGGTCAGCCGTGATTCCCGGGGCGAAGCGTGGTTTCGCCCCGAAAAACCTCTCCGGATAAAACGCTTTCCTTCGTCCCGGGGTGGTCGGCTCAAGGCCGACCAGGACGTCCGGGCTTTCAGCCCACCGGTGAGGGCGCGCCCGTTCCCTGGGGCGCGTCGGAGGCCGCCGGCACCGCGGCGTGGGCATCGGCCAGCGCGTCGCGCAGCTTTTGTTCCTGCGACTGGTCGAGCGAGGTCTTGAGCACGGTGCCGCCGGTGCCGCGCAGCGCTTCCAGCACCTTGTCGCCGGTCACCTTCTTGACCAGCACGAACAGTGCGGCATTGCCGGGTTGCAGGCTGCCGGCGAGATCCTTCATGAAGCTGTCGTCGACGCCGTAATCGGTGAGTGCGCCGCCCAGCGCACCGGAAGCTGCGCCCAGTGCCGCGCCGAAGATGGGCATCAGGAAGATCGCACCGATCAGCAGGCCCCAGAACGAGCCCGAGACCGCGCCGAGCGCTGTGGTGTTGAGCAGCTGGTTGAGCTTCACCTTGCCGCCTTCGTGCATCACCGCGATGGCGGCGTCGCCGATCTCGATCAGATATTCCTTCTGCAGGCCGATGAGCTTCTGGCGCATCTCCTCGGCACGGGCTTCGGTCGGATAGACGATGACGACAAGATCTGACATGGCGAAACTCCTGCTGCGGGTGCGGAGAAGCCTGCCTCGGGCAGATGACAGGCTGATGGAAACGTGTACCCGGCTACGCCGGTTCCGTCACTCCAGGGCAGCGGCTTTCGCTGCGTCCGCCGCACCGCCGCGCAGGGGGCGCTCCTCCATCCAGGTGATGAAGGCCCAAGCGAGCGCGAAGCCGAGGAAGGCCGCGCCGAAGACGTAGCGGAACAGCGTCACCATCGTCTCGCGGTCGACCGTGCCGAGCTTCAGGGCTTCCGGCGAGAGTTGGGTCGTCTGGCCGCCGACACCGCCGAGCACGATCGCCCCGAAGGCGGCGACGATCAGCGCGCCGCCGATCTGCCGGAAGAAATTGGCGACTGCAGTCGCCGTTCCGAGCTGGTGCGGCTTGACCGCATTCTGGATCGAGACGGTGGCGACCGGCAGCAGCGTCCCGAGCCCGAGGCTGACGACTGCGAGGATGGCGCAGAAGGGCAGGAGCGGGATATGTCCCGAGAAGATTGACATCACCGCCGCCCCTGCGGAGGCGATCGCCAGCCCGACCATGGGCACGCGCTTGTAATGCGCAAGCTTCAACATGGCGCGCCCCGAGCAGGTGGCGCCGATCACCGTGCCGCAGGTGAGCGGCAGCAGGCCGAGGCCGGAATAGGTCGCGCTCAGCCCCATCACCGTCTCGAAATAGAGCGGCAGATAGATCGTCAGGCCGATGAAGGTGCCCATGCCGAAGCCAGCGGCGATGGTGCCGGCGCGAACCACCCGGTTGTTCATCACATCGAGCGGGATCAGCGGCTCGCTCGTCATGCGCTGGCGCCAGGCGAACAGGCCCCAGAGCACCAGCGTGGCGGCGATGAGGCCCGCGATCGGCGCCGAGCGCCAGGGATAGGCCGTGCCGCCGGAAGAGAGCGCGAGCAGCAGCGACAGCGTTCCGGCCGTCATCAGCATGGCGCCGAGGACGTCGAGCTTGTGTGGCCGCTCGTGCCGCGGCAGGCGCTTCAGCGCTGCGCTCGACATCCAGTAGGCGCCGAGCCCGAGCGGCAGGTTGATCCAGAAGATCACCGACCAGTGCAGTTTCTCGGCGAGAACGCCGCCGAGCACCGGCCCGATCAGCGAGGAGGACAGGAAGACGCTGGCGAAATAGACCTGATAGCGGCCTCGCTCCCGAGGCGGCACCATGTCGCCGACGATGGTCTGCGCCAATGCGATCAATCCGCCGCCGCCGAGCCCCTGAATGAAGCGTGCGACGATCAGCAGCCACAGATTGGGCGCCAGCGCACAGGCGATCGAGCCGATGATGAAGATCACGATGCCGGAAAGCAGCACGACCCGCCGCCCATGGATGTCGGCGAGCTTGCCATAGAGCGGTGTCACAGCGGTCGAGGCGAGGAGATAGGCCGTGACGATCCAGGGCAGATGCGTGACGTCGCCGAGCTCGCGCCCGATGGTCGGCAGAGCGGTCGCCACGATCGTCTGGTCGAGCGCGGCCAGAAACATTGCGACCATCACGCCGATCAGAATCGAGCGGATGTCCGCATGCGTCAGCGGCGCGGCATGCGTCTGGGTCTCGACCCGCTTGTCCATGGAGCCTGCAGTCAAACTTGCGTCAGGGGAATGACTGCAGGTTAATTCCGCGGTGCGTCATGCGCTAGAGACGGGGTGTGGGGTCCGCCCTGCAGTAAGGACGGATCGGCTCAACCCTTCACGGCGGCCGGGTCCATCCACATCACCTCCCAGACGTGGCCATCGAGGTCGCGGAAGCCGTGGCCGTACATGAAACCGTGATCCTGAGGCGCGTTGTAGGTCGAGCCGCCTGCGGCGAGAGCCGCCTTCACGATCGCGTCAACGGCTTCCCGGCTGTCCCGCGACAGGCAGGTCAGGACCTCGATGCTCTGGTCGGTGTCGGTGATCGGCTTGGGTGAGAAGCCGGCGAATTTCTCGTGCGTCAGCAGCATCGCGAAGATCGTGTCGCTGATCACCATGCAGGCCGCGGTCTCGTCGGTGAATTGCGGATTGAAGGTAAAGCCAAGTGCCTGGAAAAAGGCCATCGAGGCAGGGAGGTTCTTCACGGGCAGGTTGACGAAGATCATCTGGGCCATGGCGTGTCCTTCGGGTGTGAAACAGCGGGTCTTGTCAGGTGGTGAAGCCGGGCTCCGGCCGCCTGTCGGCTTGCCGGGAAGGCGTCAACAGGGATTGTGCCGTGGCGCCGGGGATGGGCCGCATGCGGCGGTTGGCGGGCGCAGGCCTCGTCCGAAAGAGGTCTTGCGCGCAGCGGTCATCTGCGAATTTATGTTGATATCAATCATTCATGTCAAGCTGGCGTGGATTCGGCCGCGGCTTGACCTGCGTTGCGGCCCGGGTGGCTATGGCGGTTTGTTGCGCGAGGGAGGCGGACGATGCCGTTGCTGGATTTGCGGAATGCCATGTTGGTGGTCATCGATCTGCAGGCGCGGCTCGTGCCGGCCATCCATGATGGCGGCCGCGTGGTCGCCAATGCCGCCCGCCTGCTCGAAGCCGGGCGCCTGCTCGATGTGCCGGTGGTGGTGACGGAGCAGAATCCGGACAAGCTCGGTCCGACCGTTCCGGAACTGGCCGGCATCCCGCCGGCCATCGCCAAAATGAGCTTCGATGCCTGCGCCGAGCCAGCCGTGCGCGAGGCTCTGAGCGGCGACAGGGAGCTCGTCGTCTGCGGCTGCGAGGCGCATGTCTGCGTCGGACAGACGGTTCTCACCCTGCTGGAGCGCCGCCGCCGCGTCGTCGTGGTGCAGGACGCGGTCGGCTCGCGAGTGCCGGAATCGCGCGAGGTCGCCATTCGCCGCCTCGCCGCTCACGGGGCCGAGATCGTCACCACCGAGATGGTGTTGTTCGAGTGGCTGCGGACGGCTGAGCATCCGCAGTTCAGGACGATCTCGAGGCTGATCCGGTGAGGGGCTGCTGCGGCTTAGAGGGGCTTCTTGATGGCCTTGGCGATGACGCCGACGATGCCCTCGCGGAAGAGCAGGACGCAGGCGACGAAGATCAGACCCTGGATGACCGTGACCCAGGCGCCGAGCGTCGCGAGGTAGTTCTGCATCGTGATCATGACGATGGCGCCCGCGATCGGGCCGAAGACAGTGCCGAGCCCCCCGACCAGGGTCATCAGCACGACCTCGCCGGACATGGTCCAGTAGACATCGGTGAGGGAGGCGAGCTGGAAGACGATCGCCTTGGTCGCGCCGGCGAGTCCGGCGAGCGCCGCCGAGAGCACGAAGACCGTCAGCTTGTACTGGTTGGCGCGGTAGCCGAGCGAGATGGCGCGGGGCTCGTTGTCGCGGATCGCCTTGCAGACCTGGCCGAAGGGCGAGTGGATGATGCGGTAGATCAGGAGCAGGCCGGCCATGAAGATCACGGCCACGAGCCAGTAGAGGGCCCGGTCGTCGGTCAGGTCGACGAGGCCGAAGAGCTTGCCGCGCGGCACCGCCTGGATGCCGTCCTCGCCGCCGGTAAAGCGCGGCGTCTGCAGCGAGAAGAAGAACACCATCTGGGCCAGCGCCAGCGTGATCATGGCGAAGTAGATGCCCTGGCGGCGGATGGCGAGCGCGCCGAAGACGAGGCCGAGGACGGCGGCGACGCCCGTGCCGAGCAGGATCGCGAGCTCCGGCGTCAGGCCCCAGTTCTTGGCGGTGTAGGCGCAGACATAGCTCGCCATGCCGAAATAGGCGGCATGGCCGAAGGACAAGAGCCCACCATAGCCGAGGAGAAGATTGAAGGCGAGCGCGAACAGCGCGAAGCACAGGACCTTCATCACGAAGACGGGGTAGGCGACGAAGGGGGCGACCACGAGCGCTGCCGCGATGGCGATCATGATGGCGCGGTGCAGGCGGGCGGTGCCGTCGTCGGTCTCGGCGAGCGCGGCGCCGGCAGGTGTGTCTGATGTGGCGAGATCGGTCATGTCGGAATCTCTCAGGCCGGGCGGCCGAACAGGCCGGCGGGCTTCACCAGCAGCACCAGAACCATGATGACGAAGATCACGGTCGAGGACGCCTCCGGATAGAACACCTTGGTCAGGCCTTCGACCAGACCGAGCGCGAAGCCGGTGACGATGGCACCCATGATCGAGCCCATGCCGCCGATCACCACCACCGCGAAGACGACGATGATGAGATCGCCGCCCATGTTCGGATTGACCGAATAGACCGGCGCGGCGAGCACGCCGGCGAAGGCGGCGAGCGCCACGCCGAAGCCGTAGGTCAGGGTCACCAGGAGCGGGACGTTGATGCCGAAGGCCTGGGTCAGGGTGGGGTTCTCGGTGGCGGCGCGCAGATAGGCGCCGAGCTTGGTCTTTTCGATCAGGAACCAGGTTGCGAGGCAGACCACGAGGGAGGCGACGATCACCCAGCCGCGATAGTTCGGCAGGAACATGAAGCCGAGGTTCTGTCCGCCCGCAAGCTGCGGCGGAATGCTGTAGGGCA
>JARYGW010000028.1:0-25652 GCA_033792295.1 Allobosea sp.
GACGCCGCCCGCGTGCCACTTACTGCACCACCGTGATCGGGAGAGCCGTCTCGCCCTCGCCGGTCGTCGGCATCTTGGCGAGCTCGCCACCGACCCACTTCTTGTAGAGGGCCGGCAGCTCGCCGCTGGCGAGCTTGCGGGCGACGAAGTCGCTGAGGTAGTCGGCCCACTCGCGCGAGCCGGGGCGGACAGCGAAGGCGTTATAGGCGCGCGCCACGACGAATTTCTGCTCGAACTTGCCGGGGCCAGCGACCTGCGCGATGTTGGGCACCTGCGTCGCGGCGCCGCCGATCATGTCGACCTGTCCCGCGATCAGGGCCTGCACCGTCGCCGCGTCGTCGTCGAAGCGCTGGATCGTCGCGCCGGCAGGGGCAGCCTTGGTGATGGCGATGTCCTGCGGCGTGCCGCGCGGAACGCCGACGCGCACGCCCTTCAGATCGTCCCAGCCTTTTATGTTGGCGCCCACCTTGCCGATATAGATCGTGTCGTTGGTGGTGTAGGGCCGCGAGAACAGCACGACCTTCTGGCGGTCGGCGAAGATGCCCATCACCGCTGCCAGCACGTCGACCTGTCCGGTCAGCAGCGCGGCGACGCGATTGCTCGAGGTCACCGGCGTCACCTCGGCCTTCACACCGAGATCCTTGGCCAGCATCTCGCCGAGCTCGATATCGAAGCCGGTCAGCTTGCCCGAGGCGTCGCTGAAGCCCCAGGGAACCTGGGAGACCTGCGAGCCGATCTTGAGCACGCCGCCTTTCTTGATCGACTCGACGGTCTGGGCCGTTGCCGCCCCCGCCAGCGTGGAAGCGGCTGCCATCATCATCATGGATGCGAGGGCGGTATGCCGAAATGTCTTCATCCAGCTCATGATATTTCCTCCGGTTGATCTTGTTGGGGTCGTCAGGTCTTCACGGCGAAGCGCTTCTCAAGGCGCATGCTCAGGCGTGAAAGCGGGAAGCAGAGAACGAAGTAGACGATTCCCGCGCAGCCATAGGCGAGCAGAGGCTTGTAGGTCGCGCTGGCGATGATCTGGGCCGAGCGAGAGAGTTCGACGAAGCCGATGATCGCGGCGAGCGAGGTGCCCTTGATCAGCTGCACCATGAAGCCGACGGTCGGCGCGACTGAGATCCGCATCGCCTGCGGCAGCACCACGTTGCGCATGCGGGACGCATAGCTCAGGCCGAGCGCATAGGCGGCTTCGCTCTGGCCACGCGGCACGGCCTGGATGCTGCCGCGCCAGATCTCGCCGAGGAAGGCGCTGGCATGGAGCGTGAAGCCGATCGCGACCGCGACCCATGGGTTCACCTTGTAGCCGAGCACCGGCAATCCGTAGAACACCAGGAAGAGCTGCATCAGCAGCGGCGTGCCCTGGAAAAAGTCGATGTAGAAGGCCGCGCAGCGCTGAAGCCACGTCTTCTCCGAGGTGCGCATCAGCGCGACGGCGAGGCCGACGATGCCGCCGCCGGCGAAGGCGATGAGGGAGAGGAGGATCGTCGCCTGCACGCCGGAGAGGATGGCGAGCGCTTCCGGCAGACCGAATTGCCTGATCATGCCGCCTCACTTCACCGGGTAAGAGAAATAGAGGCGGTCGACGAGCTTGAACACCGTCGCGAAGCCGAAGGACATGGTCAGGTAGAGGATCGTCGCGACGATGTAGATCTCGAAGCTGCGGAAGGTCAGCGTGTCGATCGACTGGGCGATCGAGGTCAGCTCCTCCGCCGAGATCGAGGAGACGATGCTGGTCGTCAGCAGGGTCAGGACGAACTGGCCGGACAGGGCCGGGAAGATGATCCGCAACGCCGGCTTCAGCACGATGTAGCGGAAGACCTGCAGCGGCTTCAGGCCGAGCGCGGTGCCGGCCTCGTACTGGCCGCGCGCGATCGCATCGATGCCGCCGCGGATCACCTCCGCTGAGAAGGCGCCGCAGTTGAGGCTCAGCGCCAGGACGGCGGCGCTCCAGGGCTGGAAGCTGACGCCGAGCGCGGGCAGGCCGAAGAAGATGAAGAACACCTGCACCAGGAACGGCGTGTTCCGGATGATCTCGACATAGGTGCCGGCCGCGACCCGCGCCGCCGCGAAGCGGCTCTGCTTGGCGAGCGCCGTCAGGATGCCGATGACCAGTCCCGCCGCGATCGAGATCGCCGACAGCAGGATGGTGAGCCAGCAGCCCCGCAGCAGCTGCTCCCAATAGGGAAGCAGCACCGAAAAATCGAAGTGATACGTCAAGGTTTCCTCCAGGCGCCCCGGTCTTCCGCCAGGGTCGTGGGTTCAGGGAATGCGGAAAAACTCCCGGTAGAGCGGGATCTGTTCGCTCAGCATGGGAAGCCCCGGATGGGTGGCGAGCCCGCGCGCGGCGGCCTCGCGCAGCAGCCGGGTCTGCGGCGGCTTCATGATGATGTCGGCGACGACGGTTTCCGCGCCCAGCCCTTCCAGCGCGAAGGGCAGTGGATCCTCCGCCTGCAAGCCCAGGGGCGTGGCGTTCACCACCACCTCGCTGGCGGGATCGGGAGCGCCCGCGGCCAGCGCGAGTCCCGGCCAGCGCTCGTTCAGGCGAGCGGCCAGCGCCTCGGCACGCGAGCGGTCGACATCGATGATCGATAAGGCCGCCGCTCCGGCCTGCAGAACGGCCGCTGCGATCGAGACCCCCGCCCCTCCAGCACCGACGAGGGTGAGACGCTTGCCGGCGACGGTGCGGCCGGCACCGAGAAGTCCTCGGACGAAACCTTTGCCGTCGAAATTGTCGCCGGACCAGGTGCCGTCGGCCTCGCGCCGCATGGCATTGACCGATCCGGCCAGCCTCGCGGCATCGCTCAGGCGATCGGCATGGCGCACCAGTGCGAGCTTGTGCGGGACGGTGACAAGGAAACCGTCGAGATTGCCGATGCCCTTCAGACCGTCGACAACGGCGTCGAGATCCTGCGAAGATACCTCCACCGGGATGAGCACGGCGTCCACGCCATGCTCGGCGAAGATCCGGTTCATCATCATCGGCGCCATGACCTGGGCCACCGGGTAGCCCAGCACGGCAAAGAGGCGCGTCCGGCCGGTGATGTCCCGTCCGGTCGCGGCTGCGGAGGGAGTATCCGTGCCGGCAGCGCCTTGAAACGTCGTTTCCACCCGATCCATCTCACAAAAAATGGAATTGATTCCATAAAGATCATTATTCCATCCTCGTCAAGGCGGGTGACACGGCGTTCCAATTTGAATAATGTCCAGATTGGAATGGGGGCTTTTATGGACCGAGCGGTCGGGATCATCGAGCTGTTGTCCCGGCATGCCGGCGGCCTGCCGTTGATGACGATCGCCGACACCTTGGCGATCCCGCGCAGCGCGACGCACCGGCTGCTCGCCGACCTCAAGGACGAGGGCTATGTCCGCCAGGAATTCGACGGCGGGGCGTACCGGCTGACGGCGAAGATCGTGGCGCTGGGCTTCAGCCACCTGGCGGCGGCCGGCGTGACCGCCCGGATCCAGCCACTTCTCGACCAGCTCGCGGACCGGACCGGCGAGCTGGTAACGATGGCGGTGATCCACGACCAGAAGCTGATCCGCCTCGCCAAGGCGCAGGGCGCGCGGCGCGGTCTGCTCTACAATCCGGATGAGGGCGCGGAGGTCTATCTCGCCGCGACCTCGAATGGCCATGCCTGGCTGTCCTGCCTGGAAGAAGACGAGGTGCTGCAGCTGGTGGCGCGGCAGGGGCTGCGGCGCGACGGCTACGGCCCGAAGGCGCCGCGCACGATGCGCGAGCTGCTGGGCTTCGTAGAGACGGCCCGCGAATGCGGCTATGCGAAGATCTTCGAGACCTACGAATCCGGAACCGCGGCGATCGCGGTCGCCGTCTTCGGAGTCAGGTCGCGGCGCCCGATCGGCACGATCAGCGTCGCCGGGCCCGTCATCCGCATGACCAGCGAAGCGATGGACCGCATCCTGCCGCTGCTGCGTCAGGCGGCAGAGGCGATCGCCGCGGCCAGCGAAGACCTGCCGATCTTTCCCGAGGCGGTGCACTGAGATGTCCAGCCGGATCAGAGCCTTGGGCATGCTTGAAACGCTGGCGCAACATCCAGGCGGGCTCGCGCCCCGCGACCTGGCCGCCTCGCTGAAGATCCCGCACGCGGCCGCGGAACGGACGGTGCAGGGGCTGGTCGAGGGTGGCTTCGTGTTCCGCACGGCTGACGGCACGGTGCGTCTCAGCGTCAAGCTGGCGGCGCTCGGCCTCGCCTATCTCGGCACTAGCGGCATCACCGATCTCGTCCAGCCGATCCTCGATGATCTGGCGAAGCGTACCGGCGAGCTGGTGCGGCTCGCGGTCGTCGAGAGCGACCACCTGACCTGGGTCGCCAAGTCGCAGAGCGCCCAGAGCGGTCTCTTCTATGTCCCGCACACTGAGCCCGAGGTCTATCTCGCCGCCACGGCGAATGGTCAGGCCTGGCTGGCGAGCCTGGACGATACGAAGATCCGCGCCGTGGTGGAAAGGCAAGGCCTGCAACGGCCTGATCTGGGGCCGAACGCGCCGCGTACCATCGAGGAACTGCTCGAACAGATCGAGCAGACGCGCAAGCTCGGCTATGCCTGCGTCACCGAGGCCTACGAGGTCGGAACCTCCGCCATGGCGACCGCCATCCGCAAGCGCGGGGTCGGCCACCCGGTCGGCACGATCAGCGTGGCCGGGCCGACGATCCGGATGACGCGCGAGCGGATGGCCGAGATCGCTCCGTGGCTGCAGGCAAGCGCCAACGAACTGGGAGCGGCGGCGGCCTCGTCGCCGCTGTTCAGTTTGCACTAGCCGCCTCTGGTCCGGCACATTCATGTCCGATCGGAGGCCCCGCCGTGATCGGGGGATCGTGCTCAACGCGAGGCCGGCCGTTAGACAAACGAGACGCCGATTGCGCCCAGCGGCCCGTCATCCGCGTGGATCACGTCGCCCTTCCTGATGTCGACCGGGCGGGTGCAGGAGCCGCCGGGCACGATCTGCCCCTTCTTCAGTCCGGCGCCGACGGCGTGCAGCTTGTTGACCAGCCAGGCAACGCCTTCGTCACGCCGAACTGCACATCGGAATCGATGTGGGGATCGCTGGCGTCGTAAACCTGGGAAATCAGGACCTTGAAACCCGGCTTGAAGATCAGCGCATGAAGATGCGCCGGCTGCATTCGCGGCTCTTCAGGCGTCATTCGGCCTGCCAGTTCGGCTCCCTCCGTTCCACGAAGGCGCTTTGTCCCTCGATCGCATCGCGGCTTTCCAGCATCCGGACAGCTGCCGGATAGGAGCGGCTTATCGCCTCGGCGAGATCGGGGCTTGCCTGGCAATCGCGAATGATCGCCTTGGACGCTTCGACTGCGAGAGGGGCGTTGGCGACGATCATCATAGCGACCTCGCGCACCTTGCGGTGGAGTTCGGTTGCCGGGACCTGATCGTTGATCAGACCCAATGCCTTGGCTTCCGCCGCCGATACCCGCCGGCCCGTCAAGGCCAGGTCCATTGCGAACTTCGTCGGCAGGCTGCGAGCGAGGCGTTGCAGGCCACCGCCACCAAGCGCTGCCAGTCCCACACGCGGCTCCGGAAAGCCGAATTGGGCGTGGTCCGCTGCATAGGCCATGTCGCAGGCCAGCACGATTTCTGCTCCGCCGCCGAGTGCGAAACCGTTCACGGCCGCGATGACGGGCTTGTCGAGGTCGAAGCGCGCGGTCAGCCCGGCATAGCCCGTCGGAGGATAATCGTCGGCATTGGTCTGCGCGCGCGCCTTGATGTCGCTGCCGGCGCAGAACGCCCTGGCGCCGGCCCCGGTCAGGATGGCGACGCGCAAGCTGCGGTCGGCGGCATAGGCGTCGAAGATGCGATGCAGTTCGCGGTGAGCCGGCGGGTGCAGGGCGTTGCGCACCTCCGGGCGGTTGATGGTGACCCACAGCAGCGGCCCGTCGACCTCGACGAGAAGATGCTGGAGACCTTCGGTGTCAATCATGGGAGAGCCCGCCCAGGAACAGTTCCGCGACGCGCGGGTCGTGCAGGATCTGCTTCGCCGGCCCGAACAGTCTGGCCTGCCCGAGCTCCAGCACGAGAGCGTGGTCGGATATCTCCAGCGCCGAACGCGCATTCTGTTCGATCAGGAGAATGGTCACGCCGGCGCCTCGCAGTTCCTGCAAGGTGGCGAAGGTCTCCTGCACGAGTTTTGGCGAAAGGCCGATGGAGGGCTCGTCGATCAGGATCAGCCTCGGATCCAGCAGGAGGCCGCGCGCGATTTCGAGCTGCTTCTGCTGGCCGCCCGACAGGGTCGACGCCTGCACGGAGGCCTTTTCGCGCAATGCGGGAAAGCGGTGGAAGGCGCGTTCGATCCGCTGCGGAAGATCCTTGAGGCGCCGCGAGGCCGTGACCGCTCCGAGCTCGATATTGTGGCGCACCGAAAGCTGCGGAAAGATGTTGCGGCCCTGGGGAATGTAGCAGATGCCTGCCGCGAGCAGATCGCGCGGCGGCAGGTTGGTGATGTCGCGTCCTTCGAAATCGATCGTGCCGGACCGTGCCGGTAACATGCCGAAGATCGTTTTGAAGACGGTGGATTTGCCGGCGCCGTTGGGGCCGATCACCGTCGTGATGCCGCCACGCGGGACCGAGAACGTCGTGCCATTGAGGATGGTCATCTTGCCGTATCCGGCGACGACGTTCTCCAGCGCGAGGACCGGTGCGGTGATGTCCTGATCGCTCATGGCCCGCTCAATGTCCAAGATAGGCATCGATGACCGCGGGATTGGCCTTGATTTCGGCGGGCGTGCCGACGGCCAGGACGCGCCCTTCCGTCATCACGACGACGCGCTGGCACAGGCTCATCACGAACTCCATGTTGTGCTCGATGACGACGAAGGTTGCGCCGTGCTCGGCATTGATGGCGCGCAGCCGATCCTTCAATGCGCCCAGCATGGTAAGGTTGACCCCGCCCGCCGGCTCGTCGAGAAGGACGAGGCGCGGCCCGGCCATGAACGCCATCGCCGCATCGAGCAGCTTCTGCTGGCCATAGGAGAGGCCTCCCGCCTTCTCCTCGGCCAGATGCGACATCTTGAAGAACGCGATCATCCGATCCGCCGCCTCGCGCAGTCCGGCGTCGCGAGGCCCGAACAGCCGACTGATCATCGTGCCGCGATGCTCCTGACCGGCGAGGATGAGGTTTTCGCGAACCGACATGTCCGGAAAGACTTGGAGCAACTGGAACGTTCGGCTGACGCCGAGCCGGCTGAGCCCGGCCGGCGTCATGCCGGTAATGTCCTTGCCGTCCAGCATGACCTGGCCGGCGGTGGGTTCGAGCTGGCCGAGAACCGTGTTGAACAGGGTCGACTTGCCGCAGCCATTGGGGCCGATCAGCCCAAGGATCTCGCCCTTGTTGACGGTGAAGCTGACGCCGTCCACGGCGCGGATGCCACCGAAATGCTTCTTGATCCCGTTGATCTCGAGAACGCTCGTCATGACCCGCTCCCAACGTCATAGGTGGGAACGGCGTCCTGGCGGGCGAGCGAGGCGCGGCGGGTGCGGGCATCGGCGATCTTGCGCTCCACCCAGCCCAGTATGCCCGAGGGCGAGTAGATCAGCAGTACCATGACCAGCAGCGCGTAGGCGATGAGATAATATCCCTTCGTGTAGTCGCGCAGCCATTCGGGCAGCAGCACGGCGATCAGCGCGCCGAGCGCCGGCCCCAAAAAGTAGCCGGAGCCGCCCACGATCACCATCAGGAGCAGGCTGAACGACAGCGGCAGCGCGAAGGGGTTGGGGTCGATGAACTCGACCAGCGGCGCGTAGAGGACACCGGCCACCCCGCCCATCGCCGAGCCGATCGCGAAGGCCATCAGCGTATAGCGGCGCGTGTCGACACCGAGCGATTGCGCCCGCAGCGGATTCTCGCGCAGGGCCTTGAAGGCGCGGCCCCATGGCGACTTGACGAGCCAGAGCATCAAGCCGGCGCAGATGACGAGCCAGGCGAGCGAGAAATAATAGAAGTTCAGGTGATATTTAAGCGAGAGGCCGAACAGGCTCGGGCGCGGGATGCCGAAAATGCCGTAGGTGCCCTTGGTCAGCCATTCCTCGTTGCGGAAGACCAGATAGGCCAGGGTCGCGAAGGAGAGCGTGACGAAGGCGAGGTAATGGTGCTGGACGCGCAAGGCAGGATAGCCCAGCAGCCAGCCGATCGCGAAGCACAGCACGATGGTCAGCAGCAACGGAACGTAGAGCGGCCAGCCGTTCACCGTCATGATGGCGGCGGCATAGGCGCCGATGCCGACGAAGGCGCCCTGCGCGAGCGAAACCTGCCCGGCATAGCCCAGCGTCAGGTTGAGCCCCATCGCGGCGATCGTCATGACCGCCCACATCGACAGCATGTAGTTGCCGAAGCGGTTGAGCGTCAGCGGCAGGAGCAGCAGGACCAGGGCCGCGGCGATGCCGAGCGCCCAGGACAGCTGGCGGGAGCGCGAAGACATCATACCGTCCGCTCCTCCTTGCGCCCTGCGATCCCATGGGGACGGAACAGGATGACGACGATGAGGATGAACAGCGGAACGGCGCTGCGGTACTGGGTGGAGATGTAGGCGGCCGCCAGATTGTCGACGATGCCGAGCAGGAAGCCACCGATGATCGCGCCGCGGAGCTGGTTGAAGCCGCCGATGATGGCGGCGATGAAGGCCGCCAGGCCCAGCGTTTCGCCGCTGGAGAATTTCGCGAGGTAGATCGGCGTTACCAAGAGCGAGGCGATCGAGACCAAAACCGCGTTGATCACGAAGGTCAGCAGGATCATCCGCTGGACCGGAATGCCGAGCAGGCGCGCCACGGTCGGGTTCTGCGCCGTCGCCTGCATCTGCCGGCCGATCGAGGTGCGCTCCAGCAGCAGCGTCAGCGCGACGATGGCGCCGATGGCGGTGACGATGATGCCGATATGCTGAAGCGAAAGGCTAGCGCCGAGAATGCCGATGGTCTTGTCGGGCACCAGCGAGGGGAAGGGATAGGCCTCGGCGCTGTAGAAGTCCTTGACGCTTTCCTTGATGAAGATCGCGAGCGCCATCGTCGCGATCGCCATGGGCAGGACACCGTTCTTGATCATCGGGTCGACGAGCAAGTACTTGAACATCGCCCCGAGGATCACGACCGACACGGCGATCGTCACGATCGCCGCCAGCCAATAAGGCGCGCCCATGCCCATCGCGATCAGCGCGAAGAACGCCGGCAGCATGACGAACTCGCCCTGGGCGAAGTTGATCGTCTGCGATGCCTGCCACAGCAGGGCGAAGCCGATCGCGACGATGGCGTAGATCGCGCCGGTGGCGAGCCCACCGACGATCAAGGTAGACAATGTCGACATGGGCTCGTTCGCGAAGCGGCAGGACGGGCGAGCGTCGCCTTGAGCGGCGGCGGAGCGCTTAAGGCTTCAGCGCCGGCAGCGTCTTGGTGATGACGGTGGTGCCGTTCTGAACCTCGGCGAGGAAGCTGATCCGGTCGAGATCGCCGTTCTGATCTATGCTGACATCCATCAGCATGCCGGGCTCGTCAGCCACCTTGACCGAGAGGCCCTTGAGCGCCGCCGTGAGGCCCTTGGGGTCGATCTTTCCCATCTTCTGGGTGCCGGCCTTGATCGTGTAAATGCCGAGATAGCCCTTCATGGAATTGTGGTCGGGCACGTAATTGTATTTGGCCATGAAGTTTCGCCGATAGGCCTCGATCGAGGGGATCGGCGCGTCGGCCGTCAGCCCGACATGGCCGCGCACGCCGTTGGCCGCATCGCCCGCGAGCTCGATGACCTTCTGGTTGAGCAGGGTCGTCTCGCCGATCAGCGGCTTCTTGATCCCCTGCTTCTGCAACTCCTTGAGGATGCGGGCGCTCTCCTCCTCGTGGAGATAGATGAAGACGGCGTCGACCTCGGCCTGCTTGAGCTTGGCGACGTCCGCGGCGAAGTCGACCTGGGCCGCTTCCGTCGAGATGTCGGCGCTGATGTTCACGCCGCGGGCCTTGAGCTCCTTGGTGATGCCGTCACGCCCGCCCTTGCCGAAATCGTTGTTCACCCAGATCACGGCGACGTTCTTCGCCTTGAGGTCGTCGGCCATGTAGGCCGCGAGCTTCGGCATCGAGATCTGCTGGCCGAACGAGGTCCTGATCAGCGTCTTCAGTCCCATCTGGGTCAGCTCGGCCGCTTCGCCGCCGATCACGTTGGTGACGCCGGCTTCCGATGTCAGCTGGGCCGTGACCTTGATCGAACCTGAATAGACCGGCCCGAGAACGGCGTAGGGGTTGGCATCCAGGGCCTTCTGGACGAGGCCCCGCGCAACGCCAGGGTTCGTCTGGCTGTCGGCGCAGCTCATCTCGATCTTCTGGCCCATCAGGCCTCCAGCCGCGTTGATCTCGGAGATGGCCAGATCCGCGCCATTGCGGAAATTGATCCCCACGGTCGCGCCGGGTCCCGAAAGCTCACTAACGCAGGCGATTTTCACCTGCGCCTGCGCCATGCCGGCAAAAGTCATGACGGCCGCTAGCGAAAGCGAAGACAACATCAGATGGCGCAGAAACATGGTACCTCCCCGTCATGTCTCTTTCCGATCAGGCGTTCCGCCCGATGGCTGGACAATCGTTAGGTCGCAGTAACGGCGCGCATGGCCGATATGTCCATGCAATGCCAGCAATGACCTTCATTGATGCTCTCAATGGCATCGAGGCGTCATCTGACGAAGCTCTGCGCGCACAGGTTTCTGAGCCAGCGGCTGGCGGGATCCTTGTGGTAACGTGCATGCCAGTGCTGCTTCACGAAAAAGCCTTCGATCGCGAAAGGGCACTCGTGAACCGCAAGGTCGCCGAGAGTGGCCAGCGTCGTGCCGATTTGACGGGGCAAGGTTGCGATGAGATCGCTGTTGGCCAGGATCGATGGCAGGCCAAGAAAGCCAGGCAAGCGCAAGGCGACCCGCCGCTCCATGCGGTGCGCCGCCAGAGCCTTCTCCAACAGAAGATGACCTGTTCCGTAGACGACGCCGATGTGTCCGGCTGCCTGATAGGTGCGCAGCGACAGACCATGCGTCGTCTGGTCATGTCCCTGGCGGGTCAGGCAGATCCAATCCTGCTCGTAGAGTTGCTGCTGGTAGAAGCCATTTTCCAGGCTGGGAACGAAGCCCAGCGCAAGGTCGACATCGCCGGATTGAAGGGCGGACGGCAGAGTCTCGTCGATCCGCGTGACATCGATCCGGATCCCAGGCGCGACGTCCCAGGCGGCTGAAAGCAGCTTGGGAAGCAGCGTGATGTGGCTGGCGTCGGTCATCGCGATGACGAAAGACCGGGACGAGGATGCTGCGTCGAACGCACTTCGCCACTCCGAGACCTGCCGAAGGGCTTGCAACGCATCGCGAACGGACCCGATCAGGCTGTCGGCCAGCGGCGTGGCCAGCATCCCGTCCGACGTACGCACGAACAGCGGGTCGCCGAAATGACGCCGCAACTTGGCCAGGCCGATGCTGACGGTCGGCTGCGAAAGCTCGAGCGCGTCGGCGGCCTTCGTGATGCTGCCGCTGGTATGGACGGCCTCGAACAGCCGCAGCAGCCGCAGGTCGAGAAGGTCGATATCGTTCTGGTTCATTGAGAAAAGTTATGACGATGATTTTCTTCATTGCATAGACACTTCGCCATTGAGGTCATAGCGCTGTCCCGACGGTAACTGGCACAGGTGGACAGTGCGGATTTGCATCCTCGGCGCGGGCGCGTTGGGCTCGGCCATCGGCGGGACGCTCGCCGAGGCGGGGCATGCGGTCACGCTCGTCAACCGCAACCGGCCCCATGTAGAGGCGATCCGCGAGCGTGGCCTCGTGCTGAGAAGCGACGGCCGGGACCGGGCCATAGGCTTGGAGGCGGCCACGGATACGACCGGCTTGACGCCGTCCGAGCTCGTCCTGATCCTCGTGAAGTCTCTTGATACCGAGGCTGCGGCATTCGCTGCCCGGCCGCTCATCGGGCCGGAGACGGTGGTGATGTCACTGCAGAACGGGTTGGGGCAGGAAGAGGTTCTGTCCTCGATCCTCGGAGCTCAGCATGTGCTGGGCGGCAGAACCTATGCGGGCGGCGTCCTGTTGGCGCCGGGCCATGTTCTCTCGGGTATCGAGGGCAAGGAGACGATCATCGGAGAATTCGATGGTGCTGTCACTCCGCGCGTGACGGAGCTCGCCCGAATCTTGACCGCGGCCGGCCTGGAAACCCGCGCCAGCGCGCAAATCCGGACTGTGATCTGGGACAAGCTGCTCGTCAATGTCTCGACCGGTGCACTGGCCGCCCTGACCGGCCTGACCTACGGCGAGCTCTACCGTTTGCCCGAGATCGAGGAGACAGCGATTGCTGCCGTGGCCGAGGCCATGGCCGTGGCCGAGGCCCTCGGAATCCCGCTCACGACGACCGATCCGCGTGCCCCCTGGCGCAAGGCCTCCGCTGGCCTGCCGCCGGACTTCAAGACCTCGATGCTGCAGAGCCTCGAAAACGGGCGGCCGACCGAGATCGACTTCATCAATGGCGCGGTCGTCCGAGAGGGGCGGCGTGCAGGCGTCGACACGCCGGTCAATGCCGCGCTGGTCGCGCTGATCCGCGGGCTCGAGACGAAGCTGCCCGCCGGGCTTGCCGCCGGAGGCGTGGCGATGCCACCTCGGGCGCGAATAGCTTAGCCGGCTTGCGACGGGTGCCAGCCTCCCCTGTTTTCTCCTTCAACCCGAGGTCATCATGGACGCCAAAAGTCCGCCCAAGAAAGCGAATGAACGATATTACGACGAGGTCCAGGTCGGCGACGAGGGCATCACCCCCGAAGTCACGGTGACCAAAGAGATGATCAAGGTTTATGCCGACCTGACCGGCGATCACACACCGGTGCATGTCGACGAGGACTTCGCGAAAGCCTCCCATTTCGGTGGCATCGTCGCGCACGGGCTTTTCGGCCTGTCGCTGGCGGACGGGTTGAAGACTCAAGGCTCGCTGCAGTTTCCACCGGGCGCGTCGCTGGGCTGGAACTGGGACTTCAAGCTGCCGATCCGCGCGGGTGACGCCATCCATGTGAAGTACCGCATCGCCGCAATGCGTGAAACGCGAAAGCCCGGCTGGGGCATCCTGTCGATCATCTCCGACCTCATCAACCAGAAGGGTGAAATCGTGCAGACGGGCGAGCACAAGCTGATGATCCTGAAGCGGCCTGAGGCTTGAGATGGGACAGGACCTGCCGCTCACCGGCATCCGCGTCGTCGATTACAGTCATTTCCTGGCCGGGCCGCATATGTCGCGCTGCCTGGCGGCGATGGGCGCCGATGTCATCAAGGTCGAGCGTCCGAGCGGCGGCGATGCCGGCCGGGCGCATGGCTACTTCAAGGACGGGCAATCCGGTTATTTTCTGCAGCAAAATATGGGCAAGCGCGGCATCTGCGTGGATGTCCGTGATCCGCGCGGCGCCGACATGATGATGCGGCTGGTCGAGACGGCGGATGTCTTCGTGGAAAATTACCGGCCGGGCGCGCTGGAGAAGCTCGGGCTGGGCTACAAGGCTCTCGCTGCGCGCAATCCGCGGCTGGTCTATTGCTCGGTCTCCGCATACGGACATACGGGGCCTGACTCGAAAAGACCGGGCTTCGGGCTGATCGCCGAAGCGAAATCCGGCGCCATGGCCCAGCTTGGCACGGAGGGCGAGCCGCCGCCGCTTCTGCGCATCCCCATCGCCGACATGTATGCCGGGATGCATGGCGTCTCTGCCATCTGCGCCGCCCTCTTCGGACGTGTCTCGTCGGGCAAGGGGCAGCATATCGACCTCGCGCTCTACGATTGCATGATCTCGATCCACGACTATGCCGTCCAGCGCTACACCTTCTCGGATGGGCGGGAGCTTCCGCGGCGCACCGGGTCAGATTCTCCGGAAACGCCGATCTATGGGGTCTTCCCGAGTTCGGACGGCTATGTCGTGATCGCTGCGCAGGTCGACGATGCCTGGGCCCGCCTGGCAAACTTGATCGGTGGTGCGGCGCTCGATCCGAAATTTGCGACACCGGCAGGTCGTGCGGCGCATTACATGGAGGCGACGGCGATCGTGAAGGCGTGGAGCTCGGCGCTCGCCACCCGCGACTGCCTGGCGGCTCTCGATGCGGCGTCGGTTCCTTCGGCAGCTGTGCAGACGATCGATCAGGTCCTGGCCGATCCGCAGGTCGAAGCCCGTCAGATGATGGTGGAGCAAGACCATCCAGTCCTCGGTAAGGTCAGGCTTCCTAATCTGCCGTTCAAGTTTTCGGATTGCGACACGACGCCTCGCCGCGTCGCTCCGCTTCTGGGTCAGCACAACATGGAAATCGCACGCGAGCTTGGTATCGCCGAAAGCGAGATCGCGGACATGCAGCGAGAAAGCATCCTCGTCAATGAGCCGGCCGCCGATAGCTGAAATCCGCAGCTGCCGATTGCGGCCGAGCTCGGAATCCGGCCCTCGATGTGGAGCCAGTGGCGAGCGGCCGTGAACGGCGACGCCTTGCGTCTCCGGCCGGGAGGGGCGGCGAGAGCCCCGTCACGTCCCCGTCCGATCGGGCTGCCGATATTGCCCGGCTTGGTCGTGAGCTCGATCGCACCTGGATGGAACGTGCTCGACCCGTCGATGGGCCATACGGCCTGCTGCCACGACAATGCTCCCATGGAGAACTTCTTCCACACGCCGAAACTCAAACTCCTCCACCAGCGACGATGGGCCACGCGGGACGAGGCACGGCGGGAGCCGTTCGTGTATATCGAAGGCGACTGCAACCGGCTCCCCATCCACTCCGCCCTGGGCTACAGCACGCCGGAACAGGCGGAGCGGAAAGCAAGCGAAAGCCCTGTCCCCCGAACCAGGGGAAGATCGCTTGCAGGGGCGTTGACGGTTACGAACGCGATGGGAATCCGCGGAAACCGGTCCCATCTTGATCTAGATGGATGCTGGCTTCCATCCAATTATGTAACGCAGGCGGCAGCCGGTCCGTTGCCCGCCATCGCGCGGTCGCGCGGCATGGCGAGCGTATGGCTGCCATTCGTGTCCGGGGCGAAGGAGACTGCGAGCTTCGCCGCGTCGAGCAACTTGGCAAGATCGATTCCCGTATCCACGCCCATGCGCTCGAACATGTAGACCATATCCTCCGTCGCGATGTTTCCCGTCGCGCCAGGCGCGAAGGGGCAGCCGCCGAGCCCGCCGGCCGCGCCGTCGAAGCTGCGGATGCCGGCCTGGTAGGCGGCCAGCGTATTGGCGATACCGAAGCCGGCGGTGTCGTGCCCGTGGAAAGCCCAGCGCATCTGCGGATATGAGGACAAGGCACGCTCCGCCATGCGACCGACATGGTTGGGCAACGCCATGCCGGTCGTGTCCGCCAGCGTCAGCTCGATGTCGCCCCGGATCGCGGCGACTTCGCCGATCGTCTTGAAGACCGAGTCCTCGTCCATCGTACCTTCGAATGGGCAATGGAAGGTGGTGGCGAGGCCGACCCTGACGATGAGCTTACCGTCGGGATCGACCTCCGCCAGCGTCGCCTCGAGGTCCGCGATGGAGGCCGCGGTCGGGCGGCGGACATTGCTCATATTGTGCGCGTTCGACATCGAGATCACGAAGATCAGCTCGTGGATACCCGCCTCCATGGCGCGGCGAGCACCCTTCCCGTTGGGGACGAGCGCGACCTTGTGAAGGCCCGGCAAGGGGCCGAGCCGGGTGACGAGCTCGTCCATGTCGGCCATTTGCGGGATCGCCTTGGGGCTGACGAAGGAGCCGATCTCCATCCGCTTGACCCCGGCATCGACCAGCTTGTGGATCAGCTTCAGCTTGGATTCGGTGGGCACGAAGGCGGCGATGTTCTGCAGCCCGTCGCGCGGCGCGACCTCGACGATTTCGACACTGGCCATCGATAGTCCTCCCATTGGGGGCGCGTTCGATGCGCCGCCTTCCCCCCTTGGCTTAGAGAGCGCGACGGCCGGCGACCATTATCGATTGGGAAGCGAACCCTTCGCGGCTGGCAAATGGACGGCAACCGGATCCGGTCCACGCAGGTGGTTGAGCAGAAGACGCGCGGATGCTGTCAGCTTCGGCTCGTCGCGCGTGCAGATCATCAGCCGTCGCAACGACCACGGATCCGAGAACGGCACGCTGCGCAGCCGCTCGTTGCCGCCATAGATGCGGGCGATGCCGGCCGGCACGATGGTTAGGCCGAAGCCGTATTGCACCATCTGCACCGCCGCCGTGAAGGTCACGACCTCGATCCGGTTGGCGATCCTGACATCGGCATCGGCCGCTGAATTCATGACCAGCACCTGCAGGGAGGAACCCGTCTCCAGGCTGATGAAGTCGTGGCCGGCGATGTCCGGCAGGGTGATCGAGGCCCGTTCGGCAAGCGGATGATCGGCCGGCAGGAGAGCCACGAGCGGATCGCGCTTGTACTCGTAGACCTGAAGGCCCTCGGGCATCTGCGAATGCTCGGCGAAGATGCCGATGTCGCCGAGCCCGTCCTGCATTGATTGGACGACGTTTGGGCTCGTCTCCTCTCGCAGCACCACCCTGACCTTCGGGTAGGCGACGCGGAAAGCGGCCAGCTCCTGCGGCAGATGCTGTACGACGGCAGACTGATGCGCATGGATTCGCGCCTGCCCCTCCTCACCCGCTCCGAAGGTGCTGAGCTCGGCGGCCATGCGGTTGACGTCATCGAACAGACCGGCGGTGTGGCGGGCGAGAGCTTCGCCGGCGGGCGTCGCGGTCATACCGCGCGCATGACGATAGAACAGCGGTGTTCCGATCTCGAGTTCGAGGTCCTGGATGCGCTTGCTGATCGCCGACGGCGCGATGTGTTCGCGTTCCGCCGCCTTCGTCATATTGCCCTGCCGGAACACGGCCAGAAACATGCGCAAGGTGGTCAGGTCAGGCCGGAAATGCATTGGGGATCCATCGGCGTCGGCATCTGTTCACGGAACGAGAACGCGGGCGTTCCGATTCACGACTATGCGCCGTCGCGACTTCGAATAGGCTCGTCGTCCAACACCGCAGCGAACGGTGACGAACGAACATAAAGCGGCAGCGCCGGCAAGCGGTAGCTGTCCTAGGGTCAGGATACGTCTGCAGGGAGACATCATGCTTTCCGTCGATACCAGCGCGCTCACTTTCGTGGGCGAAGGACTTTCGCGCCCGGAATGCGTCATGGCGACGCGATCCGGCGATCTCTTCGTACCCGACAAACGCGGTGGCATCTCTGTTGTCCGCGCCAATGGCAGGACCGAGTTCATCGCCGCGAAAAACGGCCCGAAAGGCTTCCTGCCCAACGGCTTCGCTTTGCTGCCAGACCGCAGCTTCATGGTCGCCGATCTCGGGCCCGAGGGCGGGGTATGGCACATGGCGCCGGACGGACAGATGACGCCGAAGCTGCTCGAAATCGACGGCAAGCACCTTGAGCCGACCAACTTCGTCGGCCTCGACGCCAAGGGCCGCATCTGGGTCTCGGTCTCGACAAAGCTCGTCCCGCGCGAGCAGTCGATGAAGAAGGGCCATGCGGACGGCTACATCATCCTGATCGACGAGAAGGGTGCACGGGTCGTCGCCGACGACATCGGCTTCACCAACGAGGCCATCGTCGATCCGTCCGGCGATTGGCTCTACGTCAACGAGACGATCGCGCGCCGGACCAGTCGTTATCCCATCGCGGCCGACGGCTCCCTCGGCACCCGCGAGACCTTCGCGCAGTATGGCGCGGCCAGCTTCCCCGACGGCTTCGCCTTCGACGTCGAGGGCGCGGTCTGGACGGTGACGGTGGTCTCCAACCGCGTCATCCGCACCACAGTCGACGGGGTCCAGCAGGTGATCTTCGAGGACAGCGATGCCGGCGACATCGCGGAGGCGGAAGCGGCCTTCCAGGACGGCACCTATACGCGCGACCATCTCGACAGGGGCGGCCGTCGTCCGTCCGGCAATCTGTCCGGCATCTCCTTTGGCGGGCCGGACCTTAAGACGGCCTATCTCGGATCGCTCTTCGCCCCGCGTCTGGCGAGCTTTCGTTCGCCTGTCGCCGGTGCGCCGCCTGTGCATTGGGAGTTCTGAAGGCCCAGACGACAGCAACGCCGGAAAGCTGTGGGAGGCTTCGGCCCTCCACGATGCATCCGGCGGAGACCTCGAAACGAACCAACCAAACACGGGGTGGGGCAATGTACCTCCCCCCAACTATTCGGGAGAGAGACACATGACGAACCGGATCGACCGCCGCACCCTGATGGGTGGCGCATTGCTTGGAGGGGCGAGCGCCGCCATCGGCATGCCCAGCATCGCTCGAGCCCAGACAAAGCAGCTTAAGATCGCCACCATCGCGCTGGTCAACAGTCCCTGGCACAAGGCGCTGAACCGCTTCAAGGAGGTGATCGATACCGAGAGCAACGGCCGCTACAGCGTCAGCGTCTACACCGACGGGCAGCTCGGCGATATCGCCCAGCTCCTGTCGGCGATGCAGCTCGGCACGGTCGATTTCTCCTATTTCGGGCTGTCCTCGATCTCCTTCGTGCGCGGCGCCGAGGCCTTCAACGTCCTTTATGTCCCCTATTTGTTCAAGAACGGGGAATGGGGCGAGAAAGTCCTGAATACCGATCCTGAACTGCTCGGCATGTTCGACAAGGTTGCGACCAGCGCGGGAGTACGCGTCTTCGGCGCCTGGGGGCAGCGTTCCTCGCGCGCCATCCAAAGCATTCGCGGGCCGATCATGCAGCCCGAGGACGTCAAGGGTCTGCGCCTGCGCATCCCGGCTATCCCGATGCTGCGTGCGATGTTCGACAGGCTCGGCGCCCAGTCGACGCCGATGGGCATGCTGGAAATCTACAGCGCATTGTCGCGCGGCACTGTCGATGGCCAGGACAACGGATTTGACCTGTCGATCCCGCCGCGTTTCCACGAGGCAGCGAAGTTCTGGTCCGCCACCGACCATGTCAACGAACTCGTCGGCTTCTTCGCCTCCGAGCGGCTGTGGAAGGGACTGAACGAGGCCGACCGCGAGCTCTTCAAGAAGGCATCAAGGGCGGCTGGCGAGGTCACCACTCAACTGACCAAGGAACTCGACACCGGGGCGGTCGACATCCTCAAGAAGGCCGGTTGCACCTATGTCGTTCCCGATCGCGACGCCTTCCGCAAGGCGGTCGTCGGCGTCGAGGACGAGCTCGACGGTAAGATGTGGCCCAAGGGCCTGGTGGAGCGGCTGCGCAAGCTGCAGGAAGCCTGATGGTGCTCTCGGACGCCAAAGTGAATGGGCGGGCGGCCTTGCCGCCACGCCCGGAGGGGCTGCGCATGCTGGTTCTGCCAGTGCGCATCCTCGAAACGCTCGTCAAGATCCTCGTAGTGCTCGCTCTCGTCGTCGTCCTGACCTTTACGGTCGGACAGGTGGCGGATCGCTATGTGCTGAAGACGCAGTTTGACGCGCATGATCAGATCGCGCGCATCGGCATGGTCTGGATGGCCTTCCTCGGCTTTGCGCTGGGTGTGCGCGATCGGATTAATATCCGCATCGAGGTGATCCAGCATTTCCTGCCCGATCGGGTCAGGCGCTTCGCCGGCGTTTTTCTCGATGTGGTGATGCTGGCGATCGCCTGCATCCTGCTCTGGAACGGCTGGCAACTGCTCGAAGTCGGCTCTTTCCAGTCGATCATGGGCACGCCGCTCTATTACGACGTGATGTACGGCGCCCTGCTCGCAGGCCTCGTCCTGCTCGTCATCTTCCTGCTGCTGCGCATCGCCGACACGCTTTCGGGCGGCCGCCTCGGCGTCGACACGGTGAACGACCATGCTGATCATCATTAGCACGCTGGTCTTCTTCGGACTGCTGGTGGCAGGTCTCGATGTCGGCTTCGCCATGATCCTTGCGGCGATCATCGGGATGCTGCTGCATGGCGGCATCGACCCGGTGATGGCGCCGCTCACGGTGGTCTCAGGCGTCGACAGCGCGGCGCTTATCACCGTGCCGCTTTTCGTGCTGGCCGGCGAGATCATGAACCGGGGCGGCGTCACGCGACGTCTCATCGAATGGTCGACCGCGATGGTCGGGCATCTGCGCGGCTCGCTCTCGCAGGTCGCGCTGATGACCAATCTGATCATGGCCGGCATCTCGGGCTCGGCCGTCGCCGACGCCACCGCTACCGGCGGCATTCTGATCCCGGCGATGAAGAAGGAAGGCTACAAGCCCGGCTATGCCGCCGCGGTGATCGCGGCCGGCGCGATGCTGGGGCCGATCCTGCCGCCGTCGATCCCGTTGATCATCTACGCCATTATGGCCAATCTCTCTATTGGCAAGCTCTTCCTGGCCGGCGTCGTGCCGGGGCTCCTGCTCTTCGCCGGATACATGGTGATCTGCGCCTGGGTCGCCCGTCGAGAAGGCTATGCCGCCAAGGAAGCGGCAACCTGGAAGGAGCGCGCGACCGCCACACGCAGCTCGATCTGGGCTCTGCTGGTGCCGGTGCTGATCATCGTCGGCATCCGCTCCGGCCTCATCACCGAGACGGAAGCGGCGGGCGTGATCTGCGTCTACGCGCTGATCGTGGGCCTCATCATTTATCGCGACCTCAAGGTCCGCAGCCTGGGCGAAGTCTTTCTTGCCGCCGGCAAGACCTCGGCGGTCGTCCTGTTCCTGCTCGCCGCCGCCGGGCCCTTCTCTTGGCTGCTCAACGAATCCCACATCGCAACGCGGATCTCGCAGGGTATCCTGTCTCTGTCGAACGACCCGCTGGTCATCCTGCTGATCGTCAATCTCATGCTGTTTCTCGTCGGTATGATCCTGGAGCCGCTGCCGGCGCTGGTGATGTTCGTGCCCACGCTGCTGCCGATCCAGGCGCAACTCGGCGTCGACCCGATCCAGTTCGCGATGATCGTGGTGCTGAACCTGATGATCGGCATGCTGCACCCGCCGATTGGCCTTCTGCTCTTCGTGACCGGCGCGGTTGGGCGGGTGCCGCTCTTGGCCATCGCCGTGCAACTGCTCCCGTTCCTGGGGTGGTCGCTGCTCGTCCTCGTTCTGATCTCGGTCTTCCCGGGCATCGTGACCTGGCTGCCGAACTCGTTCTGACATCAAAGAGGCTGCACATGCCGTTGACCGGCCTGACCATCATCGACCTCACGCGCGTCATCTCCGGGCCGTTCTGCACCATGCTGCTGGCCGATCTCGGAGCCGACGTGATCAAGGTGGAGCCGCCGGAGGGCGACCCTCTGCGCACACAAGGGGCGGGGCGAGAGGGCCTGAGCTGGTACTACGCCTCCTTCAACCGCAACAAGCGCTCGGTGGTGCTCGACCTGAAGACGGCCGAGGGCAAGGCCGGTCTCGAAAAGCTGCTGTCCACGGCGGATGCCGTCATCGACAATTTCCGCCCGGGCGTCATGGCGCGCCTCGGCTTTGGCGAAGAAAGGCTGCAGCAGATCTGCCCCGGTATCGTCAGCGCCTCGATCACCGGCTTTGGCGCGGACGGCCCTTATCGCGACCGCCCGGCGTTCGACTTTATCGCTCAGGCGATGAGCGGTTTCATGAGCGTGAACGGCGCTAAGGACGACCCGCCCTTGCGGTCCGGCCTGCCGATCAGCGATCTCGTCTGTGGCATGTATGGCGCGCTCGGAGTGACGGCCGCTCTGCTAGGACGCGAGCGCAATGGCGGCTCGGAGAAGGTCGATGTCAGCCTGACAAACTCGATGGTCAGTCTGCTCGCCTATACTGCTTCGCACTACTTTGCGACCGGCGAGGTCCTGCCCAAGACGGGCAACGACCACCCGATCGCCTCACCCTATGGCCTGTTCAAGACCCGTGATGGGCAGATCGCGATCGCGCCCAGCGACAACACCTTCTTCGGCCGCCTGATGGATGCGCTCGGACTTCCCGAGGTGAAGAACGATCCGGAATTCGCCGACAATTTCCGGCGCGTCAAACATCGCGACCTGCTGCAACAGGTCGTCGAGGGCAAGCTGGCCGAGGCCGACTCGGCCGAATGGATCGAGCGTCTCAACGCAGCTGGCGTCCCCTGTGGTCCGATCTACGATCTCGACGGCGTCTTCTCCGATCCGCAGATCCGCCAGCAGGAAATGGCTATCGATGTGAACGTACCGGGGCATGGCACTGTCCAGATGCTCGGCTTCCCGATCAAGCTGAGAGAAAGATTCTGCCAGGTTCGCCGGCCGCCCCCCCGACTCGGCGAGCACAACGACGAGCTGATAGGCGCGGAATAAGATCTGAGATCCAACTCCCGTTCTCGATACTTCTCGGCCACCGAAATCGCGACCGCGAGCACACCTCTTGCGATCTGAGCCACGCGCTAAAGGGCCTGAAGGGCAACGAGGCGCCATCTTCGGCAGCTTGAGTGCGAGCTTCAGCAGGCTGCCCGAAACCGGACGCTCCGGATGGCAGCAAGGGGCCAAAATCGTTGGCAAGTCGGTGCTGGCGCGACATCCCAGAGAATGGGAGCGTGGCCCATTGCCAGAGGCTCTTCCACACTACTTCGGTTCTTATGACGAACCGAAGTAGGCTCAGGCCGCGTGCAGAATGGGCTCAGAAGGCGCCGCGATAAGCGACGCCGCGGCTTCGAGAGAGAATCGGCCGGGCTCACTGACCTGCGGAAACTCCGAGGAATCAGGCTTCGCGCACCGCACATACAGAAAAGCTGAAACCAGCTGGCGGGCAGCGCCCGACGAAGATGAGCGCTACGAGATCGTGATAAGCATCTGACAACTATGCGGATACTCCACGTTATGCGGCTATCGGCGGGTTTCGGCGACAATCAGGTAGCTAACGGTGGCCATTTCGGACGTTTGGCGGGTTTGCACCCTCATTTCCGTCGTTCACGAGGCTATCTTCGAATATCCGCTTCAGGCTCGAAACGCACCTCAGCCTGGCACCACAACTACCGATTTCGGCAAGAGTTTCCTCCGCTCCAACCCCGCAAAGAACGGGCCTGTTGGTCAGGTTCTGCGGCGGCCTCACGAACCAGATGCTTCGAGGCAGGTCGAGGACGTGACATACAGCGACCGCATCGGTGCCCTGGTGCGAGCTCTCGGGCATCGAGGGGCGGCGCAATATTGTCGCGCTACGAATTACTCCGGATAGACGTATTGGTGATCTTCTCGCTTCTGCGCCAAAGCTCTTCGGCGAAGTCCGGGTCGATCGCATAGGCTTCGACACCGGTGCCGCGATTGGTACGATCTTCGGTCAGATCACGGGTACCGCCCTCCGGCAGTACGGGGGTGATATCGGAATCGGCGCAGAATACACCGCCCTTGCCGTCAAGCTGCGGACTGACCGCGCACCAGACGTGGGTGGCGGCGCCCTGCGGCACCGATTTCAGGTCACGGGCCAGATCGATGACCGGCCGGCCGTTCTCGTCGACGAACCCGGTCTTCTGCAGCATCTCCACCCCGACATGCGTGCCGAGATTGGTCCCCGCGATCCCGCCGGGATGGAGCGCGAACGCGCGAATGCCCTCGTCCTTGCCCCGCCGATCGAGACCGACCGCGAAGAGGATGTTGGCCGTCTTCGACTGACCATAGGCCTTGAACGGGTCATAGTCGCGACGCTCGAAGTTGATGTCGTCGAAAACCACCGGCGAGAAGCGGTGCCCCGCCGACGATACCGACACGACCCGCGCGCCACCGGCCCGCTTGAGCGCGGGCCAGAGCCGCCGGGTCAGTCGAAAATGCCCCAAATGGTTGGTGGCAAACTGAAGCTCATTGCCTTGCGCGTCGCGCTTCAGTTCGGGCAACGCCATGATGCCGGCGTTGTTGATCAGAAAGTGAAGCGGCAGGCCTGTTTCGACGAAGTCGCGTGCGAAGTTATCAATCGAGACGGGATCAGTGAGGTCCATTGATTGAACCTCCATGCCGCCGCCCGCTTCCGCGATGACCTTTCGCGCGCGGTCGACGTCACGCGCTGGCACGATGATCCGCGCGCCCGCTGAGACGAGCGTGCGCGCCGTCTCAAGGCCGAGGCCGGAGTAGCCGCCCGTAATGATCCCAACCTTACCGACCAGGTCGACGCCCTTGATGATGTCGATGGTCGTGGAGGCGCGGCCGAATCCTGAGCCGATCGGCGCCTGTGCTGTGCTCATTGCTATATCTCCGTTTTGATGAAGCCGTGGGTCATCATCTTGCGATCAGGCCGAAAGGCGCGCCATCGATGGAACCGTGCAGCCATCCACCGTGAGGCCGGGGAATGCGAGCATGGGCGCCAGGGTCTCGTTGTTCTCGGCCGGGAAATTCAGCTTCGGTTTGGAGACATCGTCGAGCTTCTCCATCTGCTCCGCAGACAGAACCACATCGAGGGAGTCCAGATTGGCTTTGAGCTGATCGACGCGCCGGGCGCCGATCAGAGTAGAACTGACGCCCGCGCGTGACCTGACCCAGGCCAATGCTACCGACGCAGAGCTGACGCCCAGTTCGGAAGCGACGTCGGCCACCGTCTCGATAATGTCGTAATCCGCTTCGCTGGGGACACCGACCATCCCCGTGCGCCTGGTGTCGACATCGCCACCGCCGCCGCGCCTGAACTTACCGCTCAGGAAACCGCTCTTGAGCGGGGACCAGGGCATGACGCCCATTCCCATCCCCTGCGCCATCGGAAACAATTCGCCTTCGCCGGTTCGTTCAAGCAGCGAATATTCAAGCTGAAGCGCGATGATCGGCGCCCAACCTCGGAAATGGGCGATCGTCTGCGCTTCTGCCGTCTTCCAGGCCGGGATGTCGGAGAAGCCGACATAACGGATCTTGCCCGCCGTGACGAGATCGTCGAGGCCTCGCAAGGTCTCCTCGATCGGCGCGGTCCGGTCCCAATTGTGCAGCCAATAGACGTCGATGTAGTCGGTCTGGAGCCGCTTCAGCGACGCTTCGCATTGCTGGATCAGGGCCTTGCGGCCAGCTCCGCCACCGTTCGGATCGCCGGGGAACAGGCTACAGTAGAATTTGGTGCTGAGCACGATCCCGTCACGGCGAAGGTCGCTCTGCCGCAGATAGTCGCCGATGATCTTCTCGGAGTGCCCGCCCGTATAGATGTTGGCGGTGTCGACAAAATTGCCGCCCCGGCCGAGATATTCAGACAGCATCGCATGCGACTCCTCCGGGGTCGCGCCCCAGCCAAAGTCTTCGCCGAAGGTCATGGTGCCCAGGCAAAGCGGACTTACGCGCAGGCCTGAGCGGCCGAGGGTGATGAAGTGATCGAGAGGCATCCGGGCGCTCCGTCGTCGATGTGGTTTCGTTTATGCCTAGATCGCTATGATTGAACGATGAATGCTTGATCGTGCCATATTTATGCGAGATGGTACGAATATGCGCTCAGACCCTCTCTCCGATGTCCTCGATCTCGCCGACTCCCGATGCGTCCTTACGGGAACCCTTCTTGCCGGCGGGGACTGGTCACGAAAGTTCCAGCGCTCCGACGCGGTGAAATTCCTGGCCGTGGTGAGGGGAAGCTGCTGGCTGAAGACCGAGGACGATTTCGCGGCACCGGCGCGCTTCGAAGCGGGTGATGTCGTGGTCACCAACGGAGCGCCGTCGATCGTCCTGGCCAGCACTGCGGAGCGGCTTGCGAACTCCGATTGCGCTCCTCTGGAGCGCGATGCCGAGGGCAATCTGCGCGCCGGTTCGGGAGCCGATTTCATGATGATCGGCGGTTTGCTGGAGGTCGATGAGCAGCGCTGCGGCTTCCTTCGGGAAA
>JARYGW010000290.1:0-7217 GCA_033792295.1 Allobosea sp.
ATATCCGCCGCTCCACAACGACAGTGGCCTGCTTTTACTCCGCCACGCTGGCCTAGAATCCGACCGCCGTTGACAGTCATGCTTCTTCTCCCCTCAGCCCAGGATCTCGGCAACGATCTCGCGCAATTCAGCGCGCGAGAGACCGCCGGAAACGGGTTTGCAGATCGGTACAGGGCGTGGAGACAGGGGGGCCGGGGCGATACGGTGTTCTTTTTTGTTCTTGTCGATGTTCTTGTTCATATGAATCCCATAGCGCGCGGCTCGGCCACGCGACGTGTCAGGCTGTCAGCACTATGCCGGCAGCGGATGCCGCAAAGCGGCGGGCGATGTCGAAGGAGAAAAGAAGTCGGGCGAACTGCGATTTCGCGATGCCAGCCAAGCGACTCGGTCGGTCATTTATTATTGTTCGATCATTGTGGCCGTTTGAGGTCCCTGCGAGGCCTCGTCGAGCGGGAGCGCGCCGCGCGTTTCTTTCAAGCGACTTGATTGAACTCCGGCAACGGGCGCCCCACGACTGCCATGTAGCGATCTGTCCAGTTGGTAACGGCAAGCTCGATCGCTATGCCGCCTTCGCATTGAAGAAGGATCTTGTAGGAGAACTCGCTCGGATCGGCAGTCTCTATATCGCAGATCAGATATCCGACCCAATGATGCTCCTGATGCGTGCCAAACTGATATGTGGCGTGCAGCCTTCGGCCACTTCGTAACGTGACCGAACCGGTTCCGTTGAGCATGGGTTGTGTCTCCGTTGAGTGGCGTCAAAGGCGCCACGACGGTCATTTCCAGAAGCGGTATGGAGACAACTGTAGCTGAACAACGCGCCCTTTCGCCGAGCATAGCAAGTCACGTTTCGGGTATGAGGAAAAGCTGCAGATGCCGATCTCGATGAAGGCGACAGCGCAACAGCCGAAGCTTAGTTAGCGGCCGGAGCCGGTATCACGACGTCAGGCCCGATTTGCGTAGGGAGGCACATCGACGAGCGTCCCGATCAGGCGGAGCAAGGCTTGTCGCTCGGGGCGATCCGTCATTCCGGAGCCGAGAAAGACTCCCAATTCGATATGCGACAGCTGGCCGCCTCCCGGACCGTTCGGTTGATGGATCACGAAGGCTGCGCCGCTCGTCGGCTCCCGCCCCAGAAACCAGCAGTCACCGGTGGGGCTGCGATATAGCTCTCGCCGTTCGCTCATGATCTCGCGTGCTCCTGCGATTGACGATGGCTGGACAAACGCGAAGTCGCCACGTGAGACAGGCCGAAGTCCACCCGCTGTCCTCGCCGGCCCTTTACGCGCAGCCGAAAGCTCCGGCCCTTGCTAGCGGAAGTCGCCGGCCGAGAGCCGATGATAGCCCCCGCGCTTCTTCAGATAGGCGGAGCGAGCGGCCTGCAATATGGCTGAGCGATTGAGGTCGAACGCGACCAGGAACGAACCCTCGCTTCCGTCGATGACAGCGGGACTTAAAGTCCGCAGAACATCGAGCTCGATCTGGAACATCACTTCCAATGACGCCTCGGAACCCCAGAAGCTCACGCAACCGCGGCTAGGTTCGTAACGCCGGATCGAGTTGGGAAAATCGAGGCTCATGATCTGCGCCCTCCGCCAAGACGCGCCAGCTCAGCCTGATAGGCATCGACATGGCGCCGCTTCCGCTTCTTTCGCAGCCAGATGCCAACGGGAAACGCGATCAGCGAACCAACAACAATGAACGACAAGTGGGAGATCAGAGGTAGGTCATAAAACCTGCCCGCTCCCCACATGCCGACGCTGAAGAGCGCCATGCCGATCATTCCATAGATTAGCGCCGACGCCTCCGGCGCCGGAGCATAGCCAGCGGTTGCAAGCCGAGCCTTTTCCAGGTGCGGTTCCATGGGAGACATCATTTCAGCACGAGTGCGAAGACCAGTGCGAATGCGGCGATGAGGCCGCCATGCGCGAACCAAACCAGATAGCGGTCTGCGGCCCAAACGCGATAAATGAACCAGTGCCCGGAAACATTTGTCATAGCTGGGCTCCGTTTGGCCCAGATCGGGGGCGCTTCGCGCAAATGCTCTGAAGTAAAATCCCGATGCGTTTCGAGACTGCCTTAAAATGGTGCGCGTAAGATGCTCTTACAAGGCAAGGATTCGTGCAGCTTCGTATTATTTCGAAGCTAGCGATTATAATTGTATTTCATGAGCGCTAGATCGATCTTTTGATCGAGAATATGTCACTTGAGGCCTCAATTTGTCATGCGGGCTGGTGCCGAGCGCCGCCGGCAAAGATGAGATGAGGCTCCAACTGAAGATCACTCCTAGAACGCGGATGTCTGGTCCGCAGGATGTCGCCAACCTCCGCTTGTGGCGCGAGACTATCTCAACGCATGGAGCAGCGGTTCAGAACAGATCTGAGATTGAGGCGAAGGCGTTCAACCGCTCTCGGCAATAGAACCGCCTTAATTTTTGATATTGCCGGCGAGCTCCGCCTTCATAACATCCCCGATGAGAGAAACCCCTCGGAGGAAGGAGCGTGCCGTTCTCGTCGTTGAGTGATCCGGTTGACCTCGCCCGAGCGCAGGCGGCCCTGGAGGCCGCGTGGAACGAAGTCAGATCGCCCATTCCTGATGCGTTTGATGAGCGAGAGCGAACCAGGCTGACCTACATCGTGGCTGCGCTGGTGGCGATCGCCGAAGATGAAGATGACCTGGCGCGGCGAGCTATCGAACGATACCGGCAATCTGCTGTTGCTTGAAGGCGACGCGGCCTCTCGTGGAGCCTACCCATTGAGGGCCTGAGCCCTGCTAATGCGCGAAGAGCTTTGGCAGATCGTCGAAGGGATGCTGGGATGAGGGCCGCTGGCTGTCCGTGACGACCACAGCTCACGCAGCCGGCGCTATCGCATACGCCCGAAACACAGCTCCATAGAAGCAGCCGGAAGCCACCAGAACGAAGCCGTGCCAGATCGCATTCTGGAACGGCAGGCTTTCCCAGATATGGAAGATGACGCCGATCGAGTAGAGGATGCCGCCTGCGACGATCAGCCAGAGGGTGGTTGCGGGCAGGACGCTAACGCTCTCCCAGATCAGGAGGCCGCTCCATCCGATCAGCAGATAGAGAGCGATCGACAGGCGGTCGAACCGGCCGGGCAAAGCCACTTTGATCGCGACGCCGGCAGCGGCCGCGAGCCACACGATGACGAGCAGAACCTGGGCGAAAATGCTTCCACCCAGCTTCATCAGGAACGGGGTGTAGGTGCCGGCTATCAGCACGTAGATCGCCGAATGGTCGAAACGCCTGATGAACCATTTGCGCGGTGAGATCGGCCACATGTTGTAGGTGGCCGAGACGATCAGAACTGCGAGGAGCGCGGCGCCATAGATCGAAACGGGGAGCAGGTCGAACAGCGGCGCGCTGTTGGCGACCTGGACGATCAACGTCGCGACGGCCCCTAGCCCCAGGACAACGCCGAGGACATGGATCACGCCGTCAGCCCAGAGCTCGGCGCGCTTGAAGACGAAACGTCCTACGATGGGAACGTTCACAGCGTTTCCTAACGTGTCGGCGGGTGGAGTTGGTTTGGCACCTACCGCGAGCCTGTGTCATCTCAATGTCGGCGTGCGAGAGCGCGTTCTCCCGGATGTCCGCGGCGATGGGTCTGAAGAAGAAGTAAAACTTCTTTGAGACCGGCATCAGTCGGAGTAATTCGCCGAGGCCCACCCGAATGTCTGCTTGCGGGCCGACACTCAATGTCCGGAAGTGGCGCGCAGGAGATCGATCAATCCGCCTCAACCGCCACCGGCTTTTCGGTTCCGAGAAAATGCGCGAGCGACGCCTTCCGCGAGGCCCGGTCGAGCGCATAGGACGTGTGGCTGAAGGCGACGCCGTCCAGCAAGCCCTGGACGTAACCGGCGACATTGTCGGCCGCCATGACGAGCGCGGTATCCACCGTACGGATGTAGCGGCTCGTCACAGTGCCACGCGAATGGCCGATCAATGCGGCAATGGTCGCTTCAGTGAAACCGAGATCGTTGGCGATGCTGGCGAAACTGTGCCGCAAGACATGCGGTGTGATGTCGGCGAGCTCTGTCTTGCCCAATATCTTCGTCCAGTGGTTCGGAAAGCTCCCGAAGGCCGTGTCATCGGCCCAACCGGGAAAGGCAAAGCCTTCCGCGCCTTCCTCATGCCGCCCCTCGAAATATTCCAGCACGGATAGGCCGACCGGGCGCACCGACGCGCCCTCCTTGCTGTCGGTGAGACGCAGACAACTGCCTTCGAAATCGATCTCGTTCCAGCGCAGCTTGATGATCTCGCTGCGCCGGCAGCCGGTCAGGGCAAGGACGCGAATCATCTGCGCCGCGGTCGCATACTGCCTGTCCTCGGCTGCCTTCCTGAGAATTTCGCCGAGCGCGCGATATTCCTGTTCGCTCAGCCGGCGGCCGTTGACGTTGTCCTTCGGTTTGCGAACACCGTGTGCGGGATTACGCTCGATGATCCCGAGTTCGACTGCATAGCTGAGGATGCCGCCAAGAAGCCCGATCGTGCGCGTCGCCGTGCCGACGCCTCCGCGCACGATCGCCCGGCCGCGCAGCTTATCGGTCTTTACGTCCGCGCGGGTCTTGCCGGCCATGATGTCCTTCATGGCCTGGGTGATGTCGGCCTTGATCAGATCACGAACCCGCCGGCCACCAAGCAGGGGGATCAGGTGGCGTTGGATGCGGCCCGTATCCGTAACGATGGTCGTCGCCTTCTTCGGGCGGCCCCGCTTGCCGAGAATGAGGCCTTGCTCGAGATCGTTGAGATAACGGGTGCAGAGCTCCTTGACGGTGATCGCCTCGCGATCGAGCTTGCGATCCTCTGAGGGATTGCCGCCTCTTGCGACCTGACCCAGGAGGACCTTCGCTTCGCGCCGCGCCGCCTCGGGCGTCCAGACTCCATGCAGGCCGATCGTGTACCGCCGTGACCGCCCGGCAGCGCGATACTGCACAAGGTAGCTGCGCTTCCCGGAAGCAAAGACACGAAGCCCGAAACCAGGCAGATCCTCATCCCAGATGATATAGTCCGTCTCGCCCGCCTCGGCGTTGTCGACGGTTCGTTTGGTCAGCTTCGCCATACTTGGATCTCTTCTCGGCAGCCTCCTCACGTAAGCAATACGGAAGCACGACAAGGAGGGAATTCGACCGTTCCATCGTACAGCGGCGCAGGCGGATATCAAATTTCTTTTTGTATTTCAGTGTAATAGCGCGCATTCGGGTGATATCGGATAGCTTCGGCGGAGTATACTATCCTTGCTCCGAAGGCAAAGGTCACACGTTCGAATCGTGTCGGGCGCGCCGCGCGTGTGGCTCAGGCCACTACTGCATGGAATGTGCATAGTAAGCGGGCCCGAAGCCAACAGCCGCGCTCATACATGTGCGCCTGCGCCCACGCCGCCACTATCTATCGATAGGCCGACGCAAATAGGCTATTTCAGGGAGTGACTCAAATTGGGAATCCGTCGTTAACGCCTTAGCCACCATGCTGATTGCCAGCACGCTCTCATTATGTTCAAGGCGACGTATGATCTGGATACCTCCAGTGGACCGACGCGGCAATCAAAGATGATCTTCGTGAACTCGATGTCGGACCTGTTCCATAAGGACATTGAACCGTCCCGGGTTTCCCGGAGGCCGTTACATTTGAGTCATGCCGCCATCGCTGGCTCATCGCTGTCGACCTCGCCCTTCTTCATCCACTCGGTCAGCGTCTGCGCCATGCAGCCGATCTTGCCCGCGATCGACATGATCGCCGCCCAGCGCGACGGATGCTCGGCCTCGTGATCCAGCACCATCCGCACCGCGCGGGCACGCACCTCAGGCGAGAACTTGTTCGTCGTCTTGCTCGTCATAGCCCCATCCTCTCAGGAGTTAGGGCCTTCCAACAAACCCGGGGCGGTTCAAAAGAGTCGTGGCCGGCCATGTGACGGTGATCGGCTACAACTCGTTAGCGAGCCGATCCTCGGAGCGATGCTCAGCTGCCTCGAGAGCCAAGGACCTCGGCATCGTGGCGCAACCGTGCCGATCACACATCAGGCCGTCGAGATACTCTGATCGGAGCCCATAGCAAACTGATATAGCTGATAATTCCGGCGCACCAGAACCACCTTTCTCAGCTTCGGAGGGACCTGCTCCCTCGGCTAGCTACCTTTAGCAGGCAGTATTCCCTAGGGCGCGGGCTCCACCTTTGGCGTCATGTAATGTTGAGCTCTATGAGATTCCGACAAGGATCAAAGGGCCAGGATCTCTTTCGCAGCGATGGCTCCGAGCAACGGCAGAAATCCATCATCCTCGGTGATCGCCTCACCTCGTGAAAACACTGTCAGTATGAACTCAGCGCCATTTGGCAAAACAGCTCTAAGCGCGTCGTGGCGCCGAAAATCAGCGCGCTCGTCGCCGAGCCAGCGGGTGCGTCCGGCCTTCGACCAGACCTGCGTTCCGGCAGGCATGCCTCCGGCCAGATAGCCCGTGACCTGATAGACGCCGCGCTTGACGAAGGGGCTCGCGAGATCGCGGGCGATCAGCGTCTGGACGGTCTCCCGCCCTGCCACGGTCAGCAGCGGACCATGGAAGATCGCGTGCATCAGCCGGGCCATGGCGAGCGGCGTGAGCGCGTTGTGCCCCCCCGGCGAGCGGTCGAGGCCAATCTTTTCCCGGCCGTAGCGCAGATCGTCCATCAGCTTCTGGTTGAGATTGATGCCCACCAGCTCCGGCCAGCCGAGCTGCGCGAAGAAGCGGTTGACGACCTCGCGCCGCTCGCACCATGCGGCCATCTCCGGCTCGGGAAGCAGCGTGTCTCCGGTCGTGCCGGACAGCAGGTCGATGATGTAATTCGTCGCCGCATTCGAGGACCAGAGGATCATGTCGCGCATGGCCCGGTCCAGTTCCTCATGCGTGGTGAGTTGCCCGGCCTCCAGCGCGGCCTGTGCCGCGACGAGAAAGAAGACCTTGACCAGCGAGCACGGGTAGCTGCGCCATTCCGGCCGCAGCGCGGCGCCCCTGGGCCGCCCGCCATCCCGCGCCGGCTGGAGCAGCACGAAGCCGAACTGCTCGGCCGGGACACCGCGCTCGCGAAAGACGGCCCCTGCCTTCTCCGTCAGCAGTACGCCGATGCGCTGCAGGTTTTCATCGGTGTCGTAAAAGCTCATGGCGCACCTGTCGGAGGCGGGTCGGAAGAGGAGGTCAGCCCTTGGGCCGAAGCGCGGTGTCGAGGC
>JARYGW010000291.1:0-7196 GCA_033792295.1 Allobosea sp.
GTCGACGAAGGGTACTTCCGCGACGATGCCGGCGAAGAGCGCGGGCGCCATGTTGGCGACCGCCCCCATCAGCATGCCGCCGGCACTGCCACCCTCCGCAACGATGCGGCCGCGGCTGGTGAAGCCAGCATCGGCCAGCGCCTCTCCCGCCGCGATGAAATCGGTGAAGCTGTTGCGCTTCTTCTCGCGCTTGCCGTCGAGATACCAGCGCCAGCCCTTGTCCGTGCCGCCGCGGATATGGGCGATGGCATAGACGAAGCCGCGATCGACCAGGCTGAGCGGCCGCGTCCGGAAGGCGGCCGACATCGCCGAGCCGTAAGAGCCGTAGCCATAGAGCAGGCAGGGCGCGCTGCCGTCGAGCTTCAGGTCGGCGCGATGCAGGATGGAGATCGGCACGCGCTCGCCGTCCTTCGCCGTCGCGAAGATACGCCGGACCTTGTAGGCGGCGGGATCATGGCCGGACGGGACCTCCTGCCGCTTCAGCAAGATGCGTTCGCCGGTGGCGAGATTGTAGTCGTAGGTTTCGGTTGGCCTCGCCATCGAGGCGTAGAGGAAGCGCAGCGTGTCCGTGTCGAATTCGTAGCCGGCATCCATGCCGAGCCCATAGGCCTCCTCGTCGAAGGCGATGCTGCTCTCGGCGCCGCTGGCGAGGTCGCGGATCACGATCCGCGGCAATCCTTCCTCACGCTCGAGCCGGATCAGCCGGCCCTTGAGGCAGACATGGTCGAGGATCAGCCGGCCCGGCCTGTGGGGAACGAGGTCGCGCCATTGCTCCGGCGCGGGGTTGCCGAGCGGCGCCGTCACGATCTTGAAGTCTTCCGCGCCCTCTGCGTTGGTCAGGATCAGGAAGTCATCGCCATGATGCTCGACGCTGTATTGCCGCCCGGGCTGACGCTCGGCCACGAGCAACAGGCCGGCTCCCGCCGAATCGAGATCGAGCAGCCGGATCTCCGAGGTCTCGTGATCGCTGATCGAGATCAGCAGGAAGCGGCCGGACTGCGTCTTGTCGATATCGACGAACATCCCGGCATCGGCTTCGTCGTGCAGCAGCTCGTCCGTCGCGGCAGCCGTTCCGAGGCGATGGCGCAACACGCGTGACGGCCGGTGGTCGGCATCGAGCGCGACATAGAAAAAGGAGCGGGAGTCGCTTGCCCAGACGATTTCGCCGGTCGTGTCGTCGACCTCGTCGGCAAGGTCTTTACCTGTTTCGAGATCGCGGACACGGATCTTGTGCAGCTCCGAGCCTGCCTCGTCCGCGCTCCAGGCCAGGAGCCGGTGGTCGGGGCTGTGGATCGTATCGCCGAGATCGAAGAAATCCTTGCCGTCGGCCAGCGCGTCGGCGTCGAGCATGATCTGCTCGCGGCCTTTTCCCGTGTTCCTGCCCCGACCTTGGCGCGGGCGGCGGCAGATCAGCGGATGCTCGGCACCCTTGCGATAACGCGAATAGTAAAGCCAGGCACCATCCGGCTGCGGGACGCTTGAATCGTCTTCCTTGATCCGTCCGCGCATCTCCTTGACGAGTTCGCGTTGCAGGCTGCGGGTCGAGGCCATCAATGTCTTGCAGTAACCGTTCTCTGCCTCGAGATACGTCCGGATGTCGGCAGGCAGCGCCTCGGGGTTGCGCAACACCTCTTTCCAGTTGGGCGCGCGCAGCCAGTCATAATCGTCGCGCAGCGTGACGCCGTGGACGATGCTTTCCTTCGTCCGGATGGTTGCTTTGGGGGGCGCCGGAGAGAGGCGGGGCCGGCGCGAGGTGCCGCTCTGATCGCGAAGGCCGGGGACTGGGCGCATGAAGGGTTCTCCGTAACGGGCAATCGAGAGGTAGAGGCCTGTCGCGGCCGTGACAAGGCAGGCCTGCTGCCGCGGGGTTTACCTTTGCTCGCATTGGAAACCGCAGTCATACCCATCGTTGAATATTGATGCGGAATGTTCTTGTTCGGTCGAATTGTTCTCTTGCGTGATTAGGCAGTATCCATTACAGGCTGATCTCGATCGTACGGATCAATGATTCTGTTGCTGATAGTGTCAGCCACTATTGGTAAGATCGGCCGGAGAGCGGGGCGCCTCAAGATGGGCGGCCGGAAAAGTGCATAGCAAGAACGATAAGGAGCGACATAACTATGGCCGATCATGAGGGAGCGGACTTCATCGAACTGACGGCAGACATTGTTTCTGCCTATGTTTCCAACAATTCTGTTCCTGCGTCCGACTTGCCGGCTCTGATCAGCGAAGTCCATTCGGCGCTGAATCGTGTCATCGGCGGCGTGGCGCCGGTGGTTCCGGTCGAGGCGCCGAAGCCGGCGATCCCGGTGAAGAAGTCGATTACTGCCGATTATCTGGTCTGCCTCGAGGACGGCAAGAAGTTCAAGTCGCTGAAGCGCCATCTGCGCACGCAGTACAACATGTCGCCGGAGCAGTACCGTGAGAAGTGGGGCCTGCCGCCCGACTATCCGATGGTCGCGCCGAACTATGCCGAGGCCCGCTCGCAGCTCGCGAAGAAGATGGGCTTGGGTCAGCAGCGTCGCAAGCGTCGCTGATACGCACGACATCGCAGAATTCTGCAGAGGAAAAAGCCGCCGGATTTTCGGCGGCTTTTTTCATGGTCGCTTCCGAAGGCGTTCCGCCTTCATGGCTGCTTCCGCGGCGCTGCGCGGGGATAACTGCGCCGGCAGGCTTGCCAAGGGAGGTATAAGAATATAATCCTAAAACCCTGAGCTCGAATTGGAGAGCTGCGAGCGGGGGATTGGGAACGTATCATGAACATTATCGAGATGAGCCCTGACATCATCTTGCAGGAGGCTGCCGGGGCGCGGCTGGCGGAAAGCGCTGTCGCGGCTGCCGCGGGCGTTTCCTCCCGAAAGCTCAGGGCTTTCAACCGTGGGCGGAAACCGGTCGCGCGAGCGCGGCAGCGGGCGATGTATCTCGCCCATGTCACCTTCGGTCTCAGCCTGACGCGGGTCGGCGTCTGCTTCGGCCGCGACCGGACGACGGTCCGCCATGCCTGTGCGCTGGTGGAGGACAGCCGTGATGATCCGCGTTGCGAGTTCGGCCTGAGCGCGCTCGAGGCGGCGCTCCTCTCCCTTCGTTGCAGCCTGTCGGCCAAGCCACAGGAGGTGCCGTGATGACGGAGGGAAACGACCATCGCGATCGTGCCCGGATCCTGCGTCACCTTGCCGAGCCTGGAGCCTATGGCATCGCTTCACCGCTCGGCTGCGGCCGGATCGCCCTGTACCGCGAGCTGAGCGGCGCCAGCCTCGGCGCCGGCTATGTCACGGCGCAGGCGGTCGCCGGGCTCGTATCGGAAGGGCTGGTCGCCTGGCAAGGAGAGGGCAGGCGCGCCCGTCTCGCCTTGGAGAATGTTTGCGCTGCGCAGCCCGATCAGGTCGCTTCGCAGGAGAAGGTTCCGGAAGCGCCTGCCGTGCAGTTCGACGAACGCGAAAGCCCGCTGCTCTGGCTCCGTCGTCGTTCCGGCAAGGATGGCAGGCCGCAAATCAGCGATGCGGAGTTCGCGGCCGGCGAGCGCTTCCGCGCCGATCTCACTGGTGCACAGATGCTGCCGCGCACGACGATGAACTGGGATGCGGCGCTGACACCGGACGAGCGCGGTCCCGGTCCGCGTGATCCGGCTGGGGCATCCGATGCGGCCATCGCTGCCCGCCAGCGTGTCCGGCACGCCTGCGATCGGTTGGGTCCCGAGCTGTCGGGCCTCGCCATCGACGTCTGCGGCTTTCTCAAGGGGCTCGATCAGGTCGAACGGGAGCGGCGCTGGCCGGCTCGCTCGGCCAAGGTGGTGCTACGTGTCGCGCTGGCGGCGCTGGCTTCGCATTACGGGATGGATCGCGGCGGCAAGCCGCCCGGCCTCACCGCCTGGCAGGCGCCGGGAGCCCGTCCGGCGATCCCGCCCGCGTGAGGGCATTTCGACAAGGATCAGGGAAGCGAGACCCGCGCTTCAGGCCGTAGCGGCGCGGGCGTCGTTCTTCATGCGCTCGATCATGGCGCGCACGCCGTTGGAACGCTGCGGCGTGAGATGTGCGGCGAGGCCGAGTTTCTCGTAGATGGCGAAGGCGTCGGTCGCGAGGATCTCTTCGGCCTTCCGGTCCGAAAAGATCGCGAGCGCGAGTGCGACGAGTCCGCGCACGATATGGGCGTCGCTGTCGCCCCGGAAATGCAGGCGCGTCTGTGGGCCGGGGCCGCCCTCGCTGCGCATGTCGAGCCAGACCTGGCTGGCGCAGCCGCGCACCTTGTTGGCGTCGTTATGCGCCTCTTCCGGCAGCGGCTCGAGGCTCTTGCCGAGTTCGATCAGGTAGCGATAGCGGTCGTCCCATTCGTCGAGCAGCTCGAAATTGGCGACGATCTCGTCGAGAGTGGTGGTCATGTCCTGCCTTGCCGCTCGCGGCTTCATCCGGGGCCGGCGCGCTCTCTTCCCGCGGCTTGCGGGTTGGCGTCAAGCATTCAACGCTGTACGGACCGACTTGTTGCAGCCGAAGCCACCGCGTTGAGTACGCGCCCGCGCGTTTCGGGATCGAGCCCCGCCAGGATCTGCGCCGCCTCTCGTGCTGCGGTCAGGCTGCCGGCCGCGGCCCTCGGCTCGGCCTGCACCGCGCTCACGACCTGCCGGACGGTCTGTGGCAGCTCGACCTCGGCCGGTTTCCCGCCATGGACCGGCGAGTTCATCGCGATCAGGCCGATGATCGCGACCTTGCGCAGGAAATAAGCCATTTCGATCTCCATCGCGGTTCGGGGCCGCGAGGAGGACCCTAGCCTGGGATCCGGAAAAATCGCGTCATTTCGATTGCTCAAATACGAGTCGAATGCCGGCGGCGATCTTCAGCTTCCGTTCACCCTGCTTTGAACTGCCCGGATGCGGGTCGAAATCGCCAAAATCGACTTAAGATTATGATTTATTTGTATAAAAGACGAGGCGATGCCTCACCGCTCCATCACGATGTGCCCGGCTTTAAGCCCCGCTTAAACCGGACGTGGCGAGATGGCGACGAGCGGGCCTGTCGGCCTGCAAGAGTTGGGCGTTGCGTATTTGATGGTGATGGCAGCACTGAGGACACAGGCGGCGGCGCTGGTGCATGCATCGGTGCGGACCGACACCCGCGAGAGGGGGCGTCATGAGCGCTTCATCCTGTCGCGGTTGCTGGTCGGTGCCGTCGCGCTGGGGCTTGCCCCGGCCTATCTCGCCTGGCGCGGCACGCTCGGGGCTTTCGAGGCCGCCATGATCGTGGCGGCGGCCCTGCCGCTGCTCGCCGTCTTCATCCTGTCCCGCAGCGGCCGGCTCGATGTCGCTCATGCGGTTTCGGCCGCTGCTCTGTCCCTCTTCATCGTGGCCCTCGCGGCCGTGACCGGCGGCGCGAGCTCGCCTCTGCTCGCCGGGCTCGCCATCGTGCCGGTGGAGGCTGCGAGCCTCGGCGGCCGGAAATTCGTGTTTCGCGCGGGTGTGGTGGCGGTGACGGCACTTCTGGCCGTCGTCGTCGGCGGCCAAATCGGTGCCTTCGCAGCTCCGGCGGCCTGGATGCAGCAGGCGATGCCGCTGCTCGTCGTCGGCGCGCTTGTGCAGGCGCTCGTCGTCACGGCACTGATGCTGCGCCGGCGCGAGGCGGAATTCGGCGAGTACCGTGCCACTGACGAGCGCGCGCGGGCGCTGCTCGACCATGTCGGCGACCTCGTGACCTGGCACGATGCGGATGGCGCGGTCGTCTTCGCCAACGCCGCCGCCCGCACGCTTGCCGGCGCCGAGCCGCGCGATCTGATCGGCCGCGGCCTGTTCGAGCGCGTCCATATCGCCGATCGTCCGCTCTTCCTGAAGGCGTTGAGCGACGCAGCCCATGGCGATGCCGGCGTCAGCGCCTGCTTCCGCACCTTGTTCGTGCCGCTGGAAGAGAGCGGGAAGGGGCGGGTGCCGGTCTCGCGCTGGCTCGAAATGCAGGCTCATCGCGTCGAGGGTATGCAGGGTCGCGACGGAGCGACCGTCGTCTGCGTCATGCGCGACGTCACCGAGCGCCGGGCGCAGGACGAGGAGCTCGCCCGTGGCCATGCCGAGGCGCTGAAGGCCAACGACATCAAGGCCCGCTTCCTGGCTACGGTCAGCCACGAATTGCGCACCCCGCTCAACGCCATCATCGGCTTCTCCGAGATGCTCAGCATGGACGAGACCGGCCGGCTGGACGCGCAGAAGCGGACCGAATATGCCGGGATCATCCACGCCTCGGGCAACCACCTCCTCGACGTCGTCAATACCCTGCTCGACATCTCGAAGATCGAGAGCGGCGCCATGTCGATCCAGCGCGATCCGCTCGACCTCGCGGCTCTCGCCAAGGATTGCTGTCAGCTGATGGCGCTGCGTGCCGAAACCGGTGGAATCGCGCTGGAGCATGTGCTGGGGCCATCGCTGCCGCAGATCGAAGGCGACCGGCGGGCGCTCAAGCAGGTCGTCCTCAATCTCCTCTCCAATGCGGTCAAGTTCACCCCGGTTGGCGGACGTGTCACGCTCGCCGTCGTCCGCGACGGGGATGTGATCGATCTCTCCGTCTCCGACACCGGCATCGGCATCGCTGCCGCCGATCTGCCGCGATTGGGTGATCCCTTCTTCCAGGCCAAGGGCGCCTACGACCGCTCGCATGAGGGGACGGGGCTTGGCCTCTCCGTCGTGCGTGGGCTTGTCGGCCTGCATGGCGGGCGTCTGAGCGTAGAGAGCGCGCCGGGTGTCGGCACCCGCGTCTCCGTTCGGTTGCCGATCGGCTGCGCCGAAACCGTCGAGCAGCCCGCCAAGATCGTGACCTTCGCCAGGGCTCCTCGCCGGGGCCTCGACACCAAAGAACCGCTTCGCCTGACCGCCTGAGAACGAGCCGAACCGATGTCCGCTACCATGGCCGCCCGCGCCCGCACCGGCGCTTCCCGGTCCGCTCCCGTTCGGCGCGCGCAGCCGGCGCGTCGCAAATCGCCCTCCTGGTTCGCGCAGATCATGCGCAGCGCGGGCCGGAAACCCGGCCGGGCTCTGATTTTCCTCTCCTTCGGCCTTGTCTCGCTGGCCATCGTCGCCAATGCGCTGATGTTCCAGAAAGCGCGCCATCCGCGCCCGATCCTGTCTCACTCTGCCCCGGCCGAGGAGATGCGGCCCGCGCCGGGGGCCCGGCGTGCCGAGCCCGCACCGGCCCCGATGACGGCGCCGGCGACGGTACCGCCTGCCG
>JARYGW010000292.1:0-7153 GCA_033792295.1 Allobosea sp.
TGCGCCTGCACGACCTGGGTCGTCAGCGTCAGGACATCGGGATGGTCGAGGCAGAAATAACGGGACATGCATCTCACCTTGCTACGGCCCCCGGCGGGGCGTTTGCGTGCAGGGGAGATTGGCGCGACGCGGCGCCCCGCTATTGGCGGAAATTGAGAAGGCTTGTCAGCCGGTCGCGGCGCGCACCCATTGCAGCGGCGTGATTCCGTAGGCGCGCTTGAAATGCCGTGTCAGCGCACTCTGGTCATAGAAGCCGGCATCGAATGCGGCGGCGGCGATCGTCGCGCCCCGACCGCGCGCAGCGATCGCCGCCTTGAGGCGCAGCTGCGTGAGGTAGGCGTGCGGGGTGAGCCCTGTGCTGCGCTTGAACAGGGCGATCAACTGGAATGGAGTGAGCCCGACTTCCACGCCCAGCTGTTCGAGCGTGAGCTCCTCGGCATGGCGCTCCCGCATGATTTCGCAGATATGGGCTGCCTTGGTCTGGTCACGCACCGGCTGCGCCAGCCTGGGCTCGCCGGCCGCATGGCGCCGGATGAGGGCTCCGAAGCTGCGCAAGAGAAGCTCGCGCTCTTCGAGAGGATCGTTTCCCTCATCGAGGACGCGATGCAGGTCGAGGAAGGCGCCGATCAGGTCGGGGTCGTGGAAGCTGTTGCGGGTGAAATAGGCTGTCATCTCGAGGCCGAGCGCGGTCTTCAGCGTCTCGATCGCCGGCGAGGTCAGATAAAGCCCGCGGTAGAGCCATCGCTGGCTCCAGCCCATCCGGCCCGAATGTGGCTCGTCGGGGTTGAACACCAGCAAGGTCGAGGCCTTGGCCTCGTCGGTCCGCCCCCGGCTCTTGAACTCCGCACCGCCTGCCTCGGTGACCGCGACGACGAAGGCCTCGTGGCTGTGGGGCGCATAGTCATGGCTGGTGAAATCGGCAACAAGACAGCTCAGGCCCGGAACCCAAGGGTCGCGCCAGTAGCGAGAGGAGTTGCGGAGGTCGACGCGGGCCAAGTTGCGATCCGGAAGGTCAGGACAGCCGGGATCGTGCGACGATCGACGCAAGATCGCAATCGCGCGGCAGGCTGCCGAAGGCGCGGTTGGGCAGTCCTTCGAGGCGTGATGCTATGAATGCATCGGCCGCGGCGGGGATCGAACAACGCACGAACAGAGCCGCTTCCATCACTGTCGCGATCTGGGCGGCGATCTGGCGGGCACGGTGCTCCTGATTACGCGTGTCCGAGAGCTCGGTCTCCAGGGCGTCGATGGCGATATCGAGCCGCGGGTCAGCACCGCGCGCCAGCGAAAGCTCCGCGAGGAGGGCGGCAACTGTATCGGGCTCACGCTGCAGGGCGCGCAGCACGTCGAGGCAGATCACGTTGCCAGTGCCCTCCCAGATACCGTTGAGCGGTGCCTCGCGATAAAGGCGCGCCATCGGTTGCTCCTCGATGAAACCGTTGCCGCCATGGCATTCGAGGCATTCCGCCACGAAGGCCGGTACGCGTTTGCAGTTCCAGAATTTCGCGACCGGCGTCAGGATGCGCTCCAGAAGGCGGGCCTCCTGCGATCCGGCTGAGGCCTCGTCGACGGCTCGCGCGAGGCGGAAGGCGAGCAAGGTCGCAGCCTCCGATTCGAGGCAGAGATCGGCGAGCACGTTGCGCATCAGCGGCTGTTCGGCCAGCACACGCTGAAAAGCCCGGCGATTATGGGTGTGGTGCAGGGTCAGGCTGAGCGCCCAGCGCATCAGCCCGGCGGAGCCGATAGCGAAGTCGAGCCTGGTCAGATGCGCCATCTCGATCGCAATCCGGACCCCGCGCCCCTCATCGCCGAGCAGGATCGCATAGGTGTCGTCGTATTCGATCTCCGAGGAGGCGTTCGAGCGATTGCCGCATTTGTCCTTCAGGCGCTGGATGAAGAAGCGGTTGCGCGTGCCGTCGGGCAGCGAGCGGGGGACGAAGAAGCAGGATGGGCCATTCCCGGTCTGCGCGAGCGTCAGGAACGCGTCGCTCATCGGCGCGGAGCAAAACCATTTGTGCCCCGTCAGCCGATATTCACCGCCTGAGCCTCCGCGGCCCACCGGCACGGCACGGGTCATGTTGGCGCGCAAATCCGAGCCGCCCTGTTTTTCGGTGAGCGCCATGCCGATGGTCGCGCCGGTCTTCTCGGAAACTGGTACCGGGCGCGGATCATAGGCGTTCGCCAGCACCTTCCTTTCCCATACGGAGCGGATTTCGGGAGCGAGGCGCAGCGATGGGATCGCGGAGTAGGCCATGCCGGTCGGACAGCCGACGCCGTTCTCGATCTGGTTCCAGACATAGGACAATGCGGCCCGTGCGGTATGAGCCCCCGGCCGGCCGGCAGTCCAGCCGAGGGAGTGCACGCCGGAGCCGAAGGCGAGCTCCATGAGGGCGTGATAGCTCGGATGGAACTCGACGAGATCGATGCGATGACCGAAGCGGTCATGGCTCCTGAAACGTGGCGCGTTCTGGTTGGCAAGATGGGCATGTTCCTGCCAAAGCGGGTCGCCCGCTGCTCGCCCCAATTGCGCAGCGCGCTCCGCGACCCAGCCCGCGCCTTCGCGCGCGACGGCTGCGCGCAGGATCACGTCTTGCTCGAACACGTTCACGCCGGTGAGTGCGCCGGATTGGTTGACGACCTCATCCAGGCTGGCGCGATCAATTCGCGCTTCCGCCACATGCATGCTTTCCTCCCTGGAAGCGGGACTCTGGCCCGGAAGCTATTGTGCCTCCCGCCGACGCGTATTGGCGATAGTTGTATGCGCCGCACGCGATCTGACGTTCGCCCATCATCACGCCGCCTCGGCTGAAGGCGACCGAAACCGGGCTTCAGTCTCGCAGAAAACGCCGACGTCTTCGACAGAGTTCATCGGACGGAGGGGAAGCGCATAGCGCCTATCGCAGTTTCACCTTCAGCGAGGAGATGCTTAGGTCAGTATTCCGCGTGGGGGTATTTAACCGGTGTTACGGAGATCGGTGCAACGAAGGAGGGCTGCATCTCTGCAGGAGTTCGAGCGGGTCGGTGCGGGGTCAGATCACCATGCCGATCGAGGCGAGCTTGGTCCTGATGCTGGAGAGGGTTCCCTCATATTCCCAGGTCTGGGCAGTGCCGTGGGGGCATTCGATGAAGACGTAGTCTTCCGTGAAGGAGAGGATGCGGTCCAACCGGATGATCTTCTCGACGAAGCGTTCGGACACTACCGGGTCCACGATCGGGGAGCGGTCGTCGGAATAGCCGTGATAGACCGACCTGGCCTTGATCTTGAGTGTGATGAACATTCGGCTGGCTTCCGGCACTCAAGGGGAGGGTGCTTCAGAGCGACAGCTCGAGATAGACGGAATTGTCCAGCGCCTGCCGGCGCAGGGTCACGCCGAAGCCGGGCGCATCGCTCACGGGAATGAAGCCGTTCCGCACGCTCGGCTCGATCGGGTCCTCGAGCACCTCGACATGTCCGGGTATCCGGGCCCAGTAGGGGAAATGCTCCTGGATGTAGAAATTCGGGGTCGCAGCCGAGAAATGCATGCCGACGGCGGTCGACAGCGCGCTCGCGCAGATGTGGGGCTGCACCTTCATGCCGTAGGCCACGGCCATGTCCGCGATCTTGCGCGCCTCCATCAGCCCGCCGGTGTTCCCGATGTCGGGCTGCAGGATGTCGGCGGCGCGGCTTTCCAGCACGTCGCGAAAGCCGTAGCGCGAATAGATCCGCTCCCCGACCGCGATCCTCTGCGAGATGCCCTGCGCGACCTTGACCAGCGCGCCGACATCGCCCGGGACGGTCGGTTCCTCGACATAGGTGATGTCGAGCGGCTCGATCTCGCGGCAAAAGCGGATCGTGTCGTCGGGCGTCAGCCCCGCGGACAGGTCCAGCATCAGCTCGATCTCGGGGCCGACGGCTCTGCGGATCGCCGCCACCGTACGCACCGCCCGCTTCACGACCGAGGGATCGCTGGCGGCTCGATAGGACGGATGACGGAGCTTGCCTTCCGGCAGGATCGTCACGAAGGGATAGAACTTCAGAGCGCCATAGCCGTCCTCGACCGCGCGCGCGGCCGCGGCCGGAAGATCCTCGTCGCGCGTCGCGCCGAAATACCATCCGTTGCAATAGGTGCGCAGTCTGTCGTGCACGCGCCCTCCGAGCAACTCGTAGACCGGGATATTGAGGCTGCGCGCCTTGATGTCGAGCAGCGCCTGCTCGATCGCACTCATCGCAGCGTAGACGATCGGTCCGCCGCCCTTGGCCCAGAAGCCGTGATCGTAGATCTCGTTCCACAGCGGCTGGATCCGCGTGGGATCGACGCCGCCGGTCATATAGCGCTCGATGATGTCCTTGAGCATGCCGGCGGAGGCAGTTCCGCCGATGCCATAGGCGATGCAGGCCTCGCCGATGCCCTTGATGCCGGCGTCCGTCTCCAGTTCCAGGAGCACGGGGCGGATGCCGCCGCTCTCGACCAGATAGATGCGGGCGGACGTCAGTTTCATCGTCAGATATCCTTGCAGAGGCGCATGGCGTCCAGCATCGCGGCATGAATGTCGCGGGAGGACACGGAATCCCCGATGCGGTGGAGCTCGTATCGGCCTTCGGGATTGAGCGAGAGATCCTGCCGCTGGCCGGCCACCAGAGCGTCGAGATCGGTCACACCGTCGTTGCGCGATGCCGAGCGCAGCTCATGGTAGAGTTCGTCCATCGGAATTGTGCCGCGTTCGATGACGAGGCGGTCGCAGGCGAAGGTCTCCTCGACTTCCGTGTATTCGTTCACGAAGGTCGCCTCGATGCGGTTGCCGTTGCGGGCTACCCGCACCAGCCGCTTGTCCGGATGCATCATCGTGCCGGCGCGATAGAGCTCACGCATGATGAAAGGCCGGTCGAGATAGCTCGTTTCCAGTGCCATCTGCTTGTCGGGCGTCACATAGAGCAGCCGCGCTCCCTGTTCGGCGAGCATCTCGGCGCTGGCCGCGCCCGCGATCGTGCCGAGCCCGTCATAGAGAAGGACAGTGCCCTGCGAGCTGCGCGGGGTCTCCAGCATCTCCCAGACGGTCTCGGCCAGCTCGGCGCCGGCGACCTCGTCCTCCATGCGGTCGGGCAGGCCGCCCGTGGCGACGATGACGACGTCCGGATTCTCGGCCTCGATCGTCCCGCGGTCGGCATAGCTGTTGTAGTGGATGACGACACCCAGCCGCTCGGCCTCGGCGACGCGCCAGTCGACGATGCCGATGAGATCGCGCCGCCGCGGGATGCGCGTCGCCAGCAGCACCTGGCCGCCGGCCTGCGAAGCCGCCTCGTGGACGATCACCTCGTGCCCGCGTTCGGCGCAGATGCGGGCGGCTTCGAGTCCCGCCGGGCCGGCGCCCACGATGACGATGCGGCGCTTCGTCGTCGCCTTCTCGATCAGATGTGGAAGCGTCGCCTCGCGGCCGATCGAGACGTTGTGGATGCAGCGCCGCTGCCAGGAGCAATAGGTCGCGCCGACGCAGGGGCGGATCCGTTCTTCCTCCCCGCGCGCCAGCTTGTTGGCGATATGCGGATCGGCGATGTGCGCGCGCGTCATTCCGACGAGGGACAGCAATCCCTCCTGCACGGCGTAGCGGGCTGTGGCGAGATCGTTGATGCGTGCGGCATGGAAGACCGGCAGGCTGAGTTGCCGCTTCACCGCGGCGACCGGTGCGAGCTGCGGGGCAAGGCCGACATGCATGCCCGGCATGTAGTCCGCGAGGCCGACTTCGGTATCGATCCGCCCGAAGGTCAGGTTGAAGAAGTCGATCAGCCCCGAGCGCTCGATGAGCTTCGCCATGTCGAGATAGTCGGCTCCGGTCATGCCGGCTTCGTGGCCTTCGCCCACCGCCATGCGCACGCCGAGCAGGAAGCGCTCGCCCACCCGTTTCCGGATCTCTTCCAGGACCATCAGGCCGAAGCGGGCGCGATTCTCCAGCGATCCGCCGAACTCGTCGGTGCGGCGGTTGATGAGCGGGTTCCAGAACTGGCCGACGAGATGCCCATGGACATGGACCTCGCAACCGTCGAGCCCGCCTTCCTGGCAGCGCTTCGCCGCATCGCCGAACTGGCGGACGATCCGGTCGATATCGTGCCGGTCCATCTCCTTGGTGAAGCCGCGATGCGATGGCTCGCGGTAGCGGGATGGAGAAACCGTCGGCAGCCAGTTGTCCGATCGCCAGTGCGAGCGACCACCGAGATGGGTGATCTGACACATGATCGCCGCACCGTGCCGATGAACCCGCTCGGAGAAGGTACGGAAATGGGGGATGATGCGGTCGTGCCCGACGCTGAGCTGGCCGAACACCGAACCGGAATCCGGCGAGACGTTCGAGGAGCCGCCGAACATCGTCAGGCCGATGCCGCCTTTCGCCTTCTCCTCATGATAGAGCTGGTAGCGCTCCTTGGGCATCGCATCCTCGCCATAGCTGATCGCATGGCTCGTGCTCATGATGCGGTTCTTGAGCGTCAGATGCTTGATCGTGAAGGGCTGCAGCAAAGGATCGGAGGACATGATTCGGCTCGTCGATTGCTCGGGGGGCTGTTCAGGCGCGGTCGGCGCCGGACAGGCGGGAGAGAAGGTGATTGGCCAGGAAGAGGTCGAGATGGCCGGCGCCGCCGTTTTTGAACAGCGTGGGCCGATCGTCCGGGTAATGGACGAACTCGCGGCGGCAGAGCGCGAAGAGGTCCGCCCGGATGTCGCCTCGCCCGATGATGCCGCTGCGCATCGGCTCGACGAACTCGCCGGAGCGTTCCACGCAGGCGTAGTCGTCCACGAAGATCGCGGCGCGCTGGAGCAGGGCGTCGTCGCCCTCGCGCATCTCAGGGGTGAAGGAGCCAACGAGCCCGACATGCGCACCCGGGGCGATGAGATCGCCCTTGATCAGCGGCGTTTCGGACATCGTGGCGGAGATCACGATGTCGGCCTCGGGCAAGGCCGCGTCGAGATCGGCCACCGCCTCGGTGGAGCGCCCCGCCGCGCGCTGGACTTCGGCGAGCGCTTCGGCCCTGGCGCCGGTCCGGTTCCAGATCGCGACGTGTTCGAGCGAAGGCCGCACGCTGAAGAGTGCGTCGATGACATAGGGCGCCAGTGCTCCGGCGCCGACCATCAGCATCCGGCGGGCATCGCGAGGGGCGAGAAAATCTGCGCCCAGTGCTGTATCG
>JARYGW010000293.1:0-7073 GCA_033792295.1 Allobosea sp.
CGTGGGCTGGGAGTACGGTCGAAATCCTCGGGGAAATGGTTGAGCGCGCTGAGCACCGGATTGGGCGTCAGCCCACCCATGGCGCAGAGCGAGGCGTCGGTCATCAGCTTGGAGAGATCGCGCAGCACGGCGATGTTCTTAGGCACCTCGGCGCCGGCGATGATCCGGTCCATGGTCTCGACGCCGCGCGTCGCCCCGATGCGGCAGGGCGTGCACTTGCCGCAGCTTTCCCTGGCGCAGAATTCGAAGGCGAAGCGGGCCTGCCTGGCCATGTCGACCGTGTCGTCGAAAACAACGATGCCGCCATGGCCGAGCATCGCGCGCATCGCCGCCAGCGCCTCGTAGTCCATCTGCACGTCGAGCTGTTCGGCCGTGAGATAGGCACCGAGCGGCCCGCCGACCTGCACCGCCCGGATAGGCCGGCCCGAGAGCGTGCCGCCACCCATGTCCTCGATGATCTCGCGCAAGGAGATGCCGAAGGCGAGCTCGATCAGCCCGCCGCGCTTGACGTTGCCGCCGAGCTGGATCGGCAGCGTGCCGCGCGAGCGGCCCATGCCGTAATCCGCATAGGCCTGCGCGCCGTGATCCATGATCCAGGGCACGGCGGCGAAGGAGAGCACGTTGTTGACGACGGTCGGCTTGCCGAACAGGCCCTGCAGGGCCGGCAGCGGCGGCTTGGCCCGGACGATGGCGCGCTTGCCTTCGAGGCTTTCGAGCAGCGAGGTCTCCTCGCCGCAGATATAGGCGCCGGCGCCCAGCCTGACTTCGAGATGGAAGGCGTGCTGCGAACCCATCACCGAGGCGCCGATCATTCCGGCGGCCTCGGCCTTCAGGATCGCGCGCCGGAGCATGCGATGGGCATGAGGATATTCGGAGCGCAGATAGATGTAGCCGCGCGTTGCCCCGACCGCGATCGCCGCGATCGCCATGCCTTCGATGGTGAGATAGGGGTCGCCTTCGAACAGCATCCGGTCGGCGAAGGTGCCGCTATCGCCCTCGTCGGCATTGCAAACCACGTATTTCTGGTCTGCCCTGGCGTCGTGGACGGTCTTCCACTTGATGCCGGTCGGGAAACCGGCACCGCCGCGGCCGCGCAGACCCGACGCCTTGACCCCCTCGACGATCTCGCCGCCGGTCAGGGCGAGCGCTTTCTCCAGCCCCTTGAAGCCGCCATGGGCGCGGTAGTCGGCGATCGAGAGCGGATCGATGACGCCGACGCGCTCGAAGGTCAGGCGCTGCTGGCGCTTCATCCAATCGAGTTCCTCGGTCTTGCCGAGGCGCAAGCCATGCGCGCCACCCGAGGTGAGGCCGGCATCGAACAACGCGGCGACATCCTTCGCAGCGACCGGCCCATAGGCGATCCGGCCTTCCGCCGTCTCGACCTCGACCATCGGCTCCAGCCAGAGCATGCCGCGCGAGCCGTTGCGGACGATCTCGATGGAAAGTCCACGCATTTCGGCTTCGCGCGCCACGGCCTGCGCGACGGCTTCCGCGCCCACCGATAAAGCAGCGGCGTCGATGGGAACGAAGATGCGAACCGGGTTGGCGCTCATGAATGCGCCCTTCCGTGCTGGCAGAGCCCGGCGATGCGGGCGGCATCGACGCGCCCGATCAGTTCGCCGTCGACCAGGGCAGAGGGCCCGAGCGCGCAATTGCCGAGACAATACACCGTTTCGACCATGGCGTCGCCGGCATGGTGGTCGTCGACCGCGATGCCATGCTTGGCGGAGAGTTCTTCGACGACGGTTTCGCAGCCCAGAGCCTGGCAGGCCTCGGCCCGGCAGAGCTTGACGATGCGGGCCGGCTGCGGAGCGCTCTTGAAGTCGTGATAGAAGGAGATCGCGCCATGGACCTCGGCGCGCGACAGGTTCAGCGCTTCCGCGATCAGCGGCACGGCCTGCGGGTCGACATAGCCGAACTCGTCCTGCAGGGCGTGCAGCATCGGCAGCGTGGCGCCTTCCAGATGCGCCAGACCGGCGACGATCATGCGTGCGCTGTCCTGATCCCAGGCCGGATAAGCTGCCATCTTTCCTCCATGGGCCCGGTTCGCCGGGCGCTCGTTAAGGGAAGGGTGGTTGAAACTGGAATGAATTCAAATCGTTTCTTTCGAAGAATTGATAGATTTTAGCTATCAAAATTCGAAGACTAGAGCCGCTGCGGGAGTTTCGGGCATGGCGGCTTGATCGAAAATGCTGCGCTGTAGCGATTTTGCGCTGCACAATGCGGAGGCGGTTATACGACGATAGGAAAAGTCTATCGTACGATCGGCCGCCGTGGCAGCCCGGCATCGGCGACCGGCTTCGTCATCATCAGGAGGTTGCGCGCCAGCGGCGCCACGGGCTGCCGGTCCGCAACGATCAAGCCGATCGTGCGCTGCGCCTCCGGCTCGACCAGGGACAGCGCTCGCGTGCCGAGCGGCACGCCGAAGAATTCCAGCAATTGCAGCGAGACGATGCTGGCGATGCCCTGGATGCCGGCATGCGAGCACAGATTGAAGATCGAGTTCGTCTCGATCATCGGCCGCGGCGCGGTTCCCACCGAGCGGAAGATGCCGTCGATGATGCGCCGGTTCTGCATGTCGCCGGTGAGCAGGCAGAGCTTCTGTTCGGCCGCCTCCGCCCAGGTGATCGTGTCGCGCGCCCCGAACGGCCCGTCTTCGCGGGTCAGCAGCACGTAGGATTCCTGGTAGATCGGCTTGGAGATCACCCGGTCGAGCGGCTCGTTGTCGAGATAGGTCAGCCCGACATCGAGCTCGAAATCGTCGATGCCCTGCTGGATCTCCTGCGAGGTCAACGACAGCACGGTCAGCGACACCGCCGGATAGCGCTCCGAGAAGGGCGCGGTGATATGGGCGATCATCGGCAGCGCGGTCGGGATCGCGCCGAGCCGGATGCGGCCGGAAACGCCCCCGCGCAGTTCGGCGATCGAATCCTTCATCACCTCGGCCTCGGCGAGGATGCGCCTGGCATGGGCGAGCACGACCTCGCCCTCCTTGGTGAAGCCCTGGAAGCGCCGGCCGCGCTCGACGATCAGCACGCCGAGCTCCTCCTCGAGCTGCACGATCGCGGCCGAGAGCGTCGGCTGCGAGACATGGCAGGCCTCGGCCGCGCGGCGGAAATGCTTTTCGCGGGCGAGCGCGTCGAGATAGATCAGCTGGCGGATGATCATGGTTCGCTTCGGCAGCGGCGCAGCTCGCCGCCGCCCGAGCATTGGCATAGTGGCGGCCGGTTGCAAGCAGGGCGGTTGCAGCCCCGCAAACAGGCTGTTGCTGTGAGGGCAACGCCCGAGCAATTGCGCGCCGGCAATCCTGTCCCTAACTGCGGGGAGCCGGGATGGCCGGCAGGCAAACGGGCCGCAGCGCGACCCCGGGACGATCATGGAACAGGAACTGGAATTCGGGCTCGATACTTTCGGCGACGTCACCAACGGGGCGGACGGCAAGCCGCTGCCGCATGCGCAGGTGATCCGCAACCTTGTCGAGGAAGCCGTGCTGGCGGACCGGGTCGGCATCGACTTCATCGGTGTCGGCGAGCATCACCGTTCCGATTTCGCGGTGTCGTCGCCTGAAACCGTGCTGGCCGGCATGGCCACGCGCACAAGCCGGATCAAGTTGGGTTCGGCGGTCACCGTGCTGAGCTCGGACGATCCGATCCGCGTCTTCCAGCGCTTCTCGACCGTGGATGCGCTGTCGAACGGGCGCGCCGAGGTCATTCTCGGTCGCGGCTCGTTCACGGAATCCTTCCCGCTCTTCGGCTTCGACCTGCGCGATTACGAGAAGCTCTTCGAGGAGAAGCTCGATCTCTTCGCCGCGCTGCTGCCGCAGGAGCCGGTGAGCTGGCAGGGCTCGATCCGCCCGGCGCTCAAGGACCAGTTCGTCTATCCGCCGGTCGAAAACGGCCCGCTCAAGACCTGGATCGGCGTCGGGGGCAGCCCGGAATCGGTGGTCCGCGCAGCCCGCTACGATCTCCCGATGATGCTCGCCATCATCGGGGGCGATCCGCTGCGCTTCAAGCCCTATGTCGATCTCTATCACCGCGCCTATGCGCAGCTCGACAAGCCGGTAAAGCCGATCGGCGTGCATTCGCCAGGCTATGTCGCGGCCACCGACGAGCAGGCGAAGGAGGAGTTCTTCCCGGCCTTCAAGCAGGGGCGCGACCGGATTGGCGCCGAGCGCGGCTGGCCGCCGATGAGCCGCGCCGATTTCGAGCAGGAGGTCGCGCATGGCTCGCTCTACCTCGGCTCGCCCGAGACGGTGGCGCGCAAGATCGCCGCGACCGCCAAGGGGCTTGGCCTGTCGCGCTTCCAGCTCAAATACAGCGCCGGCCCGCTGGCGCATGAGAAGCTGATGGAGTGCATCCGGCTCTATGGCGAGAAGGTCGTGCCGCTGGTGCGGGAGATGCTGGGATAAGGTGCTCACAAAGGCCGTCATTCTCGGGCGAAGCGAAGCGGAGACCCGAGAATCTCAGGACCAGAAGACACTGGTTTCCGAGATGCTCGGGTCAACCCCGAGCATGACGGTCGTTTATCCCTCCACCTTCAGCGGATCGACCGACAGCGTCCGCTTCAGGGCCCTCAGCCCGAAGGTCGTCCGTGTCTGGCGCACACCCGGAATGCGGTAGATCGTTCCGCGCAGGAAGCGCTCGTAGTGGTCAGTGCCGCTGACCACGACCTTGGCGAGATAGTCGTATTCGCCGGTGACCAGATGCGCCTCGACCACCTCTGGCGCCCGCGTCAGCGCCTCGGCGAACTGGTCGAGCACCTTGTCGTCATGCTTGTCGAGCGTGATCTCGACGAAGACGACATTGTTGTAGCCGAGCGCCTGATGGTCGAGCAGCGCCACGTATTTCTCGATGACTCCCGCTTCCTCCAGCCGCTTCACCCGCGTCCAGCAGGGCGAGGGCGAGAGGCCGACCTTTTCCGCCAGGGCCTGGGTGGTGAGCCGGCCGTCTTCACGGAGCGCGGCCAGGATTTTGCGATCGATCGGATCGAGAGCAGGACTCTTCTGGCTCTTTTTGTTCATCGGGAGATCGTTCCGTGAATATGAAAAAACCCGGAATGATCTTCTGACGAATTTTGATCGCGCCGGCAAATTCGGAAGGAATCTCCGGGGCGGCGGCGCTAGCGTTGGTTGCAAGGGGAACGATCGTCCGCTGGCCGGGGCTTGCTGCGCATGGCAGCGCCTTCGAGGAGACGCCTTGCCGGATGTCGGCAAAGGCGGAATGCTGGTGGCGTCAGGGATGGAGGCGCTCATGAGCAGCGACAAGACCGGCAGCGCGCCGGCAGGGGTCCAGCCACTGCAGTTCCACGTCCCTAAACCGGCAAGCCGCCCGGGCGAAAAGCCAGATTTCTCCCATGTCGTGATCCCCAAGGCCGGCTCGGTCGCCCGCCCGCCCGTCGATGTCGACCCCAAGGATATTCGAGACCTCGCCTATTCGATCATCCGCGTGCTCAACCGGGAGGGCGAGGCGGTCGGACCCTGGGTGCCCGATCTTTCGCATGAGGACCTGATCCGCGGCCTGCGCCACATGATGACACTGCGCACCTTCGACGGGCGCATGCAGATGGCGCAGCGCCAGGGCAAGACCTCGTTCTACATGCAGCACACCGGCGAGGAGGCGGTGAGCTGCGCCTTCCGCATCGCGCTCCAGCCCGGCGACATGAACTTCCCGACGTATCGCCAGGCGGGCCTGCTGATCGCGAACGACTACCCGCTCGTCGACATGATGAACCAGATCTACTCGAACGAGCGCGACCCGATGAAGGGCCGGCAATTGCCGGTGATGTATTCCTCCAAGGAGCACGGCTTCTTCTCGATCTCCGGCAATCTCGCGACCCAGTTCGTCCAGGCGGTCGGCTGGGCGATGGCCTCCGCGATCAAGAACGACACCCGCATCGCTGCCGCCTGGATCGGCGACGGCTCGACAGCGGAATCGGATTTCCACGCCGCGCTGGTCTTCGCCTCGACCTACAAGGCCCCGGTCGTCCTCAACGTCGTCAACAACCAATGGGCGATCTCGACCTTCCAGGGCATCGCCCGCGGCGGCTCCGGCACATTTGCCGCAAGGGGGCTCGGCTTTGGCATCCCGGCCCTCCGCGTCGACGGCAACGACTACCTGGCGGTCTACGCGGTCGCGCAATGGGCGGTCGAGCGCGCTCGTCGTAATCTCGGGCCGACGTTGGTCGAATACGTCACCTACCGCGCCGGTGCCCATTCCACTTCGGACGACCCTTCAGCCTATCGCCCCAAGCACGAATCCGACGACTGGCCGCTTGGAGACCCGTTGATGCGGCTGAAGCAGCACCTGATCGCGGTCGGCGCCTGGTCGGAAGAACGCCACAAGCAGGCGGAGGCCGAGATTCTCGCCACCGTCATCGCCGCGCAAAAGGAGGCCGAGAGCTTCGGCACCCTGCATTCCGGCGGCAAGCCCTCGGCGCGCGACATCTTCGAGGACGTCTATGCCGAGCTGCCGCCGCATCTGCGCCGCCAGCGCCAGCAGATCGGGGTGTGACGCGATGACGACCGGACGTCCGATCCTCCGCCGTCATGCTCGCCCTTGTGGCGAGCATCCACGTCTTGAACCCGACGCTCGACCCGTAAAGACGCGGATGGTCGGGACAAGCCCGGCCATGACGAAGTGGTCTGTCCGTCCCTTCATCGGAGGGCTCCTCTGATGCCCCGCATGACGATGATCGAGGCGATCCGCTCAGCCATGGACGTCTCGATGGGCCGTGACGACAACGTCGTGGTCTTTGGCGAGGATGTCGGCTTCTTCGGCGGCGTCTTCCGCTGCACCCACGGGCTGCAGCAGAAATACGGTGTCTCGCGCTGTTTCGACGCGCCGATCAGCGAGGCCGGCATCGTCGGCACCGCCATCGGCATGGCGGCCTATGGCCTCAGGCCCTGTGTCGAGATCCAGTTCGCCGACTACATGTACCCGGCCTATGACCAGATCGTCTCGGAGGCCGCGCGCCTGCGCTACCGCTCGGCCGGCGACTTCACCTGCCCGCTGGTGATCCGCATGCCGACCGGCGGCGGCATCTTCGGCGGCCAGACCCACAGCCAGAGCCCGGAA
>JARYGW010000294.1:0-7067 GCA_033792295.1 Allobosea sp.
CGCTTCCTTCAGGATCTCGTCCTTCCAGGCGAGGAGCTTGCCGCGGAAATACTCACGTTGACGATCGTTCATGAACGGCTCGTCATCGCTCGGCTTGTAGTCCGCATCGAGGATGATCTGCTTCGACATGGGCACGCTCTCTGAGTTGTCCGCTCACGCGCCCACCGGCTGTGCCGCGGGAGGGTGAGCCGATTTGGCGCCCTTATAGCGATCCGTTTCAAGGGGAACAATCGCTTCCGACACGGCTTCAACCACTTCGTGATTGACGGTGGTCAAAGGGCAGATTCTGCGGGATTTTGAGCGGGATTCGTCTCACTCCAGCGCTCGGACCGCCGCGGCGATGTCGGCCTCGATCAGCCGGGCGATCGGTACGCGGTAGTGCGTATGGTCGAAGAAGAGATTCGAATCGTGCAGTTCGGGGCGGTCGATGCGCCAGTTCAGCAGGGCGGTGCGGGGTCGACGCGACGCGAGATCGGCGTAAGCCTTGAGGCATGCGGCCTCGGCTGCTCCCGCAGCGGTGCCGGGCCTGGGCAGGCTCGAGGCATAGACCGGAGGGCGGAGGAGGATGAACTTCGTCTGCGCCGGAGCCGACGTCATCAGCGCCTCGAGCCTGGCCGCGGCCGGGAAGGGCCCGTCGATATTGCCGCCGCCCGATTCCTCGGGCTCCTCGAGTTTTCTGCGCAGTTCCGGGCGATCCATGTAGCCTTGGGAGAGATATTCGGCCTCGGCGTCCCAATATCCGTCCGGTCGGGCGCGCTCGGCGGAGCCGGAAGCCAGGTAGGCGATGCGCCGGGAAATTTCCTCGATCAGGTCATAGCGCATCAAGCCGCCGAGATATTCCGGCATGCTGCGGCTCAGGAGCCAGAACGGAAAAGGCTTCTCGTTCGGCAAGGTCGGATCGGGGGTGCACCAGTAATCGTCGATGCCGATCACGACGGCTTGGGCGGGCACCTCGCGGTGGTGGCGCAAAAACCAGTCGATGGTCAGCAGCGTCTCCCGCGGCAATGTCCAGGGCGGCGCGAGCGAAACGAAGGAGAGGCCGGTTTTCTCGCGCAGCCGCTCTGGCGAGATGAACTGGACATGCGAGTTGCCGATGATCGCGCTGGTGAAGCGCGGGTCGCGGCCGCGGCTCGCCAGCGCCGTACGCGGCCCTTGCTGCCGGACACCCTGCTTCAGCGCCAGGGGCGAGCGCCCGCTGTCGTAAGGGTCAAGCAGGAAGCCTGCCGTGATAAAGGCCGCCGCGAACAGCACTGCCGTTGCCAGCAGCGTCGCGACGAAGCCGGTCCACTTCGTCCTGCCGGTCAGGGCGACCTCAGAACTGGAAGTAGATGAACTCATAATTCGCGTCTTCGCCGATCTTCAGCAGGATGATGACGAACAGGAGCCCCGTCAGCACCGCAATCCAGCGCGCCGGTGGCAATTTGTGGACGAGGTTCCACGCGGTCGGGCCGATGATGGCGAAGGCGGCTGCCGGCAGAAGCGCGCGCCATTTGAAGCCGCTCCCGATCGGTGCGAGGCCGAACAGTCCCTTGTAGAGGATCACTGCCGCTTCGAAGGTCGCGGCGCGGAACAGCACCCAGCACAGCACCACGAACAGGAAGGTCAGGAGCCAGCCGAGCGGGGCCGGCATCGGCCAGCCGGCACGGCGCCAGAGCAGTGCGACGATCAGCGCCAGCCCATGCGCCACGCCCCAGGCGACGAAGGTGAGGCCTGCGCCATGCCAGAGCCCGCCCAGCGCCATGGTGGCGAACAGCGCCCAGAGTTGGGTCGGCAGGCCGCTGCGCGAACCCCCGAGCGGGATATAGAGATAGTCGCGCAGGAAGCGCGACAGCGTCATGTGCCAGCGGCGCCAGAAGTCCTGGATGCTCCGCGAGCGATAGGGCACCTCGAAGTTCTGCGGCAGCACGATGCCGAAGAGCAGGGCGAGGCCGAGTGCCATGTCGGTGTAGCCGGAGAAATCGAAATAGATCTGGAAGGTGAAGGCGAGGGTCGCCTGCCAGGCTTCCATGACGCTCACGACCTTGCCCGCCGCCGCCGCGGCGAAGACGGGGTTGGCGTATTCCGCCAGCGGATCGCCGAGCAGCACCTTCTTGGCGAGGCCGAAGGTCAGCAGCATCAGGCCGCGCGCGATGCGCTCGGCGGCGTCCGGCCGCTGATAGGGGCGCTCGTCGAGCTGGTGCATGATCTCGCGCCAGCGCACCAGGGGGCCGGCGAGCACCTGCGGGAAGAAGGCGATGTAGAGCGCGTAGCGGACGAGATCGTAGCGTGGCGCCTGCCCGCGCCTGAGATCCGTCAGGTACATGATATGATGGAAGGTGAAGAAGGAAATGCCGAGCGGCAGGGCGATGTCTAACTTCGGTGCCGGCAATCCGGGAATCATTCCAGCGAGATCGGCGAAGAAGTTGAAGTACTTGAACACCGCCAGAACGGCGAGGTTGAGCGCGATCGCGAGTGTGATCAGGCTGCCCGACTTCGTTTTCTGAAAAGCTTCCGCGATCAGCCAGTTGATGCCGATCGAGAGGGCGATCAGAGGCAGGAAGCGCCAGTCCCAATAGCCGTAGAAGGCGAAGGACAGCGCCACCAGCACCGGCAGCCGCAGGCGCGGCGCGAAACGTTCCGCCAGCCAATGAAGCGCAAGCGCCAGCGGCAGGAAGGCGAGCAGGAAGACAAAGGAATTGAAAAGCATCGGGCAGGCGGGATGAAAGGATGGCAGCCGCCTTAGCCCATTATCGGATGCGAGTCATGTCGCGGCTGCCACCACGTGGCGAGAAGAGGGCAAGCCACCTCATGACAAGAATTCAATCAATCGATTGATTGAAATGGTGCGCGGCTCTATAAGTGAGCATGACCATCGGCTTGGACATGCATGCGGGGACACGCGACGCTTTGATCCGCGCCGGGCTCGACCTGTTCGGGCGGCATGGCTTCGAGGCGAGCTCGATCCGTGAGATCGCGCAGGCGGCCGGCGTCAACAGCGCCGGCATTGCCTATCATTTCGGCGGCAAGGACGGGCTGCGCAAGGCTTGTGCCGAGGCGATCGTCGCCACGATGAGGCAGCGGGTCTTCGGAGCCGCTGCCATGCCGCCGCTGGACGAGCTCACGCCCGAGGCGGCGGTGGAGCTGCTGTTCGCCGTCGTCAGCCGGGTCACGGCCTTCGCGGCGCAGGCGCCGGAGAGCGAAATGATCGCTCGCTTCGTCGTGCGCGAGATGATGGAGCCGAGCTTAGCCTTCGAGACTCTCTATGAGGGCCTGGTCGGGCCGGTCCACGGGCGGCTCTGCCTGCTCTGGGCCGTCGCGACCGGCATGGAGGCGGAGGCCCGGGAGACCCGGCTCGCCGCCTTCGCGACGATCGGGCAGGTGCTCTATTTCCGGCTCGCCCGGCCGGCCGTGATGCGGCGCATGGGCTGGAGCGCGATGGGCGAAGAGGAGAGCCAGGCGATCGCCGCCGTCATCCGCGCCAATGTCGGCGCCAGCATCGCCAGCATGCGGGAGAGACGGCCATGATCCTCGGATTCCTCTGTTCCTTCGGGCTGATCGCGGCGAGCTTTTCGATCTGCGGCGGGGATGCCGTGCGGATCGCCGGCTATGTCGAGGGCGAGTATGTCCGGCTCGGTCCGATCGATACGGCGCGGATCGAACGCATCGATGTCCGCCGGGGCGACCGCATCGAGGCCGGCAAGCTGGTCGCCGTGCTGGAAACGACGGATGCGGAGAACGCGGTCCGGGAGAGTGAGGCGCGGTTGGTGCAGGCCCAGGCGCAACTCGACAATCTGCGCAGTGGCAAGCGGCCGGAGGAGATTGCGGTGATCGAGGCCAATCTCGCCTCGGCCAGAGCGCAGCAGCGCGAGGCCGAGCGGGCCTTGGAGCGCCGACAGGATCTCCTGCGGCGCGGTGTCTCGACCCAGGCCGATTTCGATCAGGCGGAAACGGCGCGCGATGTCGCCGTTGCGAGCGTTCGCCAAAATGCTGCAAATCTCGATGTCGCTCGCTTGCCGGCGCGTCCGGACGAGATCAAGGCGAGCGAGAACGCGGTCGAGCAGGCCAAGGCCTCATTGGCACAGGCGCGCTGGCGGCTGGAGCAGCGCCGGCTCGTGGCGCCTTCGGCCGGTCGGGTCAGCGACGTGCTGCGGCGTGTCGGAGAGCTCGCGGGGCCAAGCGCGCCCGTCGTACTCACGTTGCCCGACGGTGCCGCCAAGCTGATGCTCTATGTGCCGGAAATCTGGATCTCGAGCGTCAAATCCGGCATGCAACTCCAGGTTCGCTGCGATGGCTGCGCGCCCGGCCTGACGGCGACCGTGACCTATGTCTCGCCGGAGCCGGAGTTCACGCCGCCGGTGATCTACTCTGCCGAGACGCGTCAGAAGCTCGTCTATCTCGTCGAGGCGCGGCCGGATGGCGACCCGCAATCGGCGCTGCAGCCCGGTCAGATCGTCGACGTCACGCTCCGGGGGCAGCGGTGAGCACGCCGCTCGCCATCGATGTGCACGGCATGACGAAGCGCTTCGGCAAGCGCACAGTGGTCGACGATGTCGATCTCGCGGTGGCGACCGGCGAGATCGTCGGCTTCCTCGGCCCCAACGGTTCGGGCAAGACGACGACGATCCGGATGATCTGCGGGCTGCTCAGGCCCGATGCCGGGGAAGGCACGGTGCTCGGGCTCGATGTCCGCACGCAGAGCGCCCAGATCAAGCGTCAGGTCGGCTACATGACGCAGCGCTTCTCCTTCTACGAAGACCTGACCATTGCGGAGAACCTGACCTTCGTGGCCCGGCTCTATGAGCTCGATCCGGTCGAGGGGGCGGTGGCGAAGACGGTGGAGGGGCTCGGCCTCGCCTCGCGAAAGGACCAGCTCGCCGGCACGCTGTCGGGTGGATGGAAGCAGCGCCTGGCGCTCGCCGCCTGCATCATGCACCAGCCCAGGCTCCTGCTGCTCGACGAGCCGACGGCCGGTGTCGATCCGAAGGCGCGACGCGAATTCTGGGACGAGATCCACCGCCTTGCCGGAGACGGCCTCACGGTATTGGTCTCCACCCATTACATGGACGAGGCCGAGCGCTGCCATCGCATTGGCTACATCGCCTATGGCCGCATGCTGGCGACCGGCACGGTCGAGGAGGTGGTGCGTGGCTCCGGCCTCGTCACCTATATCGTGCATGGCGCGCTGAAGCCTGGCCAGATCCGCGCGCTTGAGGCGGCCGACGGTGTCGAGCAGGTGGCCCCCTTCGGAGCGATGCTGCATGTCGTGGGCACCGACAAGGCCAAGCTGGAGGCGGCGCTGGCTCCGCTGGCGCATGAGAGCGGGGTGCGCGTCGAGCCCGGCGAGACCAGCCTCGAGGATGTCTTCATCAAGTTCATGACCGGTGCGCAGGAGCGGGCGGCATGATCTCGCTGGTCTCGACCCGCCGCCTCGGTGCGATGCTGGCCAAGGAATTCGTGCAGATGCGGCGCGACCGCATCACCTTCGCGATGATGCTGGTGGTGCCGATCGTCCAACTCCTGCTCTTCGGTTATGCGATCAACAACGATCCCAAGGGCTTGCCGGCCGCGATCCTGGCGCTCGGGCAGGATCGCTATACCCGCGCGGTTGTCTCGGCGCTGGAGGTCTCGAACTACTACCGTTTCCGCGAGCGGCCGCAGAGCGCAGCGGAAGCCGAGAGCCTGATGGCCAAGGGCGACATCTCCTTCCTCGTGACCATTCCCGGCGATTTCGGCGTCCGCGTCGAGCGGAGCGATCAGCCGAGCATCCTGGTCGAGGCGGATGCGACCGATCCGGCTGCCGCGAGCGGAGCGGTCGCGGCGCTGGGGACCATCGCGAGCCGCGCGCTGCAGCGAACCCAGGGGCTCGAGCCCGAAACGAATCCGGCCGCGGCCGGCGGGGATGGGCTCTCCTTCGTCATCCATCGCCGCTACAACCCGGAGAACATCACCCAGTACAACATCGTGCCCGGCCTGCTCGGCGTCATTCTGCAGATGACCATGGTGATGATGACGGCAATGGCGCTGACCCGCGAGATCGAACGGGGCACCATGGAGAACCTGCTCGCCATGCCGGCGACGGCGGGCGAGATCATGCTCGGCAAGGTGCTGCCCTATCTTGCGGTCGGCGCCGTGCAGGTGGTGATCGTGCTCGGAGCGGCGAAGCTGCTCTTCGCCGTGCCCTTCCTCGGCGGGCTCGGGCTGTTGCTCGCTTGCGTGCTGATCTTCGTGCTGGCGCTGGTGCTGCTGGGCTACACGATCTCGACGATGGCGCGCACGCAGCTCCAGGCGATGCAGCTCACCTTCTTCTTCTTCCTGCCCTCGCTGATGCTGTCCGGCTTCATGTTCCCTTTCGCCGGCATGCCGGGCTGGGCGCAGACGCTGGGCGAGCTGTTCCCGCTGACGCATTTCCTGCGGATCATCCGCGCGATCATGCTGAAGGGTGCCGGATTGAGCGATATCGGCGACGAGGTCTTCTACCTCAGCCTGTTCGTGCCGGTTTATGCAGGGCTGGCGCTGATGCGGTTCAGGAGCACGCTGGACTGAGCAGGGCTGCCGCTAGCGTGCAGGTTGTAGTAGTGACTTGCAAAATGATAGTCACTGCATTAGCTGGGGCGCATGCAGCCCCAGCTCATCCCGCTTGCCGAATGCCCCTGCGCCCGCGCCGTCGAGGCCGTGGGCGAGTGGTGGAGCATGCTGATCCTGCGCGATGCGCTGCAAGGCCTCACCCGATTCGACGAATTCCAACGCAGCCTCGGCATCGCGCCGAACATGTTGGCGCGGCGACTGAAGCATCTCACCGAGGCCGGACTGTTCGAGCGGTGGCTCTATAGCGAGCGGCCCAAGCGCTACGAATATAGGCTGACGCAAAGGGGCAGAGACTTCTTCCCGGTGATCGCCGCGCTGGTTGCCTTCGGTAATCGGCACCTCGCACCGGAAGGGGAGACCTTGCTGCTGGCCGACCGCGAAACCGGACGGCCGGTTGTTCCTGCCTTCGTCGACGCGCAGACCGCGCGGCCCGTCAGCCCCGACAATGTCACCGTGATCGCCGGCCCGCAGGCCAGCGCCGCCATGCATCAGCGCCTCGCCAT
>JARYGW010000295.1:0-6984 GCA_033792295.1 Allobosea sp.
TCATCACCGATCTCTGCGTGATGACCTGCGACAAGGCCAATGGCGGCGGGCTCACCCTGATCGAACTCGCGCCCGGCATCGCAAAGGCCGCCTGAGCGCGCAGCAGCAATCACCCCGAGGCGCTGTGGGGTGATGGTATCCGCCCAAAAAGGGCATGCCGGGTCGCTTTGGATACGAAGCGCACGGTTAGCCGCGCGCTTGCGCGCCACTTTGTTCATAAATCATCTCGACAGCCTTGGACAGCGATCGCAGGCATTTTTGCTCCAGATCAGGGTTATACCTGGGCGCAGGAATCGCGATGTTGATTGAGCCCAGCGGAAATCCGCTTTTGCTTAAGATTGGCTTGGAGATCCCCACGATTCCGGGGGTGTACTCCTCGTGGACATAAGCAACGCCCTTTGCCCGGGTCAGATCGAGCTCGTCCCTGAGGTGGTCAGTCGCATTGATCGTATTGTTTGTAAATTTCTCAAAGCGAACACGATCCAAATACTCCTCCCGCATTTCCTCTGGAAGAAATGCTAGGAGAGCTTTACCTCCTGATGTTGCATATAATGGCGCGGTATCCCCCACGGCCATGTGATAGAGAAGTCGGCGGCGACTCATTTCGGCAGCTACAACTTCCGAGCGATCTCCCTTTAGAAAATTCAGCGCGCAGGATTCGCCAGTGCGCTCCACGATCCATTCCAGTATCGGCTGCGCTATGCTGACGAGGTCGTAGCCTTCAGTCACGCGGCGCGCTAGTCTAGCAATGGCCGGGCCCAATGAATAGCCTTTGGACGTTGCTTTGTATTTTAAGTACCCGCGATTCACCAGGGTCTTAAGCAACTGGGTCAAGCTGCTCTTGGGTATTCCAAGCTCATCGACAATCTCGGTATGCGTCTTGACACCGTCCCAGCGCCCGAGGAATTCCAGAAGATCGAGAACGCGCACTGCTGACTTTACCGCTGCGCCATCCGCAGGTTCTGATCCGGGATCCATGTGCGGAATGTTCTCGTGGCCTGTCATTCTCTTATTCTCTCCAACACTCTATTTGAAAACGCACTGACAATGTCAATCTGAACCGCCTCGCGCGCCTCGATCGGAGAAGCCTTGGAGAGCAGTCAGTCCTCACTGTCATCGTCGACCGATGAGCTGACCGAGTCTTGAGAGCAATCCCCAACGGCGCAGATGGCGACTCGTGCTCCGCGAAATCGTCGACCCTAGGAAGAGTGCTGGCAAACGGACCGGCCGGCTCTGTTGCCCACTGATGCGGGCCGAAGAAGAAGGCGCGGGCCACCCTACGCCAACTTTCGGCGGGATAGTGCCACCGTGGCAGGTGTGGGGTCGATGACATCTGTCATTTCGGTGCTGGCCATGAATCGCATGATCGAGTTTGCAATATGAACTAGTTCACGTTAATGAACAATCGCGCCCTTACCTGACGTCCAGGCGCGGCCCACCGGAAGCGTCAGCATGCAGCCATTCACATACGAGTCCCATCCCACGCGAGTCGTGTTTGGAGACGGCACCATCCGGCAGGTACGAGATGTCTGCGAGCGGAGCGGCATGCGTCGCCCGCTTGTTCTGTCGACACCTCAGCAGCTGGATCAGGCAGAAGTCGTCGCTGGTTATCTCGCCGGGATGGGCGTCGGAATTTTTGACGGCGCGGTGATGCATACGCCTGTCGACGTGACGGAGAAGGCGCGGGCCTTCGCCGAGACAAGGGGGGCCGATGGGCTGGTTGCGATCGGAGGAGGCTCGACGACAGGCTTGGCAAAGGCGATCTCGATCCGAACAGGTCTGCCGCAACTCATCATACCGACGACCTACGCGGGCTCTGAAATGACGCCCATTCTTGGCGAGACAAAGGACGGGCTCAAAACCACCCGCAGCGATTCCAAAATCCGCCCGCATGCGGTCATCTATGATGTGGGTCTTACGCTCGAACTGCCGAAGGTGCTGTCGGCAACCTCGGGATTGAATGCGATCGCTCACGCCGCGGAAGCGTTGTACGCCCGTGACGGAAATCCGATCATAGCGCTGATGGCCCAAGAGGGCATCGCAGCCCTCAGCAAGGCTCTGCCAGAGATCGAAGCCTCGCCTCGTGATCCGGCCGCGCGCTGGAATGCTCTTTACGGGGCGTGGCTTTGCGGAACATGCCTGGGCTCGGTTGGCATGGCCCTGCACCACAAGCTTTGCCATACGATCGCGGGGTCGCTGAATTTGCCCCACGCGGAAACGCACGCGATCGTCTTGCCGCACTCTCTGGCGTTCAACGCCCCGGCCACGCCGGATGCGATGCTCATGTTGCAGAAAGCGTTGAAAAGCACGGACGCGATCGAAGGCTTGAATCTACTCACCAGTAAACTTGATATTCCACGTTCTCTAATGGAATTGGGAATGCGAGAGTACGATATATCCGACGCTGCCGATAAGGCGGTACTTAATCCTTATTGGAATCCGAGATCGCTATCGCGCGATTTTGCGTTCGAGTTGATCCGCAGGGCTTGGGCGGGCGAGCCAGCTCGCGCTATCAACTAAAAGGTACCGGCGATTATGCGCAATTTCAACGAAGATACGATCACGCAAGCAGTCCTTGAGCGCGTGGCCCAAGCGCCTGAGGCTCGCACTCGGCAGATTAGCGAAGCAGTGGTGCGCCATCTCCACGCGCTCGTGAAGGATCTGGAGCCGACCCAAGCCGAATGGGAGAAGGCTATCGCATTTCTAACGCGCACGGGGCACATGTGCGATGACAAGCGACAGGAGTTCATCCTGCTTTCGGACGCGCTCGGTGTTTCAATGCTCGTCGATGCGATCAATCACCGGACGGCAGGGAGCGCCACCGAGACCACGGTTCTGGGTCCTTTTTATGTAAGCTCGCCGAATGAGTATCCGCTCGGCGCAAACATCTCCGCCGGCGTGGAGGGCATCCCCCTTTACGGCTTTGGAACCGTGGCTTCGGCCGATGGAACGCCAATCGCTGGAGCGACAGTCGATGTCTGGCATTCTGACGGCGACGGATATTATGATGTCCAGCAGGATGACCTGGATCACCTGGCGATGCGCGCCCGCTTTCGCACGAATGAGAGCGGACGCTTCAGTTTCTGGTCAGTCTGTCCTGCGGCCTATCCCATCCCGGACGATGGCCCGGTCGGAGACATGCTAAAGCTTCAGGGGCGACACCCCTACAGGCCGGCTCATGTGCATTTCATGATCTCAGCCGCCGGATATGACACGTTGGTTACGCATGTTTTCGCGGCTGGCGACCAATACCTCGACTCTGACGTTGTCTTTGGAGTCAAGGACTCGCTTATTCGCGAATTTATAAAGCGAGAGCCCGGCGAAACACGCGACAGCAGCAAGCTCGACGTCCAGTTCTTTGAGCTAGAATACAATTTCGTACTATCTAAAGATACGGCATAATCTCGAATTTATAATGACGTTGCCCCCGTAGGCGCCCTCGGCTTGAATTGGACTCCGTCGGAAGGAGACGGAGATCAAGAGGATCCGGTTCAGTGAAGAGCAGATCATTGCGGTTTTGAAGGAACATCAGGCCGGAATTGCGGTGGCGGAGATCTGCCGGCGGGCCGGAATCGGCCAGGCGACGTAATTCGCTTCGCGGACCCTCGGTTCAACTGGAAGAGGAAGTACGAGGGGCTGCTGCTGGACGAGATGTGCTGGCTGAAGCAGCTCGAGGCCGAGAACGCGAAGCTGCGCAAGCTCGTCGCCGACCTCGTGCTGGACTGTGAGATGCTGCAGGACGTCATCCGCCGACCCGAAGAGCCGGCGGAGCGGCGAACCTCTGAGGCCTGGTCTGTGGCGAGTGGCAGGTGTCGATCCGGCGGGCCCGTGCGGTCCTGGAGTTCGACACGTCCAGCTATCACTACAAATCATGCCGGCCCGACCAGGCCCCCTCGGCAGCCGGAACAGGGAGATCTGCGAGACCCGCGTTCGCTATGGCTATCGTCGTGTCGACGTGTTGCTGCGGCGCGAGGGCTGGCATGTCAACCAGGAGCGGACTCGAAGGATCTGCAACGAGTTAGGCTTGCAGCTCAGGACCAAGACGCCCAAGCGCCGGGTCAAGCCGGGCGCGTTGCTGCATCGCTCCGATCAGGGCGGCCAATACACCAGCCAGCACTTCCAAGAGTTATCGCGCACGCGCCGACCGTACGATCTTCAACGAAGCGATGGTTGGTTGGGCGGTGAGGGTAACCCGGATCGTGCGCTCTCCCTTGGCGCGGCCGTCGTGCTGGATATCTGGGGCATCCATGTCGGCCCGATCCTCCCTGGCCTCGGCCTCGTCCGCGTTGCCGTGGCGCTCGGCGCGCAGGATTTGTTCAAGAATCTGATCGCCGGCATCTTCATCATCGGCTAACAGCGTTTTCAGACCCACGACTGGATCAAGGTGGATCGGGTGGTCGAAGGCACCGTGGAGATGATCGGATCGCGGACCACGAAGATGCGCCGCTTCGACATGGCGCCCGTCTTCATGCCGAATTCCAAGCTGGCCGATAACGCGCTGGCCAATTTCTCGCAGATGACGAGCCGACGGATTTCCTTGACGATCGGGCTGGAATGCAGCGCCACCGTCGACCAGTTGCGCGAGGTCAGGGACGGCATCGGAGCTCCGATCCGCGACAATCCGGATTTCGCCGCGCCGCCAGAGGCGCCACTTTTCGTTCGTGTCGCCGATTTCGGCGATTTATCGATCGAGCTTATGCTCTACCGCTTCACCCGCGGCACGGATTGGGGCGAGTGGCAGAAGATCAGGGAAGCACTCGTCCTGGCGATCAAAGCGCTCGTCGAAATGGCAGGGACCGGCTTCGCCTTCCCGAGCCCGTCGATCTATGTCGAAAGCTGGTCGATGGAGGAGGATACGCTTCCTCCAGCCTCCGTGCGCGGCGGCCCGGTCGCAGCCACCTCGGCAAAACCCGGTGCGTCACCCGCCGACACGGTTGGGGGCATGCCAGCCACGAGAGGCTGACATGACTGCCATCGTGTCGGATGACAAGCCGCACCACCGTTCCGCGGGACGCCCCGTGGTCTACGTTGCGCTCGCCGGCAATGTCGCGGTAGCGGTCATCAAGCTCGTTGCCGCCGTCGTAACCGGCAGTGCCGCCATGTTCAGCGAGTCGGTGCACTCGATCGTCGATTGCGGCAACGAGGCGCTGCTCTTGCACGGATACCGCCGTGCCGCGCGGCGGCCCGATCTGGTCCACCCGCTGGGTTTCGGCCGGGAACTGTATTTCTGGAGCTTCATCGTCGCGCTGATGCTGTTCGCGCTCGGTGCTGGCGTCTCCGTCTACCAGGGCGTGCATCATGTACTGACGCCGGAGCCGATCCAGCATGCCACGGTCAGCTATGTGGTTCTGGGGCTGTCCTTTCTCTTCGAGGGCGCGTCATGGATCGTCGCCTGGCGCGGCTTCGCCAGGGTCAGGGGGGAGGTCCGCTTCTGGACGGCGTTCCGCCAAAGCAAGGACCCGCCATCCTTCATGGTGCTGTTCGAGGATACGGCGGCGCTCATCGGCATCCTGATCGCGGCCGCGGGCATCTTCGCCGGGCAATGGTTCCAGCAGCCGATCTTCGATGGGATCGCCTCGATCCTCATTGGGCTCGTACTGGCGGTGGTCGCGATCCTGCTCGCGATCGAGAGCAAGAGCCTGCTGATCGGGGAGCGCGCGACACCGGCGCTTGTCGAAGCAATCTGCCGGCTCGCCGAGGAACAGCCCGGCGTCCTCCATGCCAACAGCGCTCTCACGGCGCAGCTCGCGCCGGACCAGGCGATGGTGGCGCTGAGCATCGCATTCGATCCCGAACTGAAGACTTCAGAGATTGAAGTCTGTGTGGCGGCGATCGAGAGCCGCGTCCGGGACATGCATCCGAATGTCGTCGCCCTGTTCGTCAAGCCGCAGACAGTGCTGCAATTCGAAGCTGCACGCCGCGCACGCTTTGGAGAGCAGGTGGGCAGGGCGGCGCATGACCCTCGATCGATCTTATCCAGGTAAGTCGTCAAAGCCCGAGAGCGATATATAACCTTCGTGCCAATCCGGCAGCTCACGGCCGACATCAGGGGCCATGATCTTCCGAATGCGGGCATCGGTTTCTTCCCCCAGGCGACAGAGGGCCTCTGGGAGCCGCCGACCTGCTTTTCTATCTCGACCTCGCCTCCGAGAAGATGGCGGGCTTTCTGCGACAGCACGGGCTCCATGCCACGTTCGGCTGCCTGAATTTCGATCTCGCGCAGCTCGACGCCATCGAGGGATGTCTCCGCGCGGGTGGTGGCCGAGCGCGAGGCCAACAATTTCGACGGGGTTTGGGAAGAATATGGCTTATCGTCGGATGACGACGTCAAGAACAACGGAGCGTTCATCCTCGTGGCCGTCGCGGCAATCAGGCTGCTTTATGGCTCGAAAGGCGGCTCATAGGCGAACGGCTGGGAAGGAAGCGGCTTTCTTTCCAGACATTCTGTCTTCCAAAGGCTGGACAGAATGTCTTCTTTACGGCCTCCAATTTCGATTAAAGTATTGATTTAAAAAGAATTCAGTGCTGGCGCGCCCATTGCGGAGATACCGGGCACGGTCGTTCGCGAGGAAGGACGAGGTCCCATGACGCATATCGACAGGAGCCATGGTGTGATCGCGGTGGACGGCATTCGTGCTGCCTGGGGCTGGTTCGTCACGCTCGGGGCCGTCTTCATCATCCTCGGCCTGATCGCCAGCAGCCACCTGCTGCTCGCCCCCATCGTCACCGTCTACTATCTCGGCGCCGCGATGATTGTCGCCGGCGTGCTTCAGATCGTTCAGTCCTTCCGACTAGAGCGCTGGAGCGGTTTCATCCTCAGGCTCCTGAGCGACCTTTTCTATGTCGGCGCCGGCGTCATGAGCTTCAGGAACCCGGCCCAGGCCCTCCTGCTGGCGCTGTTCACCGCTGATCCACCCCCGTTGAATTGGTCCACCCTGAAGTATGATGATGTGGAACGGCTCCGCTTTGCGGCATCGCTGATCC
>JARYGW010000296.1:0-6951 GCA_033792295.1 Allobosea sp.
ATGCGCCGTGCCCGGACGATGAAGGCGTCCGCGATGCCGGGTGGGCAAAGTTCCCTTGCCGTCGTCTCGAACAGGTCGAGCCAGCGGTCGAAATGCTTGCCTTCCAGCGGCAGGATCAAATGCGGGCGCATTGGCCGGCCGTTATAGCGGCCGGTGCGGAGCATCACACCGCTCCAGAAATCGGTGATCTTGGCGATATGATCGTCCCAATCCTCGACCGCAGCCTCGAAGACGGGGCCGATAACGTCGTCCTGCCGCGCCCTTGCATAGAAGGTGCGGACCAGTTCGGCGATCATCGGCTCGCGCAGGTCGGGATGGGCTGCGCCGGGATGGATGAGGGGATTGTCGGTCATCGCAGGGGCATTCGCGTTTCCGGCATTCTCGTCGGAGCCGGTGGCGAAGGCTAGGCCTCAGCGACCTCTGCGACCTTGTGAGGCAGGGCCGGCTCGGGAGACGCAGCCTGCTGGTGGCCGTTTTCCAGGAACAGCCGCATCTCCTCCGCCAGCGCGAAGAAGCGATCGCGCACCGCCTTGGCGTGCGGGTTGGCCCGCTCGATCGCCATGAAGACATTGGGCGCGTCGTAGCGGACCATCTCGGTCGCCTGCATCAGCAGGTCGAAGCTTGCCGTGGTCATGGTGCGGGGCAGAGGCTCCATGCGGACCAGGATCTTGGCGATGAGATGGGTCAGGCCCTGCACCATCGCAACCTCGCGGTCATGGGCGTCGGCGGAGGTCACGACGACCTTGAGCTTCAGCACATGGCGCAGGAAGGCGGCGATGCGTGGGGTGCTGCCACCGCGGATCGGGCAGAGCGCGATCTTGAGGCCAGCGAGGCCATTGCGAGCGCTCTGGGGGCCGAAAAGCGGGTGCGTGCCGATAATCTCGACATCTTCCGCCAGGTTCTCCTCCATGACGCGGGCCGGGCCGATCTTGACGGAGCCGACATCGAGCACGACGGCACCGGCTTTGAGATGCGGACGCAGCGTCGCGATCACCTCGGAGATGGCCGGCACGGGCACGGCGAGGATGACAAGCTCGCAGCTGGCGACCTCGGCTGCCGTTGCCGGCTGTAAACCCTTGCCGTTCGCATCGGCCATGGGCTCGTTGGCGGGGTCGCAGATACGCAGCGCGAAATGCGGCTGGAGATGGCGGGCCATCAGCCGCCCGAAGGCGCCGAAGCCCATGATGCCGATGGTGGAGACGGTTCTGATCTTGGAAGACATCGCTTTGATCCGGTGGGAGCCGCGATGTCGGATGAGAGCCTGAGATCAACCGCCAGCGCGGCGGTTGAACATGGGAATGCCACCGCCTCTATGAGGACGGGGCGTAATAGCCGTGAAGGAAGGCGAACAGGCTGACCATGCCTCGCTTAAAGCGCGCGGGCGTCGCGCTGTCAATCGAGCTTTGGCGAATAGTCGGTCGGAATCAGCAAGCGATCCTCGATCGCACCGACCATGTCGCCATGCTCGATCCTGGTGACGCGCTTGATCTCGCTCCATTCCGGATCGGCCATGAAACTCGCCCAGGACTTCGTCTTGGTCTCGACGTCCGGCCAGGCGAGGATATAGGCGAATTCGGTGCGCCCGGCACTCGCCGTCTCCCACATCGCGACGATCCGGAAGCCATGGCGCGCCATGATGCGGGCCGCATGGTCGCGGAAGCGGGCATGGAAGGCCGCCTTATTGCGCTCGAAGATCTCGTAGATGCGCAACTGGTGGATCATGTCCGCCTCCGGTCGTCGAGGTGGCCGTCAGGCCGCCTTCTTGCCCTTCTCGGCCGCCATCAACTCGATGAAGCGGGTGAAGAGGTAATGGCTGTCCTGCGGGCCGGGCGAGGCCTCCGGATGGTGCTGGACGCTGAAGGCCGGGCGGTCGGTCAGGGCAATGCCGCTGTTCGAGCCGTCGAAGAGCGAGACATGGGTCTCGACCGCGTTCTCCGGTAGTGTCGACGGGTCGACGGCGAAGCCGTGATTCATCGAGACGATCTCGACCTTGCCGGTGGTCTTGTCCTGTACCGGATGATTGGCGCCATGGTGGCCCTGCTTCATCTTCATGGTCTGGCCGCCGATGGCGAGTGCCATCATCTGGTGGCCGAGGCAGATACCGAAGGTCGGCACCTTCCTGTCGAGCAGTTCCTTGATCACCGGCACCGCATATTCGCCGGTTGCGGCCGGGTCGCCCGGGCCGTTGGAGAGGAAGACCCCATCTGGATTCAGCGCCAGGATATCCTCGGCAGAGGCGGTCGAAGGTACCACCGTGACGTCGCAGCCGGCCTTCGCAAGCAGGCGCAGGATGTTGCGCTTTACGCCGTAGTCGATGGCGACAACCTTGTAGTTCGCTACCTCCCGCTTGCCGTAGCCGGCGGGCCAGACCCAGGGCGTCTCGTCCCAGTCATAACGCTGCGCGGCGGTGACGAGTGGTACGAGGTCGAGCCCGGCCATGTCGGGCAGTTCGGCCGCCTGCCTCTTCAGGCGCTCAACGTCGAAGACGCCATCGGGGTTGTGGGCGAGGATGGCATTGGGCATGCCCTTGTCGCGGATCAATGCGGTCAGCGCGCGGGTGTCGACGCCACAGATGCCGACGATGTTGCGCGCTTTCAGCCAGGCGTCGAAATGCTTAGCCGAGCGCCAGTTCGAGGGGGCGGTGATGGCGGCATGGAGCACACAGCCGCGCACGCCGGAAGAGGCGGCGGCGTTCACCGTCTCGGTGTCCTCCTCGTTCACACCGACATTGCCGATATGCGGGAAGGTGAAGGTGATGATCTGCCCGGCATAGGACGGGTCGGTCAGGATTTCCTGATAGCCGGTCATCGCCGTGTTGAAGCAGACCTCGCCCGGCGCTTCGCCGACGGCGCCGAGGCCGAAGCCCTCCAGCACCGTGCCGTCGGCCAGCACGAGGAGCGCGGTCGCGCGCGGTTCGGTCCAGCCGCTGTCGGCGGGGTTTCCTTCGGGAGCGGTCATGTCTATGTCTCGGTCCAGGCCGCGCCAGCGGCAGAATGCGGGGGCGGGGTTGCAGAAATCCACTCCGCCGGTCTGGAACGCGAGCCATAAAGAGCCGGGCGCTGCCCGTCAATGAAGGTTGGCGCAGCCCGCACAGGACAAAGAAGCAAGAGAAAAAGGACAACGACGATGACGAGCCTGCGCGAGCGCTTCACAGCCGACATGAAGGAAGCGATGAAGGCCGGCGAAAAGGCCAAGGTCGCGGCGATCCGCCTGATCAGCGCCGCGTTGAAGGAAAAGGACATCGAGGCGCGCGGCGCCGGCAAGGGGGAGGCCACGCCCGACGAGATCCTCGGCGTGCTGCAGAAGATGATCAAGCAGCGCCAGGAATCGATCGCGATCTACGACGCCAACGGCCGTCCCGAGCTCGCCGAGGGCGAGCGCGCCGAGGTCGCGGTGATCTCTTCCTATCTGCCGAAGCAGATGTCGGATGACGAGGTGAAAGCCGCGATCGGCAAGGCCATCGCCGAGACCGGCGCGACGGCCGTCAAGGATATGGGCAAGGTCATAGGCGTTTTGCGCGCCGCCTATGCCGGCCAGATGGATTTCGGCAAGGCCAGCCCGATGGTGAAGGCTGCGCTCGGCGGCTGAGCGTGGGCCGATTTTCGCCATAGCCTCCTGCGAGCTTGCACCGCAGGAGGTTTTTTCGTGGACAGACTCGTTCTACGCGCCGGCATCATCGGCGCTTCCATGCTCGTTGGCTTCGGCGCCTTGGCGCAGCTTGGCGGGCGCCTCGATGTCTGGAGCCGCGGCTACCAGATGGGAGCCGCCTGGGCGGGCGTCGCCACCAGCGACGGCGGAATCAGGCTCCGCATCTTCTGCGGCGACAAGGAGGCGGCTGCCGCCAATCGGGCAATCAAGGCCGGGCCTTCGCTGCAGGTGGCGATGAGTAAGATAACCCCGCCGCGCAAGACGAAGTCGATCCGCCTCGTCGTCGATCGGAAGACGACCGATCTGCCGGTCGCGATCGAGCGGGTGCCGGATGCGGTGAACTTCGACTGGAAGCCTTCGCGTGCCTTCGATGCGGGGCGGATGAGCCGGCTGCTCACGGAGCTGCGGGATGCGCAGGCCTTGCGGCTCGAGATCGCCGGAGCCATGCGGGAGGTGTCGCTGAAGAACATCCGCGAGGCGTTGAGCGAGGATATCATCGCCTGCCGCTGAGCGGCGGACATCCAAGCCTGCCGGTTGGCTGTGTTTGCTCCTGCCTCCATGGCGTCCGATGCTGTGGATATGGTCCATAAGCTAGGCAAGAGTCGCCGCGGCGGTTGGCAAGCGGTGCTGCAGGAGCCAGATAGGACGTCATGAAGTTCCCGCCCTCTGTCCTTGAGGAAATCAAGGCGCGGCTGCCTGTCTCGGCGGTCGTGGGCAAGCGCGTGCGCCTGCAGAAGGCCGGGCGCGAATGGAAGGGGCTCTCGCCCTTCAACGCTGAGAAGACGCCCTCCTTCTTCGTCAATGACCAGAAGGCCTCCTTCTTCGATTTCTCGTCGGGCAAGAATGGCGACATCTTCAAATTCGTGATGGAGACCGAGGGGCTTTCCTTCCCTGAGGCCGTCGAAAAGCTCGCGGCCGAGGCCGGCGTGATGCTGCCGAAGATCACGCAGGAAGCGCAGGTCCAGGAGGAGAAGCGCAAGGGCCTGCACGAGGTCGTCGAGCTCGCCGCGAAATTCTTCGAGGCCGAGCTGATGAGTGAGCGCGGCGGTCCGGCGCGGCGTTATCTTGCCTCGCGTGGGCTCGACGGCGAGGCGCGCACGCGCTTTCGCCTCGGCTATGGGCCGGCCGACCGTTTTGCGCTGCGCGACCATCTGGCGGGGAAAGGCGTTCCGGCCGAGCTGATGATGGAGGCGGGGCTTCTGGTGCATGGCGACGAGATCGCCGTGCCCTATGACCGCTTCCGCGACCGCGTGATGTTCCCGATCCACGATGCGCGTGGCCGCGTCGTCGCCTTCGGCGGGCGGGCGATGAGTTCGGAGGTCGCGGCGAAGTACCTGAACTCGCCGGAGACGCCGCTCTTTCACAAGGGCCATCTGCTGTTCAACCACCACAATGCCCGCAAGGCTTCCCATGACACCGGGCAGGTGATCGTGGTCGAGGGCTATGTCGACGTCATCGCCATGTCGCTGTCAGGCTTCCCTCAGACGGTGGCGCCGCTCGGCACGGCCCTGACCGAGGACCAACTCGGCCTGCTCTGGCGCATGGCCGACGAGCCGGTGATCTGCCTCGACGGCGACAAGGCTGGACGCAAGGCGGCGAGCCGCGCGATTGACCTCGCCTTGCCGATGCTGGAGCCGGGCAAGTCGCTCTCCTTCGCGCTGCTGCCGGACGGGCAGGACCCGGACGATCTCGCCCGCTCGGGCGGGCGGCAGGCGATCGCGGAGGTGGTCTCGGCGGCGCGCCCGCTGGTCGACATGCTCTGGCAGCGCGAGGTCGAGGCCGGCCCTCTCGATACGCCGGAGCGCCGCGCTGCCTTCGAGCGGCGGTTGAAGGAGCCGCTCGGGCAGATCCGGGACGAGACCACGCGCAAGCATTATCGCCGCGAGATGGATGAGCGGCTGGCACAGCTTTTCGCCAGCTCCGCCCCGGCGCGACAGGAGCGCGGTGGACGTGACGGTAATTTCCAGCGCGGTCGCGGTGGGGCGGGGGCTGGGCGCGGCGGCTTCCGCCAGGTTCCGCCGTGGCTCGCCGGGCCGCTCAGGGCATCAAGCGCGCTGACGCAGTCGCGGCTGGTGACGAAGCTGCGCGGGGAGGATGTGCGGGAGGCCTTCATCCTGCTGGCGCTGGCGAGCCATCCCGACCTCATCCTGCGCTGTGTCGACGAGATCGCGGAATTGTCGCTCGACGGGCCGGCGGCTGAGCGTTTGCGGCAGGCACTGCTCGATGCGGTGGAAGATGCGCTCGATCGCGAGACGTTGGCGAATCGCCTCGCCCAGCCACGGGTGCGGGAGGCTTACAACCAGCTCATGGCGGTGACGGGGCCGGCGGAGCGGCGAAAACTTGCGCAAGATGCTGATCCTGAATCGGTTTTCGACTCGATTCATCAGGCGCTCGTCTTGCATCATCGCGCGCGAACGCTAAATAGCGAGTTGAGAGCAGCCGAGCGCGCATTGGCTGACGAAGCGACCGAAGCCAATTTCGCCTGGATCAAGGACGTGAAGGCCCGCCTCGAGACCGTCGAAGGCACTGAGGCCATGTCCGAAGATTGATAGCCCAGCGAATGGCGGGAGCCGTCAATGTGTGCGCAAGCTGCAGGGTGGTTCACGATTCGTCAACGACGTTCGGTGCCATCTGCAGGTGAGTGATTTGGGTGGGTGAGCGCGCCGGGCCTGCGGTCGCGCCGCCCTTTTATGCGTCGGTATAGGGCTTCGTGCCCCGGTGCCGGCGCGAGTGCGGAGCGCTGATTGATGGCGACGAAAGCGAGCGAACGGGAAAAGACCGATCAGGTCGTGCCGGATGCCCCCCCGACTACTGACGGCCCGTTGCTCGACCTGACCGATCAGGCCGTGAGGCGGATGATCAAGCTCGCCAAGAAGCGCGGCTACGTTACCTATGACGAACTGAACGAGGTGCTGCCTTCGGAGGAGTTCTCCTCCGAACAGATCGAGGACGTGCTCGGCCAGCTGAGCGAGCAGGGCATCAACGTCGTCGACAACGAGGATCCGGAAGCCGCCGGCGAGGAGCGCGCCAACCGCAAGGAAAACGGTGCGGCCGACGAGGACGAGGTCGAAGGCGGTGATCTGGTCGAGGCCTCGCGCCAGACCTTGCCGACGGAGACCAAGCGCAATCTGGAGCCGAGCGAGCGCACCGACGATCCGGTGCGGATGTACCTGCGCGAGATGGGCTCGGTCGAGCTTCTCTCCCGCGAGGGCGAGATCGCCATCGCCAAGCGTATCGAAGCCGGCCGCGAGGCGATGATCGCCGGGCTCTGCGAGAGCCCATTGACCTTCCAGGCCATCATCA
>JARYGW010000297.1:0-6949 GCA_033792295.1 Allobosea sp.
TCACATGGATGGAGGCGATGGTGCCGGGCATGGTGGCGCGCACGGAATCGCCGGCGCTGCCGGAAGCCTCGCGCGCCGCGGCTTCAGCCGCGACTGCGAGCGCGATCTCGATGCGTCCTTCGAACGCTTCCCAGCGCAGCGCCACGCCCGTCTCGTCTCGAACGGCATCGACCCCCAGATACTGGCCGTCGAGCATCACTTGCCAGCGGGTCGGATCGTCCCCGGCCGTGACGGAGACCTCTTTGTCCCCGCCCTCGGTGATGACGCGGAAGGATACGCCCCTGTTTTCGACCGCGACTCGGCTGGTCTGCCCGGCATGGCTCAGGGCGAGGTGGCTCGTTCCCGGCTTGCCCGCCGTCCCGAGCAGCCGGAAATCGGTGAGCGCTCCCCACGGTCCGGCGGCTTTCGGCTTCGTGCCAGCGAGCCAGATCGCGGCGGCGAGGGCATCGCGCGCCCGCGCCTCCACAGCGTGCGGCTGCCAGCCATTCGGCCAGGTCTCGCCGATGAACAGGGTCGTCGCCTCGCCGCGGGCGAAGACCGGAGCGCGTAACGCATCGATCAGAAAAGGCCGGATCGTCGCCGGCCCCAGCACGGTCATGCGCTCAAGGCCGTTGGCGAGGCGCTGCCTTGCCGCATTCCTGTCTGGACCATAGGCGATGACCTTGGCCAGCATCGAGTCATAGAAGGGCGAGACGGAGCTGCTGGTCGCGACGCCGCTATCGACGCGCAAGCCTTCCGGTTCGCGCCAGAGCGCGATCGCGCCGGTGTCGGGCCGGAAGCCTTCATCGGCCCGCTCCGCCGTCAGCCGCGCCTCGATGGCGTGGCCGGTGCAGGTGATGTCCTTCTGGGCGAGCGGCAGCTTTTCGCCCGCCGCGATACGGATCTGCCACTCGACGAGATCGAGACCGGTGACCGCCTCCGTCACCGGATGCTCGACCTGGAGCCGCGTGTTCATCTCGAGGAAGAACACGTCCTGCGTCACAGCATCGACGAGGAATTCGACCGTGCCGAGATTGTCGTAAGCGATGGCGCGGGACAGCTTCAGAGCATGCGCGTGCAGCGCGGCGCGGGCTTCGGATCTGAGGTTCGGTGCCGGCGCCTCTTCCAAGAGCTTCTGGTTGGAGCGCTGCACCGAGCAGTCGCGCTCGAACAGATGGACGATGTTGCCGTGCCTGTCGCCCGCGACCTGCACCTCGACATGGCGCGGCCGCGTCACGAATTTCTCGATCAGTAATCGCCCGTCGCCGAAGGAGGCTTCCGCCTCGCGGCTGGCGGTCGCTATTGCCGAGTCGAGATCGGCTTCCGCCTCGACCTTGCGGATGCCCTTGCCGCCGCCGCCGGCCGAGGCCTTGACCATGACCGGCAGGCCGATGCGCAGCGCCTCGCGCTTCAGCGTTTCGGGCGCCTGGTCGGCTCCGTCATAGCCCGGCACGCCGGGTACCCCGGCCTCCCGCGCGATCTGCTTGGAGCGGATCTTGTCGCCCATCGCTTCGATGGCGTTGGCGGAGGGGCCGACGAAGGCGATGCCGTTAGCCTCGCAGGCAGCGATCAGGTCGAGCCGCTCGGAGAGGAAGCCGTAGCCCGGATGGATCGCCTGCGCGCCAGTCCTGAGCGCGGCGTCGATGATGCGATCGGCACGCAGATAGGATTCGCGCGCCGGTGCGGGGCCGATAGGGACGGCGACGTCGGCGAGCCGGACATGCAGCGCATCCCTGTCGGCCTCCGAATAGACTGCGACGGTGCGGATGCCGAGCTTGCGGCAGGTGCGGATGATGCGGCAGGCGATCTCGCCGCGATTGGCGATGAGGAGGGTGTCGAACACGGCGCCGCTCACATCCGGTAGACCGGCCGCGGCCCGGTATCGCGCGCCTCGCCGGCCGTGAGCGCAAGACAGAGGCCGAGCACGTCGCGCGTCTGCGCCGGCTCGATGATGCCGTCGTCCCAGAGCCGGGCCGTGGCGTAATAGGGATCGCTCTGCTCCTCGAACTGGGCCCGGGTGCGTCGGTCGAGTTCGGCGATGGCCGCTTCGTCCGCGGCGCCCTTGAGCGACTGCCGGCGCAGCTCCGTCACTACGGTCGAGGCGACCTCCGGGCTCATCGTCGCGATCCGGGCATTCGGCCAGGAGAACAGGAAGCGCGGCCGGAAGCCCCGCCCGCACATGCCGTAATTGCCGGCGCCGTAGGAGCCGCCGATCAGCACGGTGTATTTCGGCACCCGCGCATTCGAGACGGCGTAGACGAGCTTGGCCGAATGCTTGGCGATGCCACCGCGCTCGGCTTCCGTGCCGACCATGAAGCCGGTGATATTCTGCAGGAACAGCAGCGGGATCTGGCGCTGGTCGCAAAGCTCGATGAAATGCGCGCCCTTGACCGCGCTTTCGGAGAACAGCACCCCGTTATTGGCGAGGATGCCGACCGGATAGCCATGGATATGCGCGAACCCGGTGACGAGCGTCGCTCCGTAATCCGGCTTGAAGGCGCTGAAGGCGCTGTGGTCGACCATGCGCGCGATCACCTCGCGCACATCATAGGGCCGGCGCAGGTCGGTCGGCACAATATCGACGAGTTCGGCCGGGTCGAGCTTCGGCGGCGCGGGGACCTGCGGCGGCGGGGTGATCCTGCCGATCTCGCCCAAAGCACCGACGATCTCGCGCAGCTTGGCGAGCCCCTCCATCTCCGTCTCGACCAGATGGTCGCTGACGCCGGAGACGAGTGTGTGCATCTCGGCCCCGCCCAGCGTCTCACCGTCGACGATTTCATGTACCGCGGCCTTCACGATCGGCGGCCCGCCGAGATGGATGCGGCCGGTGCCCTTGACCATGATCACCTGGTCGGAGAGCGCGGGGATATAGGCGCCGCCTGCGGTCGCGCCGCCGAAGACGATCGAGAGCTGCGGAATGCCCGCCGCCGACATCCGGCACTGGTTGTAGAAGGAGCCGCCGAAATGGTCGCGATCCGGGAAGACTCGGTCCTGCTCCGGCAGGAAGGCGCCGCCGCAATCGACGAGATAGAGGCAGGGTAGGCGGTGCTCCTCGGCGATCTCCTGCGCCCGCAGATGCTTGCGCACCGTTTCGGCGAAGAAGGAGCCGCCCTTCACCGTCGCATCGTTGGCGATCAGCATGCAGGCGCGGCCCTGCACAACGCCGATGCCGGTGACGATGCCGGCGCCCGGCACCTCATTGCCGTAGAGCCCGTAGGCTGCGAGCGGCGAAAGCTCGAGGAAGGGCGTCTGCGGGTCGATCAAGAGGTCGATGCGCTCGCGCACCATGATCTTGCCGCGGGCTTCGTGGCGGGCCCGCAGCTTCTCGCCACCGCCCTGTGCGACGAGACCATGGCGCTCGCGCAGCGTCTCCAGCATGGCGGCGAGCGGGGGAGGGGTGGGGGAGATACCCGGGTTGGTTTGCGCCATGTGCCTCTTCCGCGATCGTTTCCTCAGGATGAGGGCTCGCAGGTAGAATGGGTGTCTTGATCTCGCTGCGCCATTCACCTACCGTCCGGTAGGTAGTCAGATCGCGGCGCCGCGGTCAAGCAGGGAGGAAGCCATGTCGGCCGTCGAGACGCTTGCTGGCGAGGGCGTGCGCCGCTCGCCCTATTTCACCGAGGAGCACGAGGCACTGCGCGATCAGGTCCGCCGCTTCGTCGAGACCGAGATCAAGCCGCACGCCCTGAAATGGGAGGAGGACGGCCTCGTCCCGCGCGACGTGCTGCGCAAGATGGGCGATCTCGGCTTCTTCGGTATCCGCTATCCGGCCGAATATGGCGGCTCGGAAATGGATACGCTCGCCACGGTCGTGCTGGCGGAGGAGCTCGGCCGCTCGACCTTCTCCGGCGTCGCGATCACGGCGTTGGTCCATACCGACATGGCCTCGGTCCATATCGCCAATGCCGGCTCCAAGGCGCAGAAGGACAAGTACCTGCCCGGCATCATCGCCGGCGAAAAGATCGTCGCGGTCGCCGTCACCGAGCCCGATGCAGGCTCGGATGTGAAGGGCATCCGCACCACCGCCCGGCGCGAGGGCGATTATTACGTTCTCAACGGCGCCAAGATGTTCATCACCAACGGCGTCCATGCCGATCTCTACTGCGTGGCCGCCAAGACCGACCCGCAGGGCAAGCCGTCGCAATCGGTCTCGATCTTCATCGTCGAGAAGGGCACGCCGGGTTTTTCGGTCTCGCGCGCGCTCGACAAGCATGGCTGGCGCTCCTCGGATACTGCCGAGCTCTCCTTCGTCGACTGCCGCGTGCCGGCCGAGAACCTGCTCGGCCAGGAGGGGCGCGGCTTCTACGCGATCATGAGCAATTTCCAGAACGAGCGCACCGTGATCGGCGCCATGGCGATTGGCGAGTCGCAGGCTGCGATCGACCTGACGCTGGATTATGTGAAGACGCGAAAAGCCTTCGGCGCGCCGCTCTGGGAGAAGCAGGCGATCCGCCAGCGCCTGGCGGAACTGGCGGGCAAGGTCGAGGCCGGCCGCCAGCTCGTCTATCACGCCGCCTGGCTCGACGCGCAGGGCTTCGACGCCACCCGCGAGGTCTCGATGGTCAAGGCCTATTGCGGCGAGCTGGTCAACGAGGTGATGTACGATTGCCTGCAGTTCCATGGCGGCATGGGCTACATGCGCGAGAGCACGATCGAGCGCATGACCCGCGACGCCCGTGTGCAGTCGATTGGCGGCGGCGCCACCGAGGTGATGCTCGAAGAGGTGGCGAAGCGGCTGTGAGCGTTGCGACGGACAAAGGCGCGGCTCAGGTCGAGGGCGGCTCGCGCCGCCAGATCCTCGACCATGCCGCGCGCCTGCTGCGCAATGGCGGCTACCACCAAACGACCTTGCGCGAGATCGCCGAGGCCGTCGGTATCCGCAAGGCGAGCCTCTACTATCATTTCGCCTCGAAGGAGGAGATCGTCGAGGCGGTCGTGAACGACGGCGTCCGCTTCGTCCATGAAGGCGTTGTCGCCGCGCTCGCGGCGACGGAGGGCGCTGCTCCGCGCGTGCGGCTTGAAGCGGCGATCCGTGGCCATCTCGCGGCGCTGCATGGTCATGGCGACTACACCTCCGCCAGCATCAAGGTCTTCAATTTCGGTGCGGCGCCGGCGCCGCAAAGCGTGCGCGCCGTGCGCCGCGCCTATGAGGAGGTCTGGCGCGGGCTGATTGCCGAACTGCAGCTGGCCGGTGCATTGCCTGCCGAACGCTCGCCCGATGTGCTGCGCAATTTCTTGCTCGGCGCCCTCAACGGCTCGACTGATTGGTACAGGCCGGAGCGCTTCGATATCGCGACGCTGGCGCGCGAATTTGCCGCCCTGATTTCGCCGGCGGAAGGTTGATCGCCCCGTCCCGAATGCAGGGGCGGGTGGCATGGAACGACTGGCGGCAGTGGGGCAGCTCGCTACGATGGCGCTGTGATCGCCGCGTCGAAGCGGCCTTGCCTAGAGGAATCTCCAGCCGATGCGTGCCTTCTATCATCCCGACCAGGCGCTCCACGATCCCCAGCAATATATGCGCTTCGGCAAGGTCGTCGCGCCCAAGGATCTGCCGGAACGGACGGAGCGGCTGCTCGGTGCCCTGAAGAAGCACGGCATCACTCCGGAACGGCCGGCGGCACATGGCGTCGATCCGATCCTGAAGATTCACGACGAAGGCTTCATCCGCTTCCTCGAGAGGCTGTGGGAGCGTTGGATTCAGCTTCCCGAGCGCGGCCCCGAGGCCTGGCCCAACACCTTCCCCTATTGGAGCGGTCGCCCGGACGAGGATGTCCGCCCGCCCTGCCGCCCGACCGGTATCATCGGCCAGATGGGCTGGTATCTCGGCGACCTCTCCGTGCCGGTCGGCGAGCATTGCTGGCATTCGACCCTGCGCTCGGCCGAGACGGCGGTCTCGGGGGCCGATGCCATCCTTGCCGGCGAGCGCGCCGTCTATTCGCTCTGCCGCCCCTCCGGCCATCACGCCCGCGCCGACCGCGCCACAGGCTTCTGCTATGTGAACAACACGGCAGTCGCGGCGCAGCGCCTGCGCTCGAAATTCGGCAAGGTCGCAATCCTCGATGTCGATGCCCATCACGGCGACGGCACCCAGCAGATCTTCTATCGTCGCGACGACGTGCTGACGATCTCGGTCCATGCCGATCCGGTGAACTACTACCCCTTCTACACGGGCTATGCCGACGAGCGCGGCAACGGCCCCGGCGAGGGCTTCAACCTCAACCTGCCGCTCGCGCATGGCGCCGGGGGGGCCGAGATGCAGGCGGCCGTCGACCGGGCCGGCAGGGCGATCCGCGAATTCGGAGCCGAGGTTCTGGTCATCGCGCTCGGCTACGATGCCCATAAGGACGATCCGATCGGCGTGCTGAAGCTGGAGGCGGGCGATTTCGGCACCATCGGCCGACAGGTGAAGAGCTTCGGCCTTCCGACATTGGTGGTACAGGAAGGGGGCTACGCGATCGGTGCGATCGGGGACTGCCTCGATGCATTCCTGGGCGGGTTCAAATAGAGCCCGTCATCGTGTCTACGCAGCGGCATGTGAAGGCCGCTGCGTAGACACGGGCCGTGTGCCGAGAAGGCGTCTCTAGTTCTGAGAACGATCCCGCATCTGCGCCGCAGAACCATGTGCCGCAGCGCGTGCGGGATGACGCAGCTTAGATCGCGGCCTCGATCAGGAACGGCCCCTTCTTCGCGAGCGCGGCCTTGAACAGGCTGGCGAACTCCTCGGCCGTGGTGGCACGGGCGGCTTCGACGCCCATGCCGCGCGCCATCGAGACCCAGTCCAGCGCCGGCTCGTCGATGTTCAGCATCAGCGTGGCGTTGCGGCCGAAATCATTGACGCCGACGGCGCGCATCTCGCCATGCAGGATCTGATAGGTCCGGTTGGCGAAGACGACGGTGACGACGTCGAGATTCTCACGCGCCTGCGTCCACAGTCCCTGCACAGTGTACATGCCGGAGCCGTCGGCCTGCA
>JARYGW010000298.1:0-6931 GCA_033792295.1 Allobosea sp.
GAGGTGCTGAAGCAGGTCCGGAGGCACGCCCGGACCATTGTCGCGAACGACGATTTCCAGCGGCAATGCGATGCGCTCCTGCGAGCCGGGCACCTGCATGCGGATGCCGGGGCGATAGGCTGTCGACAAGGTGATCTCGCCGTCGACTGCTTGTTCGCCAATGGCTTCGGCAGCGTTCTTCACCAAGTTTAGCAGAACCTGGACGAGCTGATCGCGGTTGCCGGCCACCGGCGGCAGGGACGGATCGTAGATTTCGCTGAAGCGGATATGCCGAGCGAAGCCGGATTGTGCGAGGCGCTTCACATGGTCGAGCACGTCATGCACGTTGACGGCGTCTCGCTCGCTCGGCCGTTCGTCACCGAAGAGCTCGACCCGCTCGACGAGCTTCACGATCCGGTCCGTCTCGTCGCAGATCAGCTGCGTCAGCATCCTGTCGGCATCCGAGATCGAGCCCTCGAGCAGCTGTGCTGCCCCCCGGATACCGGAAAGCGGATTCTTGATCTCATGGGCCAGCATGGCGCCGAGCGCGGTGATTGAGCGGGCTGCACCTCTATGCGTCAATTGCCTGTCCATTTTTTCGGCAATTGTCCGTTCCTGCAGCATAAGCACGACGGCGCCGCTCTGCCCGGGCAGGGGCGAAGCGAACACATCGATGACGCGATCCGCTCCGAGGCGGGGCGAGCCGAGATCGAGCTTGTATTCGCTGACGCTCGCGCCGCGGCGGCTCACCTCCTCGACCAACGCCAGCACTGGCGAGCCGAAAGGGATGAGATCATCGAGCCGCTGCCGCTTCAGCAGCGCCACGCTGGATTGGAAGAAATCCTCCGCCGCCATGTTGGCGTAGATGATCGCGTGCCGCTCGGCGACGACGAGCACGGGCATGGGCAGGACGTTGAGCGCCTGCATCTCGATCGGGTCGAGCAGGTCGGCCGTTCTGGCCTGAGCGCGCTTCTCGATAAAGTTCACCGTCATCCCCTTCGGTGCCACGTCAGGCCGCTTCGCTGCGACGATCGGTGGAGAACAGTCCCGTCAGCGCCGCAAGGACTTGCCGCGGCTCTTCCGAGGTCAGGAGCAGGCGCCGCCGCTCCGGATCGGCTTCGCAGCCATCCGCCAAGGCATCGTCGGCATAGGCCGCCAGATGCTTGCGGGCATGGCGGACGCCATGGGCGACACCCATCAGAGTCAGCAGCCCCTCATAATGCTCACGCGCCATGGCAAGCTTTTCCGCCAGCGTCACCGGCGGCATGGGCAGGCCGTCGAGCGCGGCTCCGATTGCCCCGACCAGCCAGGGTCGGCCGAGCGCGGCGCGCCCGATCATGACGAAATCGGCGCCGGACTGCTCGAGGCAGCCGCGAGCGTCCTCGACCTCGTGGATGTCGCCATTGGCCACGAGCGGGAAGGCGCCGGCCGCCCTCACCGCCGCAATCGCCCGCCAGTCGGCCTTGCCCTTGTAGAATTGCTGCCGGGTTCGGCCATGGACCGTGATCAGCCGCGCGCCGGACGTGAACGCGCGGCGGGCCAATTCGGGCGCGTTGCGCGTGGCATCGTCCCAACCGAGCCGCATCTTCACCGTCACCGGAATCTTCACCGCAGCCACGGCGGCTTCGACGAGCCTCACGGCATGGTCGAGGTCGCGCATCAAGGCCGAGCCGGCCCAGCCACCCGTCACCTTCTTGGCCGGGCAGCCCATATTGATGTCGACGATATCGGCCCCGTTCGCCTCGGCTAGCCGCGCCGCCTCGCCGAGCCAATGCGGATCGCAACCGGCGAGCTGCACGACATGCGGCGAGACGCCCTGCCCTTCGGCGCGGATGCGCGCCTCCTCGCTGCCGCGCACGAATTCATCCGATGCCACCATTTCCGAGACGACGACACCGGCGCGGAAACGGCCGGCGATGCGGCGCATGACGATATCGGTCACGCCCGACATCGGCGCCAGAAAGGCGCGGGACTGGATCGGAATTCCGGCAATCTGCAAAGGTTTTCAGCCTGCTTTTGAGGCAATCTCTGGGGTGCATATTTATTGGACAATGCTGCATCCGCGCAAGCACCTTGATACTATTGCTGCATTGCAGCAAGAGCACCCCCTGCCCGAGCGCGTCGGAATTGGCTATGGCTTCCGCCGATTGTCGCCTCCAGTCAGGACAAGGGACCGTGCCGAACCGGAAAGAAACCACCACGCCCGTCGCTGCTCTGCTCGTTGCCGCAGGACGTGGCCTGCGCGCCGGTGCGGGTGCACCGAAGCAATACCGGCTGGTGGATGGACGTCCGGTCCTGGCCCATGCATTGGCCCCGTTCCTGGCGGACGCCGCCATCAGCCGGATCGCCGTCGTCATCGGCGAAGGCGACGAGGAACGCTATGACCAGGCCATCGCAGGGCTGGACCAGGCCCGCCTTACGAGGCCGATACCAGGCGGTATGACACGGCAGGACTCGGTCCGGCGTGGATTGCAGGCGCTGGCGCAGGGTGGTTTCGACGGGATCGTCCTGGTCCATGATGCCGCGCGCCCCTTCGTCTCGCCTGCGCAGATCGACGCGGCCGTCCGGGCCCTGGGCGAGACCGGGCTCGCCGCCGTTCCAGCACTGCCTGTCACCGACACCATCAAGCGGACCGACGAACATGGACGTGTCGTCGAGACGCCGCCGCGCGACCGGCTCGCCAGCGTGCAGACCCCGCAGGCCTTCAGGCTCGGCCCCTTGCTTGCCGCCCACGAGGCTGCGGAAACCGCATCGCTACATGGCTTCACCGACGATGCTGCCTTGATGGAATGGGCCGGCCATCCCGTCGCGACCTTCCCGGGCGACGCCACCAATATCAAGCTGACGCATCCCGAGGACTTCCAGCGAGGCGCAACGCGCGTCGGCAGGCAGCTCGTCACCCATGTCGGCACGGGCTACGACGTCCACGCCTTCGGTCCTGGCGATCATGTCTGGCTCGGCGGCGTGCGGATCGGCCATGATCGCGGCGTAACGGCCCATTCCGATGGCGACGTCGCGCTGCATGCCCTGACCGACGCGCTGCTCGGCGCGCTGGCGGATGGCGATATCGGCACGCATTTCCCCCCGACCGATCCGCAATGGCGCGGCGCTCGCTCGGCACAGTTCCTCGCCTTTGCGGCGGCGCGGGTGCGCGAGCGTGGTGGACGCATCGACCATCTCGACCTCACCATCGTCTGTGAGGCACCGAAGGTCGGCCCGCACCGCGACGCCATGCGAGCCGCCATAGCCGTTGCTGCCGAAATCGCCCCCGAGCGGGTCGCGATCAAGGCAACGACCTCCGAGCGCATGGGCTTCACCGGCCGGCGCGAGGGGCTCGCGGCACTCGCAACCGCCACGATCCGGCTGCCCGAGGAGGAATAGCACCATGTTCGATCTCGATATCCGCTCGCTTGCGGCCGAGCTGCTCAACATGAGCAAGGAACACGGCTTCACGGTCGCCACGGTGGAATCCTGTACGGGCGGCCTGGTCTGCGGCGCACTGACCGCCATCGCCGGTTCATCGTCCATGGTGCAGGGCGGATTGATCACCTATGCCAACGAGGCCAAGGCGGCGCTTGCGGGTGTTCCTGTGAACATGATCGCGCAGCATGGCGCCGTCAGCGAGCCGGTCGCCCGGGCCATGGCCGAAGGCGGGCGCCAGCGCCTCGATGCGACTTTCGCAGTCTCGATCACCGGAGTCGCGGGCCCCGGCGGCGGCAGCGTCGAGAAGCCGGTCGGCCTCGTCCATTTCGCCTGCGCCGGCCCATCGGGCACACGCCATCGCGAGCGCCGCTTCGGCGAGCAATCGCGGGATGAAATTCGCCGGTTGAGCGTCCTGGAAGCGCTGGACCTGCTGCGCGAAACGGTGCTGACCGGCCCCTGAGCCGTCAGGCGCCGAGCGCCGGTGCCCCGCCGCGGCCATAGACCAGGTCGGCCCTCCGTTCGAAGGCTTCCGCGAATTTGCGGAAGGCCTTGTCGAACATCGCGCCCATCAGCATGCCGAGCATGCGGCTGGCAAATTCATAGGAGATGAAGAAGCCGACCTCGCAGCCTCCGTCATGCGGCTTGAAGGTCCAGCGGTTCTCCAGATAGCGGAACGGCCCGTCGACATATTCGACGAGGATCTTGAGATTCGCCGGGTCGAGCGTGACACGGCTGGTGAAGGTCTCGCGGATCGCCTTGTAGCCGACCGTCATATCGGCGAGCAGCACCTCGCCGCCGCCGTCGCGCGGCGTACGCCTGCGCACCACCAGCCCCTCGCAGAGCGGCAGGAACTGCGGATAGGTTTCGACATCGGCCACGAGGGCGAACATCTGCTCGGGCGAATGCTTCACCCGGCGCGTGACGTTGAACATCGGCATGGAGAAGAGCCGTCAGCTGCCGAGCTTCGCCGCCCGGTTCGCGCGCAGCCGTGCGAAATCCTCGCCGGCATGGTGCGAGGAGCGGGTCAGCGGCGTGGACGAGACCATCAGGAAGCCCTTGGCATAGGCGATGGTCTCGAAGCTCTTGAACTCATCAGGGGTGACGAAACGGATCACGGCATGGTGCTTGCGCGAGGGCGCGAGGTACTGGCCGATGGTCATGAAGTCGACTTCGGCCGAGCGGAGGTCGTCCATAAGCTGCAGGACCTCGTTCCGTTCCTCGCCGAGGCCGACCATGATGCCGGATTTGGTGAAGATCGTCGGATCGAGTTCCTTCACCCGCTGCAGCAGCCGCAGCGAATGGAAATAGCGCGCCCCCGGCCGAACGGTCAGGTAGCGGCCCGGCACGGTCTCGAGATTGTGGTTGAAGACGTCGGGCTTGGCCGCCACGACTACTTCGAGAGCGCCCGGCTTGCGCAGGAAGTCCGGCGTCAGGATCTCGATGGTGGTGCTGGGCGAAGCCTTGCGGATGGCTTGGATGACATTGGCGAAATGCGCGGCGCCGCCGTCCTTGAGATCGTCGCGGTCGACCGAGGTGATGACGACATGCTCGAGCCCGAGCTTGGCGACGGCCTCCGCCACCTTGCGCGGCTCTTCCAGGTCGAGCGGCTGTGGCACGCCGGTCTTCACGTTGCAGAAGGCACAGGCCCGCGTGCAGGTGTCGCCCATGATCATGAAGGTGGCGTGCTTCTTTTCCCAGCACTCTCCGATATTCGGGCAGCCGGCCTCCTCGCAGACCGTGACCAGCTTCTCGGCCTTCACGATCTTCTGCGTCTCGGCCCATTTCGGCGAACCCGGTGCCTTGACGCGGATCCAGTCCGGCTTGCGCAGGACCGGATTCTCCGGCCGTTTCTGCTTCTCGGGATGACGCAGCTCCGGCGCCGGCTGGGCTTCAGCCTTCGGATTGCCGGCGTTGGGCCGCGGATCGCGGTTCAGCAGGTCGAGAACAAGCGCCATAACAGGGTCCGGGCTTCAATCGTAGGAGCCGGCTCGGCCGGCTCCCCTTAGCTAGTCTCCAAAGAGCGTTCCCGCAACCGTCCGGCGGGTACGCGCGGCTTAACTGCGCCCGCGTGCCGCGTTCCAGATCACGATAATGACGATGGCACCGGCGACCGCGGCGGTCAGCGTGCGCCAGAAGCCGAAGACCGGAACCTCCAGCAATTCGGCAATCTTGGCGCCGACGAAGGAACCGGCGACGCCGACCAGCATATTCGTGAAGAGGCCATGCTCGGACGATGTCAGGCGCTCAGCGATCCAGCCGGCCAGAAGGCCGATGAACAGCGTCATGAAGAAGCCGTAGCCCGGCTGAGCCATAGTGGCGGCAAAGCTTTCCATCGAAGATCTCCTGCTGCATCGCTACTCGTGCGGCGCACGATCGTCCGATGAGCGCAGGCCACTGGTCAATGAGTTTCGCGGCGGTCACTAGATCACCACGCGTCCCTTCGGACGCGACAACGATGATCTACCTCATTGATATCGCATCGGATTTTTTCGAAAAGCGGATTCCACTTCTCGGTCCGATGCTATAGGAGTTTCGGTGTCAGCCGCCGCCTGGCGGCCCGATTTCGGCCTGAAGCGCGGCCAGGTGCTCAGCCGCGGCAGCGGTTGCGGCCTTTTCCACCGCCCGAAAGCGGCTCACCAGCGCTTCGCCCAGGCGGGTGAGCTTCGCGCCGCCGCCGTTCTTGCCGCCGACCTGCCGCTCCACCACCGGCTGGCCGAAGAGCGTGTTCAGTTCCTCGACCAGGTCCCAGGCACGCCGATAGGACATCTCCATCGAGCGGCCCGCCGCCGAGATCGAACCCAGCGCCGCGATCTTCTCGAGCAGCTCGATCTTGCCGGGGCCGATGCGGCCTTCGGGATCGAGCTGGATGCGCAGGCTGAGCGAAGGCACGGAAACGGCCTTTAGGAGGCCTTGGCGAGCGCGGGAGCCGCGCCCTGCGCGCAAGTCGCCAGATAGATCGCTGCGACACGCTCGACGCCGGCCTGATCGATCTTGTCGAAACGCGCCACCGAAGGGCTGTCGAGATCGATGACGCCGATGACGCCGTCTGGGCCGATCAGCGGCACGACAAGCTCGGAACGCGATGCGGCGTCGCAGGCGATATGACCGGGAAAGGCGTCGACGTCCTCGACCAGAACCGAACTGCGGCGCGCCACCGCCGAGCCGCAGACGCCGGCGCCGACGGCGATACGCACGCAGGCCGGGCGCCCCTGGAAGGGCCCGAGGACGAGTTCGCCGTCGCGCATCAGATAGAAGCCGGCCCAGTTCAGATCCGGCATCGTCTGGAACAGCAATGCGGAGGTGTTGGCGGCGTTCGCGATCGGATCAGGCTCGCCATGCAGCAGAGCTTCGAGCTGCTGGGCGAGCTCGCGATAGAATTCCGCCTTGTCGTCGATCTTGATGTCGCGCGTTTCGAACATGATCATGCGTCCCTGAACGATCCGCCAATTCCTCGATCATCGCGCACCCTGCCGGACGCGGTAACGATGATCTACCTCATTGATATCGCATCGGATTCTTCCGAGAAGTG
>JARYGW010000299.1:0-6872 GCA_033792295.1 Allobosea sp.
CTCGACACGCTGGAACGCATGAAAGCAAATCTCACGGCCGCCTGCCAGATGCCGGCGACCGAAAGGCAGGCGCGAAATGGATGATGCAGCCCGAAAGCCGGAAGCGATCGAACAAGCCGCCAATGGCGAGCCCGAGCCAGGCTCCTCAAGCAATGTGACAGAGATCCGGCGGCCCGATCCGAAGGCCGCTCCGCAGACCGAGACCGTCGCCAAGGAAGCGGCGGAACCGCAGCCGGCCTTGTCGTCGCAGGTCGCGCCAGGGGCGGCGCCGCGCCATCGGCGCAACCGCACGCGCCGTATCCTGTTCGCGCTCCTGCCGGTCGCGCTGGTCGTCGGCGGTTACTACTACGTTGCGGGCGGGCAGGTGATGTCGACCGACAACGCCTATGTGCAGGCCGATATCCTCGGCATCTCGACCGATGTCGCGGGCATCGTCAGCGAGATCGACGTTCGCGACAACCAGACCGTGAAAGCCGGCGATGTGCTGTTCCGGCTCGACGACAAGCCATTCCGTTTCGCGCTTGAGCGGGCCGATGCGCAGATCGGCGTGGTCCGCAACGATCTCGAAGCGCTGAAGGCCAGCTACAAGGGCATGCAGAGCCAGATCGAGCAGGCTCACACCGACATCGCCTTCTACGAGACCGCCTTCAAGCGCCAGCAGGACCTCGCGACCAAGTCGGTTGCCTCGCAGGCGACTTACGACCAGGCCAAGCACGATCTCGACAGCGCCCGGCTGAAGCTCTCCCAGCTCGAAAGCCAGCTCGCTGGCATCGCGGCCAGCCTCAACGGCAAGCCCGATGCGCCGGTCGAAGAGCACCCGCGCTACAAGGATGCGGTTGCGGCGCGCTCCGAGGCGCAACGCCAGCTCGACCATACGACGGTGCGTGCGCCGATGAGCGGCGTCGTCACCAACGTGCCCTCGTTGCAGAAAGGCCAGTATCTCGCCGAGGCGACCAACGCCTTCAGCCTGGTCTCGACCGATCATGTCTGGATCCAGGCCAATCCGAAGGAAACCGAGCTCACCTGGGTGAAGCCCGGCCAGACGGCCGAGGTCTATGTCGACACCTATCCCGACGCCGTCTGGAAGGGCTCGGTGGACAGCATCAGCCCGGCCTCGGCTGCGAGTTTCTCGCTCCTGCCGGCGCAGAACACCAGCGGCAACTGGGTCAAGGTCGTGCAGCGGATCGCGATGCGGGTGAAGATCGAGACGCCGGCCGACGAACCGCAACTGCGCGCCGGCATGAGCGTGACGCTCGATGTCGATACCGGCCATGCCCGCGGCCTGCCGAATTTCATCTCCGACGCCTTCGGCAAGAGCAAGAACAGCCAGTAAGCGAGGCCTGCCATGGCTAGCGCAGCCGTCACGGTCGGGGTGCCGCCCGTCGCCAATCGCGGCGCCATCACTGCCTGCGTGATCCTCGCGGTCATCATGCAGGCGCTCGACACCACCATCGCCAATGTCGCGCTGCCCTATATCCAGGGCAGCGTCTCGGCGAGCGCGGACCAGATCAACTGGGTCCTGACCTCCTATATCGTCGCGGCCGCGATCATGACGCCGCCTTCCGGTTTTCTCGCCGCACGCTTCGGTCGCAAGCGCGTGCTCTCCGTTGCGATCATCGGCTTCGTCGTCGCTTCGATCCTGTGCGGGGCGGCACAGTCGCTGCCGCAGATCGTCGGCTTCCGCTTGTTGCAAGGTTTCTTTGGAGCCGCGCTCGTGCCGCTGTCGCAGAGCATCCTGCTTGACATCTACACGCCCGAGGAGCGCGGCTCGGCCATGGCCTTGTTCGGCGTCTCCGTGATGGTCGGGCCGGTGCTGGGTCCTGTGCTCGGGGGCTGGCTGACGGACAATATTTCGTGGCGCTGGGTGTTCTACATCAACCTGCCGCTTGGCATCCTGGCGTTTGCGGGTGTCTCGATCTTCGTCACCGAGACCAAGTCGAGCGCGCTGGCCAAGCTCGACTGGATCGGCTTCGGTGCGCTCAGCATTGCGATCGCGGCACTCCAGCTCTTCCTCGACCGCGGCGCGCAACTCGACTGGTTCGACTCCTTCGAGATCATCGTCGAGGCGACGGTTTGCGTTGCCGCGCTCTATATCCTCGTCGTGCACACCTTCACGGCGCAGAACTCCTTCATCAAGCCGCGGATGTTCCTCGACCGGAACTTCAATGTCGGGCTGGTCTTCATCTTCATCGTCGGCATCTGCTACCTGGCCTCACTCGCGCTGCTGACGCCGTTTCTGCAGACGCTGCTCGGCTATCCGGTGGTGACGGCCGGCATCATCATGGGGCCGCGTGGCCTCGGGACCATGGCCTGCATGTTTATGGTCGGGCGGATGATCGGCAAGGTCGATACACGGTTGCTGCTCGGGGCCGGGCTGCTCGTCAGTGCCTGGGCGATGTACGATATGGCAGGCTGGACGCCGGATGTGTCGCAGCAGCGGATCATGCTCACAGGCTTCGTCCAGGGCGGGGGACTCGGCCTGCTCTTCGTGCCGCTGACGACGATCACCTTCGCGACGCTGCCGGCCGAATATCGTGGCGACGGGACTGGCCTCTACAATCTCTCGCGCAATATCGGCTCGAGCGTCGGCATTTCGCTGGTCAGCTACCTGCTGACCCGCAATGTGCAGGTGAACCACGCTGAGATCGCGAACTATGTGACGCCGTTCAACCGGCTCTTCGAGATGCCGGCGGTCAAGCATGCCTGGGACCCGACGACGCTCGCGGGCCGGGCGGCGCTCGACGAGGTGATCACGCGTCAGGCGACGATCATCGCCTATATCGACGATTTCAAGCTCCTGATGATCCTGTGCCTGGCGGCCTTGCCGTTCCTGGCCTTGCTTCGCACGCCGCGCCGGGAGGCCGCCCCCGCCGACGATCACGCGATGGTGATGGAGTAGCGCAAAGGCAGGTCGCGGCTCTTTCGATCTCGCTTTGGCGCGATCGTCCCGGCCATTTGGTGGAAAAACGGGTCGTATTGCCGGGTTGTTCAGCGCTCTCCGGCACGGTGTGCTGGGACGAAGTTTACCTAGCGTCAACTTTCGCCTTGCGCTTCGCTCGCACCTCGCATCGGATCAAGCTAGACTGTAGCGTCTTTACGGTCTGCTAACGCTAAGAGATGGTTTCATGCGATTGATGCGTGTCCGGCCGCCGGTGACGGCGCCGATCCGGATGCCCTCCGCGCGGGAGATTCCGGCCCCAGCCAATGACAACCATCCGGCGGCTCGCGAGACGCGGCTGAGCCTGCTAATCGGCCGTTCGCTCCTGATAACCGGGGTTTTGGCGACGAGCAGTCTCGTTCTGGGTCTCGTCGGATGGCTCGGTCACGTCGCCTGGAAAGCACTTCACTGAGCTCGGACGGAGCTTCGCCGTTCCGAGGCCGAGGTGGGATGCCCCAAAATCGACCATCTGCGGATCGGTGCCGATCGGGGGGATAGCTAAAGTTTTAAGGAAGTCGCCGCTTCCTGTCTCTGGTGGCGACGGGCATCTGACGGCAGCCATGCGAGGCCGCAGGGTTGCCGGGCGGCCATCTCGAGTGAGGGACAGCGTGACATCGGATTCGATCGAAGAGCAGATTGAACGTGCCGTGCGGGCCGATGTCGTGCGGCGCGACACGGGGCTGGAAGAGGCGCTGCGCCGCTGCGAAAGCGCCGGCGAGGCCGTTTTCCTGTTTGGAGGCGACAGTGCGACGATCCATGTGCTGCGGAGCCTAGTTTGCTCTACATGGCCTCGGCTGAGGCTTGTCGGTGTCTGCGACGCTGATTTTTCCGGCCCGGCAGGCCCTGCGATCCTCGCGCATATTGCAGCTTGCGCGCCTGATGTGGTCCTTGCGGATGTCGCCCCGAAGCGCCATCGAGCGCTCATCGCGGAATTCGCCTCCCACGGGCTGCATACGGGCCTGGTCAATCTGCCTGGCACCTTCGCCCGCTACCTGGCCACGCATCCTGCCCTTGCCGGCACTTCGGCGGAGGCGATTCCCTTCGCTGCCAGGCTGCCTCAGCCGATCGGCAGGGCGCTGAGCGATCTGGCCGGGATCATGCGCCTTTCAGGCACCGTCTTCCGTCAGCTTGTCCAGAGCGCTGCCCCACGTCCGGCGACCCAGGCCTATCAGGTCCTTCGGCGCGACGGCTGAGCCCGCCCTCCGCCTCAGACCGCGTTCCGGAAAGCCTTCGCGCTGAACAGCGTGCGGAACAGGATGAGAAGGTCGAGCGAGAACGACCAGTGGTCGATGTACCAGAGGTCGTGAGCGACACGAGCCGCCATCTTCTCGTCAGTGTCGGTCTCGCCGCGCAGGCCGTTGACCTGGGCCCAGCCGGTGATGCCGGGTTTCACATTGTGTCGCCGGGCGTAGAGCGCGATCTTGCGCTCGAACTCCTTGTCATGCGCCAAAGCGTGGGGCCGCGGGCCGACCAGCGACATGTCGCCGGCAAGGACGTTCAGCAGTTGCGGCAGCTCGTCGAGATTGTAGCGGCGCAGCATCCGTCCGATCCGCGTGATGCGTGGATCGTTGCGCCGCGCCTGCACGATCACGTTGCCATCGTCCGTCGTGGTCATGGTGCGGAACTTGAAGATCCGGAACGCTTCCTGATTGAAGCCGTGGCGGCGCTGGCGGAACAGGACCGGGCCAGGTGAATCGAGGCGGATCGCCAGCGCGACCAGCAGCAGGAGCGGCAGCAGCAGCAGGCCGGCGAGAGCTGCGACGGCGATGTCGAAGGCCCGCTTGCAGGCGATCTCGGCCGGAGAGAGAGGTGTGCGCGTCAGGCGCAGGCTCGACAGGGCACCGGCGCTGACGAAGCGTGGCTGCTCGAAGCGATTCATGATCTTTTCGGGCGCGAGGTGGATCGCCACCGGCATGGTCATGAAGGCGTCGACGCAGGCTTCGATCGTTTCATGCTCCGACCAGGGCACGGCGATGAAGACGGCGTCCGGTCTCTCGGCTCGGCAACGGGCCGCGGCCGCGGCGAGGTCGGCTGCGAGGGCCGCGCGCGGGTCGCGATGCGGCTGTGCCGGGTGCAGGAAGGCGACATCGACGATGGCGCTGCCAGCATTCCACGGCTTGCTGCTTTCGACGAAGGACATGACGTCCCTCTCGCGGCCGATCAGGAAGAGGCGCTCGGAGGTGATCCGGCCGGCGCGGCTGCCGTCGGCGATCAGCCGCACGATGGCCGAGCGGGACAGGGCGATGGCGGGGATGCCGGCGAGATAGGTCGCGAGGATGACGGCTCGCGAATAGTGATCGGCGATCTTGGCGAGGAAAAGCAGCACCAGGAACGCGACCAGCGTGATGTTCCAGGCGGCGAAAGCGGCCGTGATCTGTCCGCGCGCCGAGAGATAGTTGCCGATCTGATAGCGCCCGCGCATCAGGTTGACGAAGAGGAACAGCGCTCCCAGCATGCCGGCAAGTTCCGCCGTCGGGGCGTTCGTCCACGCGCTTTCGGGGTTGGTGAGCTCATAGAGGGCGGCGGTCGCATAGCTGAGCGCCACGACCACGGCGACGTCGCAGAGGGCGGTCACGGAGCCGAGCCAATGACGCCAGCTCCTCGCCTCACCGCGAGGCTGAGCCGATGACGCTCTTCCCAGGTGATCAACGCTCATCTTCATCCAGCCCCAGCAGCCTTGGCCTCATACGCGCCGCTCTGCCGGAAGCCCGAAGATGCTTGCGCTGTGCGGGGCCACGGCAAGTGCCGTGCCGCTACGGAGTGACCCGGAGTGGGGCTGTTTTCACCCGCCGGCTGCTGCCGCGGGGCTGGGACGACGCAAGGTCAGGACGAACGGCGACCGAATGTGCCGTTTCGATACGGATTGTCAGGCGACCCGCCGCAGACGGCGGGCGAGATAGTCGAGCGAGGTCGCGAGGCAGCCGCCGGCAAGGGTGCCAAGGATCTTGACCACGACATCATGCGGCCTGCCGTGGCGGGTCGCTTCCCAGCTCTGCGCCCATTCGAGTCCGAGCGCGAGAAGCACCACGCCACCCAGAACGAACCAGCGCTGGCGCGGATAGGCGAAGGCCAGCATGCTGCCCGTTGCGAGATAGGCGAGGAAGCGCTCGGCGTCGGCCCCCATCTCCGGGATGTGCGGACGCAGGTCGAGCGGCGAGAGCGTCGAGAACAGGATGACGAGCAGGGCGCACCAGCCAAGGATGGTCGCGATGCGGCGCAGATGGTCGAGGGAATCGGTCAAGCAGGAGGATCCGGTGGTTCGAGCACAGCTACGCAAACAATAGGCCAGATTGCGGAGACAGCGCGGCGCCGTTTCCCGAAGGCGCGGCTTTATGCTCTCGCGAAGGAGGCAAAGCAATGACGCAGGCGGGACGTCCGCGCAACGATCATGTTATCGCTGGCACCACAGCCTCTTCGTGCAGGCGTACCGGAACGATCGAGAGAGTAAGCCGATGACCGATGGGTTCCGCCCTGGTGCTGCGACCCGGATCGCCCGTGGCGGCAAGGCGATTTATGGTGTGCCGCTCGGCATCCTGATGCTGGAGGCACGCTTTCCGCGCATTTCCGGCGACATGGGCAACGGCGCGACCTGGCCCTTTCCGGTGCTCTACCGCGTAGTCGGCGGGGCGAGCCCGGACAAGGTTGTCCTGAAGGGAGCGGCCGGGCTGCTGCCGGATTTCATCGCAGCGGCGCGGGAGCTGGTTCGGCTCGGCGCCGAGGCGATCACCACCAATTGCGGCTTCCTCTCGCTGTTCCAGCGCGAGCTCGCCGCCGCGGTGAACGTCCCGGTCGCGACCTCCTCGCTGATGCAGGTGCCCTGGGTGCAGGCGACGCTGCCACCGGGCCAGCGGGTCGGCATCGTCACCGTCTCGGCCGCGACGCTGACGCCGGCGCATCTCGAAGCGGCGGGCGTGCCGCTCGACGCGCCCATGAC
>JARYGW010000029.1:0-24979 GCA_033792295.1 Allobosea sp.
AGGTGGGCTTTCGGGATTTCCTGCTGGTCGGCCTGGCCCAGGTCGGCGCCCTGATTCCCGGCGTCTCGCGCTCGGGCTCGACCCTGACCGCGGCGATGGGGCTGGGCTTCAGGCGCGACGAGGCGGCGAGGTTGTCCTTCCTGCTCGGCTTGCCGGCCATCGCGCTCGCCGGGCTGAAGGAAGCCTGGGAGATCGCCAAGGTCGGCATCGATGCCCACGCCACGGCGCTGCTGGTGGTAGGCCTGATCGCGGGCTCGCTGGCCTCCTTCGTCGCGATCTGGGGATTGATGCGTTATCTGGAGCGGATGTCGAGCTGGGTCTTCGTGGTCTATCGGGCCGCGATGGGCATCTTCCTGCTCTGGGCCGTCTCGAACGGCCTCTTCGCCTGAGCTCTGCCGAGCGAGCCGGGAGACAAGCGGCATGAGTGTCCGAACAGGCGGGTGCGGGCTCGCGACCCTCGCGGTCCTTCTGCTCTGTCCGTTGGCTCGGGCGGCGCTGGCGGCCCCGGCGGGAGACTGGCGCTTCTGCTATGCCGGCTCGGATCAGGACCGTCGCTTTTATCTTTCGCATCCCTTTCCAGCGGCTCAGTCCATGGAGGCCATCGAACGGCAATGGGTCGTCTGGCTTGGCCGGCAGGCGCTGCGATACGAGACGACCGGCTGCCCGCGCGGCGCCGATCGCGCGGCGGTCGAGCTCTCCATGAAATCGGCCGTTCGCCACAATGCCGGCCTCGGCCGCAGCACGGTCGAGCTCGACTGGCAGCCAGCCCCTTGAACGATTTGCGCTTCCGGAACATCTGGACAGGCCGTTCAATGCCGGCGCCCGATGTCGTAGAGACGGATTCGCCGGTCGGATCGATTCAGCCCGGCCGGAGATCGGCTCCCGGAGAATATGGATGGCCCGCCCGCGCCTCGATGCGCTCGACCGCAAGATCATCGCGGAACTGCAGATCAATTCCCGCCTCTCGGTGCAGGAACTGGCCGAAAGGGTAGGCTTGTCCGCCTCGCCCTGTGCGCGGCGCATCCGCATCCTGGAGGAAGCCGGAATCATCCAGGGCTATGCCGCGATCATCGACCAGACCAAGGTCGGGTTGCCGATCAGCGTCTTCGTCTCGATCAAGCTGGAGCGCCAGCGCGAGGACGAACTCGACCGCTTCTCGCAGGCCGTGGCGCGCTGGCCCGAGGTGGTCGATTGCTACCTGATGACCGGCCAGCGCGACTACCTGCTGCGCATCGTCGTGCGCGACCTGCCGGCCTATGAGCGCTTCCTCAAGGACAAGCTCACCCGCCTCGACGGCGTTGCCTCGATCGAGTCGAGCTTCGCGCTGGGCCAAGTGAAGCGCTCCAGCGCCCTGCCGATCGCGGCGGTACCGGAGGAGGATTAGCGACCGGCCGTCGTTTCGGGCCCATGCCTGCGCCCCGAAACGACGGGGAGCGCCTCACCGTTCCGCCGAAGCCGCCCAGATGTTGATGCCGCCATCGACGGCATACTTGTCGATGGCCGCCAGCTCCTCGGGCGAAAATTCCGTATTCTTCAGGGCCGCGACGCAATTCGTCACCTGCTCCGGCCGACTCGCGCCGATCAGCGCCGAGGTGATGCGCCCGCCGCGCAGCACCCAGGCGATCGCCATCTGGGCGAGGCTCTGGCCGCGCGCCCTGGCGATCTCGTTCAGCGCCGCGATGTGCCGGATATTGTCCTCGCTGAGGAAGCCGTCGCGGAAGGATGGCGCCTTCTTGTCGGCGCGGCTGCCGGCCGGGACGCCCTTCAGGTACTTGTCGGTCAGCATGCCCTGCGCCAGCGGCGAGAACACGATCGAGCCGATGCCCTCGGCGTCGAGCGTGTCGAGCAGGCCGTCCTGTTCGATCCAGCGATTGAGCATCGAATAGCTCGGCTGGTGGATCAGGCAGGGTGTACCGAGCCGGCGCAGGATCGCGACCGCCTCCTGCGTCCGCTTCGAATTATAGGAGGAGAGGCCGACATAGAGCGCCTTGCCCTGACGGACGATGGCGTCGAGCGCGCCCATCGTCTCCTCCAGCGGCGTGTTCGGGTCGAAGCGGTGCGAGTAGAAGATGTCGACATAGTCGAGCTTCATCCGCTTCAGGCTCTGGTCGAGGCTGGAGATCAGGTATTTGCGGCTGCCCCATTCGCCATAGGGGCCAGGCCACATCCGGTAGCCGGCCTTGGTCGAGATCACGAGCTCGTCGCGATAACCGGCGAAATCCTGGGCGAGAATCTCGCCGAAGGCAGTCTCGGCCGAGCCGGGCGGTGGCCCGTAATTATTGGCGAGGTCGAAATGGGTGACGCCGAGGTCGAAGGCCGTGCGGCAGATCTCGCGCATGTTGGCGTGGCTGCCGGTCTCGCCGAAATTCTGCCAGAGGCCGAGCGAGAGCGCCGGTAATTGCAAGCCGCTGCGGCCGCAACGGTTGTAGCGCATCGCGTCATAGCGGTTCGGATTAACCATGGCTCAAGCCTCTCAATCGATTGAAACGGAGATAAAATGAAGGCCCGGTGGCTTTCAGTCCACCGGGCCTCGCTTTCGTCAGATCGCGATCCAATCAGGCGGCGGCGTAGCCGACCGTGCCCTTGATCTCGAGGAATTCCTCGAGGCCGAAATCGGCATATTCGCGACCATTGCCGGACTGCTTGTAGCCGCCGAAAGGCGCACCGGCGTCCCAGGCCGGGTAATTGATGTAGACATTGCCCGAACGCATCTGCGCCGCGATCTTGCGGGCGCGCTCCTGCGAGCCGGACTGGACGTAAGAAGCCAGGCCATAGGGCGTGTCGTTGGCGCGCGAGACGACCTCGTCGTCGCTCTTGTAGGGCAGGATCGACAGCACGGGGCCGAAGATCTCCTCGCGGGCGATGGTCATCTCGTCGGTGACGCCGCCGAAGACCGTCGGGCGGACATAATAGCCGCGGTTGAGGCCTTCCGGACGCCCCGGGCCGCCGGTGACCAGTGTCGCGCCTTCCTTGATGCCGGTCTCGATCAGGCGCTGCACCTTCTCGTACTGCGCCTCGCTGACGACGGGGCCGAGGAAGACGCCATCGGCCGAGGGGGCGCCGACCTTGAGCGGCTCGGCCACCTGCTTGGCGATGGCGAGCGCCTCCTCATGCAGCTTCTCCGGCACGAACATCCGGGTCGGCGCATTGCAGGATTGGCCGGAGTTGCGCATCACGCTCTCGACGCCGAGCTTCACCGACTTCTTCAGATCGGCATCGTCGAGGATGATGTTGGCCGACTTGCCGCCGAGCTCCTGATGCACGCGCTTGACGGTATCTGCAGCCGCCTTGGCGACGAGGATGCCGGCGCGCGTCGAGCCGGTGAAGGAGACCATGTCGACTTGCGGGTGGCGCGAGATCGCCTCGCCAACCGTCGGGCCGTCGCCGTTGACGAGGTTGAACACGCCCTTGGGCACGCCGGCCTCTTCCATCGCCTCGGCGAAGATGAGGGCGTTGAGCGGGGCGATCTCGGAGGGCTTCAGCACCATGGTGCAGCCGGCTGCGAGCGCGGGCGCGACCTTGCACATGATCTGGTTGAGGGGCCAGTTCCACGGCGTGATCATGCCGACGACGCCGATCGGCTCCTTGGCGATCAGGGTGGTGCCGCGCAGCTCCTCGAACTCGAAATTCTCGAGCGTCTCGATCATCTTGGCGAGATGGGCGGTTCCCATCGCGGCCTGCGCCCGGTGTGCCAGTTCCTTCGGGGCGCCCATTTCGCGCGAGAGGATGTTGGCGATGTCGTCATAACGCTTCTTGTAGGCTTCGGCGAGGCGGCGCATCAGCGCGAGACGCTCGGCCTTGGAGGTCGCGGCGAAGGCGGGGAAGGCAGCACGGGCCGCGGCAACGGCCTTGTCTACATCGGCCTGCTCGCCGAGCGCGATGGTGGCGAAGACCTCCTCGTTCGACGGGTCGACCACGCCGAGCGTGCGGCTGCCGGACGGCTTCACCCACTGGCCATCGATATAGAATTCGAGTTCATGTGCCATGGTCTGGTCTCCTGCCTCGTCTTGGCCCAAGGTGGGGACGACCGGCCGGAAAGCGGCCGATGATCCATGCCCCGAGCGGGAACTGTCGGTGTCCGACGCGAACGGGCGGCTTCGCGCGATCATGCATCGCCGGGCGCCATCGACGCTGTATCTGACGGGGCATAACGTTAGGGGGGCGACGCGCGGCTGTCACCTCATTGGGAAGCGCGTTTGCGGATGGCCGCCATGCAGCGGCGCTTCTTGCGGAGAGGATGGCTAGAGCCGGGCCTTGACGCTGCGCGGCGTCGCCAGCAGCAGGCTGGTCTCGCTGTTGGTGACGCCGGGGATCATGCGGATGCGACGCAGTACCTGGTCGAAGGCGATCAGATCAGAGGTGCCGAGCTCGACCACGAGATCCCAGTTGCCGTTGGTGGTGTGGATGCTGGAGACCTCGGTGAAACCGGAGAGCGCGTCGATGACTGCATCGGCCGCCTGCCCCTGAATCTCGATCATGGTGATGCCGCGCACGGGCAGGTCGATCGCATCCGAGCGCAGGATGACGGTGAAGCCGATGATCTCGCCCGCCTGCTCCAGCTTCTCAAGTCGCGAGCGCACCGTCGCCCGCGTCAGGCCGAGATCGGCGGCGAGGTCCGAGATGCTGCGGCGCCCGTCATGGCGCAGCAGCGTGATGAGCTTGCGGTCGAGATCGTCCATCGTTCGAATTGGCTAAATCATTTTACCGTTTCGATCAATCTTGGCACCGTTCTGGTCGATCTGGCTTCTATCGCCTGCCGCGGAAAACAGGGACAATGAACCGTCGCAAAAACCGCGCGGGGACCCATGCTTCAGCAGCTCAACGTCGTGCCTTTCGTCAGCGTCGACCACATGATGAAGCTGGTCCATGCGATCGGTATCGAGCGGATGCTGTCGGACATCGCCGCCTATATCGAAGATGATTTCCGGCGCTGGGAGATCTTCGACAAGACGCCGCGTATCGCCTCGCACAGCCTCGAAGGCGTGATCGAGTTGATGCCGACCAGCGATGGCAAGCTCTACGGCTTCAAATACGTCAACGGCCACCCGAAGAACATGAAGGCCGGCCTGCAGACGGTCACCGCCTTCGGCCTGCTCTCCGACGTCGCGACCGGCTATCCTGTCCTGCTCTCCGAGATGACCTTCCTGACCGCGCTGCGCACGGCGGCGATGTCGGCGGTGGCGGCGAAGCATCTCGCCCCGAAGAACGCTGCGACCATGGCGATCATCGGCAATGGCGCCCAGTCCGAATTCCAGGCTTTCGCCTTCCGCGCGATCCTCGGCATCGAGAACCTGCGCCTCTACGACGTCGATCCGGCCGCGACCGAGAAATGCGCCCGCAACCTCGCCCGCCATGGCTTCAGGATCACCCGTTGCGCCACGGCGATGGAAGCGGTCGAGGGCGCCGAGATCGTCACCACCGTCACGGCCGACAAGCAGTACGCGACGATCCTGACCGACAACATGGTCGGCGCCGGCATCCACATCAACGCGGTCGGCGGCGACTGTCCCGGCAAGACCGAGATCCATCGCGACGTGCTGCTGCGCTCCTCGATCTTCGTCGAGTATCCGCCGCAGACCCGCATCGAAGGCGATATCCAGCAGCTCGACGCCGATCATCCGGTCGAGGAGCTCTGGAAGGTCATCGTCGGCACGGTTCGGGGCCGCACCGACGCCCGTCAGATCACGCTGTTCGACTCGGTCGGCTTCGCCATCGAGGATTTTTCGGCCCTGCGCTATGTCCATGAGCGCATCCGCGAGGCCGGCACCTACGTCGATCTCGACCTGATCGCGGACCCCGACGATCCGCGCGATCTCTTCGGCATGCTGATGCGCGCGGCACCGGGGACCGCGGCGGCGGCCTGAGCCTCAGGCGGCGTCGCGCTCCCAGCTTGGAAACGGGTCTTCGAGCCCGAGCAGCGCCTGCGTCAGCCCGGTCGCCGGGCTGCCGGCCAGGCAGGCGTCGAGTGCGGCTCGGATCGCCGCCTCGTCCATTTCGGGCCCTCCGATGAACACCATCTCCTGACGCCGGTCGCCCCATGTCGGTGACCAGTGCTTGCGCATCAGCGACTGGAATTCCTCGGCGCGCGGCCAGCGCTCCTTCGGCACCGCCGCCCACCAGCGCCCCATGCCTTCGGTGCGGGTGACGCGCCCGGCGAGCGAGTACTCACCGACCCAATGCGGCCGGGTCGCCAGCCAGAAATGACCCTTGGCCCGCACGACGCCGGGTAGCCGCCGGCTCATGAACTCATGCAGTTTCAGTGGGTGGAACGGCCGCCGTGCCCGGTAGACGAAGGAGCGGATGCCATATTCCTCGGTTTCCGGCACATGGTCGCGGAAGCCATAGAGCTCCTTGTGCCAGAGCGGATGGGTCTGAGCCTTCTCCTCGCTGTAGAGCTTCGTATCGAGCAGCTGGTCGATCGGCACGCGGCCGAAATCGGCCTCGACGATGCGGGCATCGGCATTGAGCCCGCGCACCACCTGCCGAACCTTTTCCAGCTCTTCGGCCGAAACCTCGCTCGCCTTGTTGATCACCACGACATCGGCGAATTCGATCTGTTCGACGAGAAGGTCGACCAGCGTGCGCTCGTCGCCTTCGCCGGCCGTCTCGCCGCGGTCCCCGAGGAGGTCGCGGCTGTCGTAATCCTTGAGCAGGTTGAGCGCGTCGACCACGGTCGCCATCGTGTCGAGCCGGGCGACATCGTCGAGCGAGCGGTCCTCCTCGTCGCGGAAGGAGAAGGTCGCGGCGATCGGCAAGGGTTCGGCGATGCCGGTGCCTTCGATCAGCAGGTAGTCGAACGTCTTCTCCTCGGAAAGGCGGCGCACCTCGGTCAGCAGGTCATCGCGTAGCGTGCAGCAGATGCAGCCATTGCTCATCTCGACCAGGCTCTCTTCGGTCTTGGAGAGGTTGGCCCCGCCCTCGCGCACGAGGTCGGCGTCGATGTTCACCTCGCTCATGTCGTTGACGATGACGGCGACGCGCCGGCCTTCGCGGTTGTTGAGGATGTGGTTCAGCAGCGTCGTCTTGCCGGCGCCCAGGAAGCCGGAGAGCACCGTGACCGGCAGGCGCCGGTCGACGAGGAGAGGGGATGAAGCCATCGGAGGGTCCGGTTCGATTAAAGATGATATGTTACATTATAACATATCATCAATGTCAACCGTCCTGGTCGTAACGAGGCTGCGGCAATCGTCGGGGTGGCTCTCAGGAAGCTCTGCCGCCGACCAAGGCGAGGAAGGCGGCCGCCGCTTTGGCGAGGTAGCGCTCCTTGTGGCGCAGCGTCATGAACCGGCGCTTCGGCAGCGGCAGCGCCACGGTGGCGAGCCGCCCGGCGGCGATGGCGTTGGCAGCGACGAGCCGGGAGATCGCGGTCGCGCCCGCGCCCGCTGCGACCGCCGCGCAGATCGCCTCGTTGGACGGCAGTTCGAGCGCGACCGCGAGGTCGGTCGGGGCGAGGCCGAGACTGGGCAGCGCCGCCTCGAACATGGCGCGCGTGCCCGAGCCCGGTTCGCGCAGGATCCAGGCGCCTTGCTTCAGCTCTGCGGCGGAGGGAACGGTGTCCGCCCAGGAATGACCCGCCTGCACGACGATGACGAGTTCGTCCTCGGCCACGGTCGTCATCGCGAGGGCCGGGTCGTCGATCTCGCCTTCGATGAAGCCGAGATCGGCCGTGCCGTCGCGGATGGTGGCGCTGACTGTCTCGGTATTGGCGATGGCGAGCGAGACGGCGATGCCGGGGTGCTCTCCGCGAAAGCGCTGGATCAGCGGCGGCAGCCAGTAGTTCGCCACCGTCTGGCTCGCCATCAGCGCGAGCGAGCCGCGCGTGAGGCCCGAGAGATCGGAGAGTACGGCTTCGGCCGCGGCGGCACGTGCCAGCACGGCGCGGGCTTCGGTCAGGAAGAGCCGGCCAGCTTCGGTGAGGGCGATGCGGCGGCCGATCCGGTCGAACAGCTTGGTGGCGTAGCGTGCTTCCAGCGTCGAGATCGCGGAGCTGACCGCCGATTGCGTCAGATTGAGGGCTCGCGCCCCTTGCGTCAGATGTTCCCGCTGCGCGACGGCGGCGAAGATGCGAAGTTGTTCGAGCGTCATGCGTCCGAGCTTACGCGCTGAGCGCCGTCCGCAGAAGATGGCGGCGTGGCTCCCGGGGATGTCGTCGGCGGGACGAAGATACCGGCGAAAGAGCGTTCTCGATGGGCCGGCCCTTTCGGCCCATGTCGGCCATGCGCGTCGCGGGATTGCCAGCCTGCGCCCCAACGGTCAAAGCCTTCTCCGAAATGGGAGGCGCGCAACGGCGCCGAAAACGGGATGGAGCGGGAGATGAGCTGGGGCAATCGCGATTTCATGGTGCCGGGCCGTTCGGTGGCGGTCGGCGAGCGCGGCATGGCCGCGACCTCGCATCCGGCCGCGACGCTGGCGGCCGTCGACATCCTGCGCGCCGGCGGCAATGCGGTCGATGCCGCCATCGCGGCGGTGGCGGTGCAGGCGGTGGTCGACCCGCATATGACCGGCATCGGCGGCGACTGCTTCGCGATCTACGCGCCCGCCGGCGGCAAGATGGTCGCCATCAACGGCTCGGGCCGTGCGCCCGCCAAGGCGGAGCTCGGCTGGTTCCTCGGACAGGGTCTGACGGCGATCGCACCGGATTCGCCTCACGCCGTCACCGTGCCGGGGGCGATCGACGCCTGGTGCCGCCTCGTTTCCGACCATGGCAGCAAGAGCCTCGACGAGATCTTCGCCCCGGCGATCCGTGCTGCCGAGGAAGGCTTCGTGGTGACGCCGCGCGTCGCGCTCGACTGGAACCGCTATCGCGGCCGCATCGAGAAGCACGGCCTCGGCAATGCCGTCTACCTGCCCGGCGGCAAGGCGCCGGTGACGGGCGACAAGATGGTTCATCCCGCCCTCGGCAGGACGCTGCGCCGGATCGCCCGCAAAGGCCGCGCCGCCTTCTACGAGGGCGAAGCGGCCGAGGAGATGGTCGCCGTCCTGAACAAGGCCGGCAGCCTGATGTCGGTCGAGGACTTCGCCACCGCGAAACCGGACTATGTCGATCCGATCGGCGCCGATTACCGCGACCACCGCCTCTGGGAATGCCCGCCGAACGGCCAGGGCATCGCGGCGCTGCTGATTGCGCGCATCCTCGACGGCTTCGACCTCAAGGACGGCAAGCTCGGCGAAGCCGACCGCATCCATCTCCTCGCCGAGGCGAGCAAGGCGGCCTATCGCCAGCGTGACGCGCTGGTGGCCGACCCGTCCGTCAGCCCCTTCGACACCGAGGCCTTCCTCTCGGATCAGTTCGTCGGCAGGCTGCGCGCGCAGATCAGCCTGGAGGAGGCGGCACCGCCGCAAGCCTTCGACATGCCGCTGCACAAGGACACGATCTATCTCTGCGTCGTCGACGGCGACGGCAACATGATCTCCTTCATCAACTCGATCTTCTCGGCCTTCGGCAGCGGCATCTACGCGGAGAAATCCGGCGTCATGCTGCAGAACCGCGGCTCGGGCTTCCGCCTGGTCGAAGGGCACCCGAACGCCATCGCGCCGCGCAAGCGTCCCTTCCATACCATCATTCCCGGTATGCTCGCCAAGGACGGCCGCGCCGTGATGCCTTTCGGCGTGATGGGCGGCCAATACCAATCGACCGGCCATGTTCATTTCATCTCCGGTATCCTCGACCGCGGGCTCGACCCGCAGCAGGCGAGCGATGCGCCGCGCAGCTTCGCCTATGACGGCAAGCTCTCGCTCGAGCCGACGATTTTCGAAAGCGTCGCGGCCGATCTCAAGGCGCGCGGCCATGACGTGGCCTGGGCCGAGGAGCCGCTCGGCGGCTGCCAGGCGATCTGGGTCGACCATGCGCGCGGCGTGATGTTCGGCGCTTCCGACCACCGCAAGGACGGCATTGCGCTCGCCGTCTGAGGAACGCGCCTTTAACGCGCTGCCGCTATCGCTGGCGGCAGGGACGGGAGAGGCGCGTGGCGCAAAAGCGGTCATTCGGCTGGGGGATCATGGGCACCGGCGCCATCGCCGGGCTCTTTGCCGCCGATCTCGGGCTGCTTCCGCAGGCACGGATCGCCGCCGTTCATTCGCGCTCGCTGGAGAAGGCGCAAGGCTTCATCGGCCGCTTCGGCGGCGGGGTGGCCTATGACGACGAAGCTGCCTTCCTCGCCGACCCGGCCATCGAGGCGGTCTATGTCGCGACGCCGAACCATCTCCACGCCGCACAGGCGCTGAGGGCGATCGTGGCGGGCAAGCCCGTGCTGATCGAGAAGCCGATCGCGCTGAACAGCGGCGATGTCGACGCGATCGCGCAGGCGGCGCGGGAGCGCGGCGTCTTTGCCATGGAGGCGCTGTGGACTCGCTTCCTGCCGGCGGTCCGTGCGCTGCGCGAGCGGATCGCGGCGGGGCGGGTCGGGGAGGTGAGGCGCATCCGGGCCGATCTCTCCTATGTCCATCGAGAGGAGCCCGGCAGCCGCTTCTTCGATCCGGCTTTGGGCGGTGGCGCGGCCTTCGATCTCGGCGTCTATCCACTGTCGCTGACGCTGTATCTGCTGGGAGAACCGCAGGCGGTCAGCGGGCGCTGGCTTGTTGCGACGAGCGGCGTCGACCTGCGCAGCGAATTCCGGCTCGATTATCCTCAGGCAGTGGCCGAGCTCTCCTGCGGCTTTGATCGCGACGGCACCAACCGCTTCCTGATCGAGGGCACGAAAGGGGCGCTCACGCTCGAAGCGCCGTTTCTCAAGGCGCAACGCCTGAGCTTCGACGCCGAACCGGGGCGTGCCATGACGGCCTATGAGCGCGGGCAGAGCTTCGCGGCGCGCCTCCTCGATCGCATCCCGAAGCCCGGGCGCAGCACCGAGGCCTTCGCCTTTCCGGGCAATGGCTTGCAGTTCCAGGCGGAGGCCGTGATGGCAGCGATTTGGGCGGGCGAAGCGAGTTGCGGGACGATGCCGCTTTCCGAGAGCGCAGCCGTGCTGCGCATCATCGAGAGCCTGCTGGCGCAGCTGCCGGTCGCCCGCAACTGATCAGAAGCGCGAGCGCGGGCGATAGGGTTGCGGCAGGTCGCGGGCATTGTTCAAGGCCAGCGCCAGTTCCGTGATGTGCAGCGCCAGAGCGCCGGAAAAGCGTGGCGCCGCGCCGCGCACGATCGCCTCGGCCTGGTCGGCGACACCACGCATAAAATCGATCTGCGAGGGATAATTCGGCAGGGCCTCGCTTGCAGGCTGCGCCGGATAGGGTAGGCGCCGACCTGGCGTCGGTTTCCAGGGTAAGGCACGGCCGAGTTTCGCCTCGGCGCGGGTGAAAAGCCGCCCGAGCAGCGGCCGTGGCGTACCGGCTTCCTCGATGTGGATGACGGAGCGATTGTCCCAGAGATCGCGTACGGTGAGCGAGCCCTTCTCTGCGAAGATCTGCAGCGATCGGTCGCGCGGCGCGGCGAGCCCGTTGGTCAGTCGTGCCACGACGCCTGACCGGAAATTCAGGCAGCCGACCGAGAAATCGGCCGCCATGGCGATGTGCTCCGTGCCTGGTCCCTTGTCCGGGAAGGTCACGGCCGAGAAAGCGGTCAGGCTTTCGACGGGCCCGAACAGCGCGACGAGCCAGGAGAGGGCGTAGCCGGCATGTTCCAGCGTGCAGCCGATCTCGAATTCGTGCAGCCCTGGCCAGGGCGCGCCCGAACGGGAGCGCCAGCTTGCCCATTTGTCGCGGAAGACGGGGCCGTCCTCCATCGCTGCATAGACCAGCCGCGGCGTTCCGATCCGCCCGGTACGCAGAGTGCCCTCGACCAGGCGATGTGCGTCGCTGAGCCCGTTGGCCGGGGCGGTCGCCAGCGTCAGCGCGGTGGCCTGCGCCTGCGCAACCAGGGCCTCGGCCTGCGCCAGCTCCATGGCGAGCGGCTTTTCGCAATAGACATGCTTGCCGGCGGCGAGCGCCCGGCTGGTGATCTCGTAATGGCTTTCCGGCGTGGTCAGGTTGACGACGATGCCGACTGTGGGGTCGGCCAGCAGCGCGTCCAGCCCTGCATAGGCCGGGACGTTGTGGAAGCCGCGGAAGGCTTCGAGGCGCGCAGCGTTGCGATCCCAGACGCCTGCCAGCGACAGCCTCGGGTGGTTCGCGAGCGTCGTCATGTAGTAGTCGGCGACGAAGCCCGTGCCGACGAGCGCGATCTTCATGGTTCGGTTCCGTTCCGCCGACGCGCAGCCGGCGGAACAGCCTATCTCAGGCAAGAATGAAGATCGGCTTTCGCGAACCTGAGACTCAGGCCGCGCCGATCGCGTTCGACGGCGTCTGGCGGTCGGTGATCTGCTGGCCGAACAGGCTGCCCGCCAGCTCGACCGCAAGGCGGGCCGTCTGGCCGCGGTCGTCGAGGAAGGGGTTGAGCTCGACGATGTCCATCGAGCGGACCAGTCCGGAATCGTGCAGCAATTCCATCACCAGATGCGCTTCGCGATAGGTGGCGCCGCCCGGCACCGTGGTGCCGACGCCCGGAGCCAGCGGCGGGTCGATGAAATCGACGTCGAAGGAGACGTGCAGCACGCCATTCGCCGCGCGCACCTTCTCGATGACCTGGCGGATCAGGACGCCGACGCCGTGCTCGTCGATGGCGCGCATGTCGGCGACATCGACGCCGCGCGACTTCACCGCCACTTTCTCGAGCGGGTCGACCGAGCGGATGCCGAACAGGCTGAGCTGCGCCGGCGTGATCGAGGCGCGCGGCTCGGAGCCGAGCAGGTCGTCGAGCCCGGCCTCACCGCAGAGGAAGGCCGAGGACATGCCGTGCATATTCCCGGAAGGCGAGATCGCCGGCATGTTGAAATCGGCATGGGCGTCGAGCCAGAGCACGAAGAGCTTGCGGCCCTGCTCCTGCCAGTGGCGGGCGACGCCGTTGACCGAGCCCATCGACAGGCTGTGGTCGCCGCCGAGGAAGATCGGCGTGGCGCCGGTGCGGGCAAGCTCATAGGAGCGAGCGCTGAGCGCGCGCATCCAGGCGGCGATCTCGTGGTAGAAGCGGGCGTTCTCGGGCGCGGGCCCATCGACCGGCGCAAGATCGCGCGGCAGGATGTCGCCATGGTCCTCGACCGCATAGCCGAGGCTTTCCAGCACGCCGACGAGGCCGGCGGTCCGCAGGCCGGCGGGGCCCATCAACGCGCCGCGGCGCGAGGCGCCGACCTCGATCGGCGCGCCGAGCAGGGCGATGCGGCCCTGGGAAGCGGGAGCGTTTGTCGGATTGGCGGTCATGCTGGCGGTCCGTTGATCTGATTTGACGGGCGTTCTGCGCCGATGCGCCGTCCATGGCGCATCGGTTCTCGCCTGTCGAGTGCCGTGCCGGCGTGACCGTTCTCTGCCGGGGTATCGGACCGAAAAGTGGAAGCCGCTTTTCAGACGATTCCGATGCCGGTCTAACCGAGGCCGAGCACGCCGCGCAGCTTGGAAAGGTCCTCGGCCAGCGTCGTGATCATCGCGGCCAGCGCCTTGCGGTCGGCCTCGCTTAGTTTGTCATAAGTCTCGAAGCCGCCATCCTTGAGCTTGTACTTGGCCAGCGTCTTGTCGACGGTCGCGAAATTGGCGTCGATCTTCCCGGCCAGCGCCTTGTCCTCCTTGACGACGAGCGGCCGCAGCAGGTCGACGATCTTCTTGGCGCCGTCGACATTGGCCTGGAAGTCCCAGAGATCGGTATGGCTGTAGCGATCCTCCTCACCGGAGACCTTGGTCGCTGCGACCTCCTCGATCAGCGCCGCCGCGCCGCCGACCATCTTGTCCGGCGGAACCGTCAGCCCCTTGATGCGGCCCTGCAGCTCGGTGACGTCGGCGAGGAGCTTGTCGGCGAAGGGGCCGAGGCCCTCGGTGCTGTTCTTGGCAAAGAGGCCGTATTCGATGCGGTGGAAGCCGGTGAACTCCGGATCCTCCTCCTTCTTCTCATGGTCGTCGGCGCGCGAGTCGATCTTGCCGTCGAGATCGCTGAACAATTCGGCGACCGGCTCGATCATCTCGTAGGAGACGCGCGTCGAGGCGTAGAGCGCCTTCGCCTTGGCGAGGTCGCCTGCCTTGACCGCATCGGTGAAGACCTTGGTGTCCTTCACCAGCTTGTCGACGCCCTGCGAGACGTAGAGCTTGTATTCGGCGACCGGGGCCACGAGGTCGAGCGGCGAGGCTGCCTGCGCCGACCCGGCGGTCACGGCGGCGATCAGGCTGGCGCCGGCCAGCCATGCGAAACGCAAGCTCATCTCAGTCTCCTGTCTTGCGGGGGGAAGTCTGGGTCGAGGCCGGCGCGATGCCGCGCGCGGCCCGGATCAAGCCGGCGCCAAGATAGCTTCCGGCATCGGGTACGCCGGGCAGGGCGAAGAAATAGCCGCCGCCGACGGGCTTGACGTATTCCTCGAGGGGCTCGCCATCGAGCCGCTTCTGCACCGTGATGAAGCTGCGCTCGAGGTCCCGCTGGAAGCAGATGAAGAGCAGGCCCATATCGAGCTGGCCGGCGCGGGTGACGCCGTTGGAATAGTTGAAGGGCCGGCGCAGCATACGGCTCGCTTCCGTCTCGGGCCGGCGTGGGTTGGCGAGCCGGATATGGGCGTCGAGCCTGGTGCGCTTGCCTTCGGGATCATCGGCATAGACGGGCTCGTCATATTCGCGTTGGCCGCCCATCGGCGCGCCGCTGGCCTTCTCGCGGCCCATGATCGCTTCCTGCTCACCGAGTGGCGTGCGGTCCCAGCGCTCGACGAAGTTCCGGATGATCCTGACCACCTGATAGCTGCCGTTCACCGCCCATCCCGGCTCGTCCGAACCGGGCTGCACCCAGACCAGCCCGTCCATCAGCGCCTTGTCGGCGGCATCGGGGTTGGCCGTGCCGTCACGGAAGCCGAGCAGGTTGCGCGCGCTCTCCGCCGGCTCGCCTTGCTTCGGCTTGAGGACCGGGACGGTGCCCTCCTGCTTCCAGCGCAATAGCAGGAGGTCGGGCGCGTTCTTCAGGATATCGCGCAGGGCATGGATGTTGGTGTCGGCGGTGTTGGCGCAGAATTGCAGCAGCAGATCGCCATGGCAGAGCGCGCCGTCGAGCGCATCGTTGCGGAAGCGCTTCATCCGCTGCAGGCGCTCCGGCTTCAGCGGATGAAGTCCGAAGCGCTCGTCGAAGAGCGAGGCGCCGAGCCCCACGGTGACGGTCAGGTTGTCGGGCGCGATGACGGGGCCGAGGATCCCGCTATCCGGCGGCGGGAAGCCCGGATCGGCGGTCGGGGCAGGCCCGCCTTCGGTCAGGAAGGCGATGCGTTCGGTCAACAGGCGGAACAGCCGTTCGAGCCCGTCGAGCGAGGTCGCGGTGACGTCGAAGGCTGCGACGAGGCCGGTCGCGGGACGTGGCGTGACGATGCCGGACTGATGGAGGCCGTAGAAGGGCTGGCGCTGGGCTGTCGTGTCGCTTTCGGGCGCCGCTGCCGGGTTCCGGGCCGGCTCGCTTGCCGCCTGCGCGAGCGAGACGCCGCCGAGGGCCGCTGTGCCGCCTGTCAGGAGCGAGCGCCGCGAGGGTGAGAAGGTCTTGCCCGATCGGGTCATGATTTGCGCTCCGCTTCAGGCAAGGCGAGCGCCTTGCGCATGGCCGAAAGGTCTTCGGCCAGCGAGCGCATCGCGCCGCCTGGTTTGGCATCGTTCGGCAGGGCGACGAGCACGGCCCTGGTCCGCGCCGCCAGATCGGGATCGATGCGCGCCGTCAGTGGCAGGAGTAATTGCGCGATGTGGCTCGCGGCCGCGACAGCCTCGGGCGAGATCGTCTCGCCGCCCTGGGAGGAGAGAAGCGTGGCGGCGCCCGCCAGCATGGTGTCCGGCAGGACGGTGCGTTGGCCCAGAGCCGCCCGGAAGGCCTCAGCGGTCGGCGCGATCTCGCCGGAAGGTGCGTTTCCGCTGCCGGTCAGGGCGGCCTCGACCTTGCCGAACAAGTCTTCCAACTCGGCATCGCCCGCCGTTGCCGGGCGCAGGGCCGGCAGGAGGGCGGCGGCGTCCCGGCGGGCTCTGTCCGCCGCCTCGGTATCGCCTGCACTGTGGGCCTGCTCGAAAGCATCGAGCGCGGCGCCGAAGGCGGCCGAGCGCTCGCTCAGGAAGGCGCGATATTCGGCTGCCGGACCGATCATGTCCATCAGCGTCAGGGCCGGGCGCGGCTGCCCCGTCGAGGCCTCGACGATCAACCGGCCGCGCGGGGCGCTGAGCAATCCGCAGGTGATGGCGTATTCTCCGGGGTGGAGCTGCGTGGTCAGCCGCCGCGACTGGCCCGGCGCGATATTCTCGCGCTCCTCCAGCACCATGACACCGTCGAGGATTTCCCATTCCAGCACGCGCTCGCCGCGGTTGCTGACGACGAAGCTGGCCTTGCCCGCTGGAACCGTCAGCGTCGCGGGCTCGCAGGTCCGGTCGGTGATAGTAATGGCGATGTCGCTCCTGCCCGGCTCGACGGAGCGCCGGTTGCCTGCGGCGTAGACGAAGGCGCCGATGCCACCGCAGACCAGCAGCAGCGTGGCGATGCCGGCGAGCTTCAGCTGCGGCGAGTGGCGGGCTCCGGTCCGGGGCGCGATCGTCTGGGCCTGCTCGCCTCGACCTGCGGAGAGGAACAGCACGAGCATCGGGATCAGGAAGGCGAGATAGGCGATGACCTCGCCGAGCGCGGCCCGTTCCTGGTAGCCGAAGAAGCCGGAGAGAATCGCGCCCAGTGCGCTGTCGGCCGGCAGCACCGTGCCGAGATCGTAGACGCCCTGCTGGAGATGGTTCCAGAGCCCGGCCTCGTGCAGCGAGCGCACGGCGTTGGCCACGAGCCCGGCCGCGACGAACAGGATCAGGATGCCGGTCCAGCGGAAGAAGGCGCGCAGGTTGAGCTTCACGCCCAGCGCATAGATGGCGTAGCCGATGACGGCGGCGAGCAGGAGGCCGAGCCCGGCGCCGAGCGCAGGCGCCCAGCCGGCGTTCTGCTGGAAGATGGCGAGCAGGAAGAAGACCGATTCCAGCCCCTCGCGCACCACGGCGAGGAAGGCGAGCCCGACCAGCGCGAAGCCCTGATGCTCCCCGGCCAGCGCCGCATCGACGCCGGCCTGCAGCTCGCCCTTGATCGAGCGCGCCGCCTTGCGCATCCAGAACACCATCGAGGTCAGCATCGCGGCGGCGATGAGCCCGATGACGGCCTCGAACAGCTCCTGCCCGCGTTGCGGCAGTTCGCCGGCGACGATGTCGAGCGCGGCGCCGGCGGCAAGGCTGACGGCGCAGGCGAGGGCGACGCCGATCCACAGTGCCGGCAGCCATTCGCGCCGCCCGCTCCTGTCCAGATAGCTCGCGACGATGCCGACGATCAGCGCGGCTTCCACGCCTTCGCGCAGCATGATGAGGAAAGGTACGATCACGGCGAACCAGCTACGATGCGCGTCGCGGGCGCTGCCGTCCGCGGCACAGATGCCCCGTGCCTAGGCATCCGGGGGGCGCTGGTCAACCGAAACCGTTCAGTTTAGAACGATGATAAACTACTGAAATCGCTGATGTTATTGCCGCGGCTGCCCCGCAGGCGGCCTGCCTGCGGGGGACGGGGCCTTCAGGGCCGCTTCAGCAGGATCATCTTGTCCTGCGTCATGTCGTGCATGGTGTAGGGGATGCCGCCGGTGCCATAGCCCGAGACGCGTCGCCCGGCGAAGGGCATCCAGTCGACGCGGAAGCTCGTCGGGTCGTTGATCATCACCGCCGAGGCTTCGAGCCGGTTGGCGGCGCGCAGCGCGACGTCGATGTCCTGCGCGAAGATGCTCGACTGGAACGAGACCGGCAGGGAATTCGCTCGGGCGATGGCGTCGTCGAGATCGCGAAAGCGGTAGATGGCGACGGCCGGTCCGAAGATCTCCTCCCGCGAGATACGGGCTTCCGGTGCGGGATCGACCAGAACGGTGGGTTCCAGCGTCGTCTCGGACAGGCGCTTGCCGCCGGTCAGCAGCTTGGCGCCGCCCTTCACCGCCTCGTCGATCCAGGAGGCGACGCGGTCGGCCTCCTTCGGCGTGATCAGCGGGCCGACCTCGGTGTCCTTCAGCGTCGGATCGCCGGTGCGCAGCTTCTTCACCCGTGCGACCAGGCGCTCGGTGAAGTCGTTGACGATGGAGTCATGGACATAAATGCGCTGCGTCGACACGCAGACCTGCCCGGCATGGTAGTAGCCACCCTTTACCAGCGGCTCGATGATCGCGTCGAGATTGGCGCTCTTGTCGACGATCGCGGGGGCGACGCCACCATGCTCCAGCGCCGAGCGCGCGCCGGGCGCGAGCTTCGAATGCAGGTACCAGCCGACCTTGGCCGAGCCGATGAAGCTGAGGAAGGCGATGCGCGGATCGGTCGCGAGCTTTTCCGCCAGCGCGGTCTCGGCGGGTACGAAGCTCTGGCACCAGGCCTCCGGCAGGCCGGCCTCGTGCACCAGCTTGACGAAGTCGAGGCAACAGAGCGGCGTCGTGCCGGCCGGCTTGACGATGACGGGGCAGCCGGTGGCGATGGCCGGAGCGACCTGGTGGACGATCAGGTTGAGCGGGTGGTTGAAGGCCGAGATCGCCGCGACGATGCCGATCGGCTCCTTGGTGGTGAAGGCCCAGCGCCCGTCCGCCGCGGCCGAGAGCCCCATTGGGATCTCGCGGCCGGAGAGGTTGCGCAATTCGTCGGCGGCATTGTGGACGCCGTCGATGGCGCGGTTCGTCTCGACGATCGCATCCGGCAGGGGTTTGCCGCCCTCGCGCGCGATCTGCATGGCGAAATGGTCGCGCCTGGCCTCCATCAGCCCGGCGAGCTTGCGCAGGATCGCGATGCGCTGATGCGGCTTCAGCCAGGCGTCGCGGTTCGCGAAGGCCTGCTGGGCCGCCTGCAGCTTGCGTTCGAGCGCAGCCTCGTCATCGGTCTCGATCTCGGCGATCGGCGCGCGGTCATAAGCCTGAACAACCTGGAGCATGGTCGTCTCCTTGGAAAATGTGGTGAGTGCGAGAGTCAGGCCAGATCGACGTCCGGCACCTTGTTGCGCAGTTCCTCGACGAGGACGCGCGTATTCTCGGAATAGTCGATCGGACAGTCGACGAGATGGACGCCGCCGCCCTTGAAGGCGGCTTCCAACGTCGGCACCAGCGCCTCGGCCGAGGTCACGCGCGAGCCCTTGGCGCCATAGGCCTCGGCATAGCGCACGAAGTCGGGGTTGCCGAAGGTCATGCCGAAATCGGGGAAGTTGTCGACGGCCTGCTTCCAGCGGATCATGCCGTAGGCGCCGTCATTGAGCACGAGCACGACGAGGTTGAGCTTGAGCCTGACTGCCGTCTCCAGCTCCTGCGAGTTCATCATGAAGCCGCCGTCGCCGCACACCGCCATGACGCGCCGGCGCGGGTGCAGGATCGCCGCCATCATCGCCGAGGGCAGGCCGGCGCCCATCGTCGCCAGCGCATTGTCGAGCAGCAGCGTGTTGGCGACGTGAGTGCGGTAGTTTCGCGCGAACCAGATCTTGTACATGCCGTTGTCGAGGCAGACGATGCCGTCTTCCGGCATCGCCGCGCGCACGTCGTGGACGAGGCGCTGCGGCGTAACCGGACAGCGGTCCTCCTCGGAGCGGTCGTTGATCTTCGCCAGGATGCGCTGGCGCAGCTCCAGGAGCTTGGTCTGCTCGGGCAGCTTGCCGTCGAGCCGTTCGGCGAGTGCGGTCACGCTGGCACCGATATCCCCGACCACCTCGGCATCCGGATGATAGACCTGCTCGACATTGGCAGATTGGTAGCTGACATGGATGACCTTCGGCCCGCCGGCCGAGCGCATCAGGAAGGGCGGCTTCTCCACCGTGTCATGGCCGATGGCGATGATCAGGTCGGCCGCAGCCACGGCTTCGTGGACATAATCGCCCTCCGACAGGGCGGCGGTGCCGAGATAGAGGTTGGAGCCGCCGGTGACCGCACCCTTGCCCATCTGGGTGTTGAAGAATGGCACGCCGATCCTGCGCACGAAGGCCGAGAGCGGCTCGACGAGGCGCGGCCGGTTGCCGGCGGCGCCGATCATCACCAGCGGGCGCTTGGCGGCGAGGATCATCTCGGCGGCGCGGTCGAGCGCCACGGCGGGCGCGACCGGCAGGTCGAGCGGATGGACCGGGATCAGCGGAATGTCCTCGGTCTCCTCGGCGGCCACGTCCTCCGGCAATTCGAGATGGACCGGGCCGGGCCGCTCCTCCATCGCGACGCGGAAGGCGTCGCGCACCAGCGCCGGAATGCTGGCGGGGCTGACGATCTGCCGGGTCATCTTGGTCAGCGGGCGCATCGAGGCGACGACGTCGACGATCTGGAAACGGGCCTGCTTCGCCGTCTTGATCGCCTTCTGCCCGGTGATCAGGATCATCGGCATGGCGCCGAGATGGGCATAGGCCGCGCCGGTCGAGAAGTTGAGCGCGCCGGGGCCGAGCGTCGCGAGGCAGACACCGGGCTTGCCGGTGAGCCTGCCATGCGTCGCGGCCATGAAGGCGGCGGCCTGCTCGTGCCGCGTCAGCACCATCTGGATCTTCGAGCGTCGCAGGGATTCGAGAACGTCGAGGTTTTCCTCGCCCGGAACGCCGAAGACGCGCTCGACGCCCTCGTTCTCAAGTGCCTCGACCAGAAGATCGGAACCCTTCTTCATCGTCCGCTGCCTTTCCTGGAACTCTGTGCCCGTCACGAGCCAAGGCTAGGCTCTCGACTTAGGAAGGCAATCGGAGAGTTGCGAGCGCGTGCCACGCATGGCGGCTGCCGCCGGAGCGCCTGAGGTCGCCGGATCGAAAGGAGGCTGTTCGCAGCCAGCCAAAGTAAATACAACGCGTTGTTTCTCTTATTGAGGCGTCGCCTGGCTGGTAACGGGCATGTGAATGCTATCTGAGGTCGCAGCCCGTTGGAAATAAGGGTTGCGCCATTAGCTGGTGTCTTGCGGGCGCATAATACAGGAGGTCACCATGCTTTCGCGCAGGACCATCACCATCGTAGCGGCGCTTCTCATCTCCGGCGCGGGTTCCGCAGCCTATGCCGCCGAGCTCGGAGCCGAGAGCATCGTGCATGAGCAAATGCAGAACGGGCGCGCCCTGGCTGAGCAGGCCCAGTATCTGGCCTATCACGATCACTTCAAGGGGATGCATCTCCGGCAGGTCATTCCGACCGGCGGTCTGCCCCATCACAACTGAGCGTCTGCCTCGGCAATGGAAAGGGGCCGCCGTCGCGGCCCCTTATTCGAGGTCCGGTCGAGCCGGTCTCAGGCGGCCCGGCGCAGGCCGATTTCGAATGGGCTGAAACTGACGGCGCCGTCTTTCACCATCGCCAGCGTGTTGCAGGGCAGGGCCTGCCAGCACTCACGGGCGGCATCGATCGGTTCCGAGGCCATGACGACGCTGTCGGCCCGTGCGCAGACGTAGAGGCTCGGCGGCCGGGTATCGGAGGACCAGCGCACGGCATGGATGGTTTCGCCGTCGGCGAGCGCGGCCGCGCAGCGCAGCGGCTCCTGCGTGCCGGCCTCCTCCATCAATGCGAGGGCCATCGACAGCGCGGCCGCAAGGGCTTCCCCCGGGCCAAGCCCTCGCCCCATCTGTGCAATCGCCAGCAGGAAGATCGCTTCGGAATCGGTCGTGCCCGCCCGCGCGGCATAGAGCGCATCCGGGATCAGGTTCTCGAGCTTGCGGCGGATCGCGCCATAGCCGCCGATCTGGCCGTTATGCATGAAGAGATGCCGGCCATGGACGAAGGGATGGCAGTTCGCCCGCGTCGTCGCGGTGCCGGTTGCCGCCCGGACATGGGCGAAGAACAGGTGTGAGCGCACCTGTTTCGCGATCGAGAGCAGGTTCTCGTCCGACCAGGCCGGCCTCACTTCACGATATTGCCCGGGCTCGGAACGTTCCCCGTACCAGCCGACGCCGAAGCCGTCGCCATTGGTGCCGGTCTTGGCTTCCTCGGCATGCAGCGACTGGTGGATCAGCGAATGGCAGGGCGACGCGACGAGATCCTCGAGGAGGACCGGAACGCCCGAATAGGCGAGGAAGCGGCACATGGACGGCTCGAATCAGTCGCGGGTCGGATCAGATCGGGAGAATAGTGTTCTCCAGAAATGAATGGCGACATAATGATCCTTCTCTGCTCTTCGCGCCGCGATCTGCGCGGGGCGCGCTGGCCGCGCGAATGGCCCGTCTTCGGTGTCGAGAACCAGCTCCTTTCGTCCAATGGATGAGAGGCGACCTGTCTTGCGTCGCCGCATGCGCTCCTATACCGATCCACCCCATAAACAGCGCATAACCGGCAGACGGGCGAAGCATGACCGGGCCATGGCGCATCGCGACGGGGGAGCGAGGCTGTGAAGGGTCTCCTATCACTGAGCCGTGTGATTGACGCGGTTAACGGCTTCATTGGCCGGAAGGTTGCGTGGCTGATTCTGGTCGCGGTTGTGGTTGCTGCGGTGAACGCGATCGTCCGCAAGATTTTCAACGTTTCGTCGAACTCCTGGCTCGAGCTGCAATGGATGCTGTTCGGCGCGGTGTTCCTGATGTGCGCATCGTGGACGATGCAGGTGAAGGAGCACATCCGCATCGACATCGTGAACAACCTGCTGCCCAGGCGGGTACGGCAATGGATCGAGCTGCTCGGCCATCTGCTGTTCCTGATGCCGTTCTGCCTGCTGATCGTCTACCACTCGGTGCCGTTCTTCCTGCGCTCCTGGGAGATCAACGAGCAGTCCCTCTCGGCTGGCGGCCTGCCGCAATGGCCGGCCAAGGGTCTGGTCGTGATCGGCTTCGCCATGCTGACGATCCAGGGCGTCTCCGAGATCATCAAGCAGGTCGCGATCATGCGCGGCGATCTGCACGATGATGAGGGTCCGGCCGGCCACGGCGCCGCGGCGGAGGCGGAAGCCCAGCGCCTGCTCGAGCAAGCCAAGGAACAGGGCCTCGCCTCGTGAGCGGCCCGCAAGAAGTCCGGAACCGACCCATGCACGCCTCCCGCTTCCCGCGCCTCGCCGGCTTGCTGCTGGCCCTCGCCGCCCTGGCCTTCTTCGGCCTCCACACCGGCGACGCCTATGCGGCGGGCGGTGGGCTCAGCGACTTCCTGCGCGTCAACATGGCGCCGGTGATGTTCGCGACGCTCGTCGTCTTCCTGCTGCTTGGCTATCCGGTCGCCTTCGCGCTCGCCGCCAACGGCCTGCTCTTCGCGCTGATCGGCATCGATCTCGGCCTGTTCCAGGAGAACTTCCTGCAGGCATTGCCGGAACGCATCTATGGCACGATGAACAACGACGTGCTGCTGGCCGTGCCGTTCTTCACCTTCATGGGGCTCATCCTCGAGCGTTCGGGCATGGCTGAAGACTTGCTCGACACCATCGGCCAGCTCTTCGGGCCGATCCGCGGCGGCTTGGCCTATGCGGTGATCTTCGTCGGCGCGCTGCTCGCCGCCACCACTGGTGTCGTCGCGGCCTCCGTGATCTCGATGGGCCTGATCTCGCTGCCGATCATGCTGCGCTACGGCTACGACCGGCGCCTCGCCTCCGGCGTCATCGCGGCCTCCGGCACGCTGGCGCAGATCATTCCGCCCTCGCTCGTGCTGATCGTGCTCGCCGACCAGCTCGGCCGCTCGGTCGGCGACATGTATGAGGGCGCCTTCATTCCCGGCCTGGTACTGTCGGGCCTCTATGCGCTCTATGTCTTCATCATCACCATCGTGGCGCCTTCGCGCGCGCCTGGCCTGCCGCCGGAGGCGCAGACCCTGCGCGACGCCGACGGCAAGACGCGCCGCTTCTCGCTGCTCGTCGTCACGATCCTCGCGCTCGTGCTGGCCTACGGCTACATGAAGACCTTCACGCAGGTGAAGGCCGGCTCCGACTTCGTCGTGCTGACCATGTCGCTGATGGTCGCGATCGCCTTCGTGATCGCGCTCGCCAACAAGCTGTTGCGCCTCAATCTGCTCTCGCGCATGACCGAGCAGGTGATCTTCGTCATGGTGCCGCCGCTGGCGCTGATCTTTCTGGTGCTCGGCACCATCTTCATCGGTGTCGCGACGCCCACGGAGGGCGGCGCCATGGGCGCGGCAGGAGCGATCCTGCTCGCCTGGGGCAAGAAGCGCATGACCTTCGACCTGCTCCGGCAGGCGACGGAATCGACCGCCAAGCTCTCGGCCTTCGTGCTGTTCATCCTGGTCGGCGCACGCGTGTTCTCGCTGACCTTCTACGGCGTCAACGGCCATGTCTGGGTCGAGCATCTATTGGTCGGGCTGCCGGGCGGGTCGACGGGCTTCCTGATCGTTGTCAACCTGCTCGTCTTCGTGCTCGCCTTCTTCCTCGACTTCTTCGAGCTCGCCTTCATCATCGTGCCGCTGCTCGGGCCGGCGGCCGAGAAGCTCGGCATCGACCTGATCTGGTTCGGCGTCATCCTGGGCGTGAACATGCAGACTTCGTTCATGCACCCGCCCTTCGGCTTCGCGCTGTTCTTCTTGCGCTCGGTCGCGCCGAAGAACGCCTACAAGGACCGCATCACCGGCAAGATGATGGAGCCCGTCACCACCGGCCAGATCTACTGGGGCGCCGTGCCTTTCGTGGTGATCCAGCTCATCATGGTCGCGCTCGTCGTGATCTTCCCGGGCATGGTCATGCACTACAAGGCCTCCGCCGTGCAGCTCGACCAGAAGGCGATCGACAAGCAGTTCGACTCCATCCAGGTTCCCTCCATCGGCGGGCCGGGCGGCTTCGACTTCTCCGCGCCCCCGACCATCGAAGCACCGAAGCCGTAAAAAGGGAGCGACATGACGCGATGGTGGAAGGCGCTCGTCGGCGCCGGTATCCTGAGCCTGGCATCCGGCGCGGCGCTCGCCGCGGGGGATATCGGTGGAGCGACGATGGGGCCGCTCTGGGCACTTCCCTTCGCCGGCATGCTGCTCTCGATCGCGCTTGGGCCGATCCTGTTCCACCATCTCTGGGAGCTGCACTACGGCAAGTTCGCCGCCTTCTGGGCGCTCTTGCTGCTCGTGCCGCTGGTGCTGCT
>JARYGW010000002.1:0-71319 GCA_033792295.1 Allobosea sp.
GTCGCCCGGATCAGTCGCGGTTCGGCCGGGACCAGATCAGCTGCAGGCCTTCCTCGCCTTCGACTTCGACCAGGGTCGCGTAGATCGGGGCCGGGAAGCTCGGATCGTCGAGCTTGACCGAGAGGTAGTCGCGATCCGTCTGTTCCGAGTGCTTCTGCCAAGCGGCGCCGAGCTCGACATTCGCCGCTGCGAAGATGCGGAAGTGCGGACCCTTGTCGGAGGGGTTCTCGATGCGGACCAGCCGAGCTTTGACGTTCAGGGTCAGGGTGCGGATGGTGCCCGTGAAGCCGTTGCCGTTGGAGGTGAAGGTGCCGATGTTAGCCATTGTCTCATTCCCTTGTTTTCAGGGCCGCGCCCATCGCGACCCGATGGCGGTCGTGAGACCGGGGGCGATCGACCCGCACCCGAAGGGCTGAAACGAAGTGGAAGGCGGCCGGAGACGGCTTTTTTGCCTCGCGATGCAAAGCCGAAGGCGGCGGAAAAAAGTCGTCGCCGGACGTTGCGGGGACAAGATCGAGAGAACGCGCAGCGTACTCGTCCTTCGGTCAGACCAGGCCAATCGGGTTCGTATTGGGAGTGGCTGTCGTAAACGCCTTGGGAATGAGGACATGCGCGTCACTATCGCTGCCGCAATCACGCCCGACGGCACCATCACGGTGCACTCGCTCTCCCGCAGGCCGGCGTCCAGCTCGCCGACCGCAGCCGCATCCCGTAAGGGACCCACGATCCCCAGCCTTCGCTCGAATGTCATGCACCTGCCCTTGCCAGGAACCCGATCGGCAGGTCGCCGCCCCTCATGTCCAACCGAGCCGATGCTTCGTACTCGCGGTCTCGCCAACGCCAGTCATAGTCAAAGGCTGGCCCTATAGATGCCTCTGTGCCGGCGGCGGGGCCACCCGCCCGACAAAGTCCACGTCGCAAGGCGTGGCCTTGGCCCGAGAGACGCAAGCGCTTCGATCCCGATGCAGCATCATCGCCGGCCATCGCCGACAAAAAAAGGGGGCTAAGCCCCCGCCGCCTCGCGCTGCCGGCGTTCCGCTTCCGCGAGCGCCTGATCGAGGCGTTGCTGCGTTTCGCGGCGCTCCTTACGCGTCAGGATGCAATGCGCAAGCTCGGCGCGGAGTTCGGCAATTTCGGCGTAGATGTCGTGAACGTTCTCCATTTGAACCTCCTTCGTCTCGATGACGGAGGAAGGGCCACCAGGCGCTGGAGGGCCGGGTCAGGGATCGCGCAGCGACCGGCAGAGCCGGCGTGCGGGGGTGCCGATTTTCTGTCGCCGCCCTGCGGGTGGCGGCGGGAAATTGGGGGATGACCGCGCGTCCTTGACGCGGTCCGACTGCCGGTATCATCGGCCGACTCTGAGAGAGAGATGGCCCTGGCACAACGGAGCGGCTGGGTTCTTCTTCCTTCCCCGGCCACGCAAAGCCGCGGTCGTCGTGAAGAATCAGTCGAGGCGCCGCGTCGCGCGGCGCCATCGGAACCGGCTCAATGAGCCGGACCACGCTCGTAAGGATCGAATTCGTGAATCAGCTCCAGGTCGTCGCTGTCGTCGAGCTCGTTCGAGGGCAGTGCGCCGTAGGCATCGCCGGATTTGAAGAGCGTCACCGGGACCATCAGGGTGCGAGCGAGCTGGAAGGCGTGGTTCTGGGCAAGGGAAAGATCGTGCGACATTTCGAAGGCTCCATCCGGAGCGGGCCAATTCCCGCTCGATGGCTCCTCGAAGGACCGCCTTCGGTCGCGATCACCGCGAAGGCGAAGCTGGAGCGGCGGCAGCTCGCTAGCCGACCCCTTGTGGGTTGATCGTGGAAGATCCGGAGGAGGGCCAGGACGCCATCGCTGCAGAGCGGGGTTGGTCCGCGGCGGTCGAGACCGACCGCATGCCGCATTCTCTTTTCGCCGGAACCTGCCGGCGATCGCCTCCAAGCCCGGACATCACTGGCCAATCCAGATCGAGGTTGCAGCGCCACGACTACTCTTCGGTCAAGAGCAGAACACGGCCCCAACCGCCGTGCTCCCTTCCCGGAAGACGCTATCCAGCAAGCGGCCCTCGCAAAGCGGCTGCCCACTGATTGAATTGTCGCGCTCGACTTGGACCGCGGTGGCGTGGATCTGTACCGTGAAGCTCGTACTGTCCGGTTTCCGCGCCGGATGCGGCGCTAGATATCAAATTGAAATACCAGCGCAAGCGTGTGCATTCACGAACAGGCGCCACGTCATGGGAGGTAAGCAATTGACGGAACAAGAGAGACGAACGAAGTGGAATGCAATGTGTGACGCCGTTGCCGATCAGATGAGGGCCTTCACTCGTCCATACGTAAGCGTTCTCGCCGGTGAAGTTGACATAGGAACTGGCACGTTCATCGAGAACAGTGATGCTCAGATACTCACCTGCGCGCACGTTGCCCGTTTTGACCCTACGGCTTTTTACGTCGATCATGCAGGGAGCGTTCAGCTTCAGCCAGGCATATGGCGCATGGAAGGCGACCCTAAGAAGGACGTGGCGATCTCACCCTTGCCTGAGGACGAGTGGGCAAAGGTCTGTGGAAGGGCTAGTACGCTCTCAATATCGAGATTTGCGCAAATTCATGAACCGGTGAAAGACGAGCTTCTCTTCTTCAGAGGCATTGCTGGCGAGAACGCGAACTACATCGGAAATTTCGGCACCGATGTCATTCTCAGCGGCTATTGCTCGCAGGAAAAGCATGACACTGGCGACGGCGAAATTTTTGAAGTCCTATGGAAGGGAGGTCAGGCGAGTGTGACGTCTGGCACCGACAGCAGCGTTCGCGATCGCGTTCTCTACGATAATCCAGCCGGCTTTAGCGGCTCGCTGGTCTGGAACACGAGATTTGTTGAACTGGGATGCGATCTATCCACGTGGACTCCCGACGATGCGATCATCACCGGGTTGTTGCGCCGTTATGATGAAGCTACAGAAACTCTGCTTGTTTGGCGGATCGAGCACGTGCGCGCTTGGCTCTGAGAACCCTTGCCCGTTCGAAGCGGTGCTGTGACGTGGGAGTCCACTTCCGATAGGCCCCGCGCACACGCGGAGACTGCTCGGCGTGGCCTGACCCCCGCAAAAAGCGAGGTGTTCACACGCCGCACATCCCTTCGCACTCGTTGCCGAAAAAGGTCGAGTTGACCGTGATCGGCGGCGGTCGACAGATCGGCAAGGTCGAGCGGCACACAGGAGCGATGCAGGAACACATCGCCACGGATGCCGCGAAGACCGGAACGCAGGGCGTGGTCGACCGCGACCGCATCAGCCCACGCCTCGCCGTCGTGATCGCGCAAATCGCGCCAGCGGGCATTGTCGTGGAACGGGCAGCCGATGCACGCGCTCTTCGGCGGGATCGGATAGCCATGGCGGTGCAGCCACGCCATGCAATCCTGCCGGCACATGCGTCGCTCGATCAGGGGAAAGCGCTTGATCTGCCAGCCTTCGAAGCTCGGCTTCGCCCGGATGACCTCGTCCGTGCTGATGCCGATCCATTGCTCGACGACAGGGAAGGAGGGCGAGCGCTTGCGGGCAAGCCCGGCGAGCTCGCGGACCTTGCGCCGGATCGGAACGATCTTGAACTCCGTCGTGCATTGCCGGCGGATCATGCCGATCGAGATGATGTCGGCCGCGCTGCGGCGTTCGCCGATCTCGATCAGCTCACCCTCATCATCCTCGTCGAGGACCGAAATGGGCGTACCGGCAGGCCTGACCGTGCGGGTGAACGCCGGAATCGATGCCCATCGACGGCCCTCGCCGGCGGCGAGAACGTGTTCGCGGATATTGCCGGCCGACACGATGTGCACGGGAAAGGGCAGGACATTTCCTGACATGAGCCAATCGAGATGCTCGTAGACGGCGGCAGGCTCCCAGCCGGTATCGGCAAAAATCGCGCAATCCGGCATCGGGCCGATTTCGCCATGGGCCGCGAGCAGCGCCATTGTCGTCGATTGGACGCCGGCGCCGAGCGAGAGCACGCGCAAGCGGATCGGGGAGGGCCAAAGCCCCTCCCCAGAAGCAGGCGGAACGTGAAACATTACGCTGCCTCCCCCTCTGCGGCTTCCGCCGGCTGGAGACCGTGCAGGAAGGCGGCGGCGCGCTGCGCGTGTGCGGCGGCCTGGAAGACCGCGCGCTTGTCGCCTTGCAGGACCTGGAGCCACGATTCCACGTAGCTTGCGTGGTCGGGCCGCGGTTCGAGCTCGGGCACGATCCCGAGGTCGGCGCAGATCAGCGCAGATCCGATTTCGGCGACGAGCTCCTCGCGCGCGCGTTCGCTGCGATCCTTCGCATAACGGCTGAGGTCGCGCCCCACGCGGCGCGAATCCGCCGTCCAGTGGACATGCTCGTGGCTCAGCACCGCCACGTACGATGCAGCGTCGCGAAACGTCTCGAATGGCGGCATCTGGATGTGATCGGTCGACGGCGCGTAGAAGGCTCGCGCGCCGCCATGCCGGATCGCCGACCCCGTATTCGCGAAAAAGCGATCGGCATGATCGATCCGCTGGATCGGATCGATCGTCGGCGCCGGCTGCCGGTAGAAGTGGTCGGGCAGTCCGGCGATCTGCTCGACGTTGAAGACCGAATAGGTCTTCAGGAACGGGATGTCGCGCTCGACCTCGCCGCCATTGCCGTCGGTCTCCGTCCGGGTGAAACGGCTCGCATAGATGACGGTCGCGCCCGACTCGCCCTTGCGGACATGAGCGTCGAGCTCGATCGCCTGCTTGAACGTCATCCAGGTCGGCGAGGTGAAACCGCGCGCGAGCGCTTCCGACCAGAGCAGCAGCACGTTCATGCCACTGTAAGGTTCGCCGTTGTGGCGCAGCGGCCGCGTGATGCGCCGACCCGCGTGGCCGGCGCTCCATGGCTGGATCCAGGGCCGAACACCCTTTTCGAGATCCGCGACGATGCGATCGGTGATGCGCGCGTAGACGTCGGCGCGTGAGCCTTCCTTCTTCTCAGTCATTTTCCTGAACCTCCGCTTGGAGGTCGCGCCCATCGCGACCTCGTCACGGCGGTCCATCGCCAGGGAATTCAGGGGAGCGGCGCACCCTTGGGCCGCAACGAAGTGAAGGGCGGCGAAGCCGCTGCGCCGGGCCCCGGCCCTGGCAGGACCAAAAGCCGGACGGGCGTCGCCACGCGCACCGCCTCATTTTCTCCATTCCATCTTCTTGAGGAGCGGCCGCATGGCGGTCGTCGCCGCCGTCGTGCGCTGCGGCCGCGGCAGCGACACGAAAAAGGGGCCGGCCCCATCGGGGCCAGCCCAGCGTCGTGGTATCGAAGACGGGCGAGGCCGAAGCCTCGCCCGGTGCCATCAGCCGAAGGCCGCCAGCTGCATTTCGGCCGCCTTGCGATCGAGCGTGTGGCCGGGATTGTCGACCGGACGCTCGAAGGGCTTCCAGCGCTCGCCGACGACGTGCTCGTAGGCCGCGACGGCACCCTCGGCCGCCATGCGCAGGGCGTGCGACTGCAAGGCCATGTCAGCGGCGAACTCGCGCTTGCGCTGCGCGGTGCTGTCGAAACCGACGGGACCGTCGAGGTCCTCGTCGCGCAGGTCGTTGGACGCCTTGGCCGTCGCATCGCGGGCCTCGGTCACCGCGCGGCTATAGAACTGGCCGGCGCCGTGCGCGGAGCCGACATAGGCGCCGACGATCCGCTGCAGATGAATCTGCATCGCTCTCTCGCCGAGGCCTTCGCTCAGGCTGTCGGCCGTCTCGACGATCATGCGCTGATGGAGATCGCGGATCCCGTCGCCGTCGAGAACGGGAAGACCAAAGCTCTCGGAGATGAGCGTCGCCTGGGCGGTGTCGGGGCAGGCAAGCCTGACCATTTCGAGCGTGGTGCTCTTGCGGAGCTGGACGACCTTTGCGGGCTGACGTTGGGTGCGAGCGGCTTTGGTCATGAGAACTTCCTTTCCTTCGGTTCGCCTGAAGGCCCGGATCGGCTCCTGCCGGTCCTCCCTTCGGGTGCGATCGACCGAAACCGGCGGAATGACGGGCGTTTCAGGGTCCGGGGCGGCCGGATCGAGCGGAGCGGGTTTGCGCGCAAGCAGGGCTTCCGGCCCTCGCGCGGCGCGCGGGCCCGCTGTGCCGAGATCGGCAGCTCCGGCCGCAACGCGGCGCGGCACGCGGCCTTGAAGCGACCGGCCGCCGGTTTAAGAGCGCAACAAAACCCGAGGGGAGGCCCGACGGGCCGGAACGCCCATCAACAAGCGAAAACGACAGGTAAGGACCTCATGTACCCGCCGCACCCCACCACCAGGCCGCCGGCCGCGACGCATGACACCCGCCGGACCGTCCGGCCGCTTTCGCAACGTCCTGGCACCTCATCGCAGACGAACGGCACTTTCTCCCGGCTGCGTCCGCGCGCGCGACACCAGCGACAGTCGTCTCGCCGACCGCCTCAGCGGAGGTTTTCCGCGAGGCGGATGCATTCCATCATCGGCAGGGTCGACGCCGGTGTCGGAGCCGCCGGCGTTGGATGTTCTCGGCCGCGGACCAGACGTCGGCGCAGGCAAGTTGATTCTAACCCTCTCCAGGCGTCCACTGGATAGCGTCAGGGAGCGAGAGCTCGCGCTGCCTCATGCCCCGCTGACGATGGCCAGCGCGCGCCGTGCCGGCGGCGCGGGCTCTCTGTCGACCCGCACGTCGTCGGATGCCGATCATCGTGAGATCAACGCGCCGGTTTCCGGCCACAACGCCGATGCCGGACCGGCATCATGATGATCCATCGTCGTGCCGGCGTGTTCGTGGCGGGCAGCGGGTCGACCGTCACGATCGATACCAAGGCGCTGCCGCAGCGCCTCGATTGCATGGTCCTGCCGCGCGAGCTTTCGCGCCAAGGCGTCGATTTCCGGTTGGCGCTCCGCCGTGAGCGCCGCCAGTCTCGCACGATAGCGCTCGAGAAAAGCACCCGGATCCGGCGGCTTGCCGCGACGATACCCGGACTGCTTGCGCCCGAGCGACGGGATCAGTGCGGTCATCCTCCGCGTGATCTGCCGATCGATCATGTTGAGCTGGCGCTGCGTCTGTCGACGCGCCTCCTCCATGCGGTTAAGAAGATCAAGGCGTTCGGGGGAGGGGGTCATGCCGTCCTCCCTGGCCGCCAGCCGATGAAGTCGGACTCGCCGCCATAGACGTGGTGGCGAGCGGGATCGATCACGAAGCCGAAGCGGCCGACGCCATATTCGTCCGAGGGGACGAGAAAGCGGCGCTCCTCGGTCCCAAAGCCCCGCTTGCCGCCCGGCGTCGCGACAACCTCGACAAAGCCCGCGACCTGCTTCGACGTGATCGCCGAGATCACGATCCAGTCGTTAGCGTGATCTGCCTCGAACGCCCGGCGATCCTTCTCTCGCGATTCGCCCGGCACGAGGATGGTGCCGAAGATCGTCTCCCAGGCATCGGGCCAGCTGTCCTTGATGGTCCGCTCGGCACAGCGTCGCTCGAAGGCGGTGAAGAGATGCGGAAAGGTGATCGCGACGATCGCCCACTCTGCATCTTCTTCGTACCATCCGCCGGCCGAGCGCAGCATGCGATGGACCTTGCGGTTTCGCTCGGCCGAGAGCTTGAAGCCGCCATGCCCGGCAGTCGAATGCGACGTGACGCCCTCGGCATAGATCGTCGCGCCCTGCGAGGTGCCCCAGGGCGTATGGGCACGCGAATATTCCTCGACACGGCCGAGCATCTTGCGCTCGCGCTGATGTTCGGCGTTTTCGAGCACGCGCGCGCGAAACGCCGCCTCGTCGGCGAGCTCACCTGAGTGCCCGTAGAAATCGGCGCGCGTCCACTCGCCCATCGGTCGCGAGAGCCTCCACGCGGTGACGAGATAGTGCCGATCGTTGCGCGCCATCGCCATGGCGAACGCCGTGTCGCCGACGAGCGCGACGGGCATGTCGTCGGCGCTTCGGCCGAAAGAAACCCCCGGAAATCCGGGGGTCTCGGTCTGAGGACGGGCGGGAGAGGGGGCGTTCATGCCGCGGTCCTCCCCTCGACGATGTCGGCGCCGACCTCGTCGGCCGTCACCTCATGGAGCAAGGCGCGCGGATAGCCGTGGCGCGTCAGCCACTCGCGGGCATCGGCCTCGTGTGTTGCGAGATAGACCAGTTCAGCGTCGTCGCCGGCGCGATCGAAGACGCGGACCGATCCGATCGCCGGGCGCTCGACGATGGTGAACGTCAGCGACGAGTCGAGAGAGAACGTCCGATGGACGCGGATCGCAATGACCCCGCCGGCGCCATGGTCGGCCTCGTGCAGGGTGAAGCATGCCGATAGCGATAGGTTGCCGACACCGCGCCCCCCCTGCTTGCGGATCAGCCGGCCGCGACTGTTGCTGGTCTGCCAGGTGGCCAGCTTCTTGTTGAAGCGCGCCGGCGGCTGCGGCGTTCCGTCGGACCAGGCGACGATGGACCCGATCGGTGCGCTGTCGAAGATTGTGTGCGCGGACATGGTGTCCTCCTTGGATTGCACGGGTGTGGAAACGACACCGCCGCCGGAGACCGGCGGCGGCGAACCATTCGAAACGGTGGGGAGCGGCGCTACTCGGCCGCTTCGCGGAAGGCCTCGGCGTCCTCGTCGAAACCGCCCTCGCCGATGTCGGCGATATCCTCGTCGGCCTCGTCCTCGTCAGCCGCGACCGCGCGCGAGGACAGCCAGTCGGAGAGCTTCGCCGGATCGGGGGCGAAGAGTGCGTTGGGATGGACGAAATGCCCCTCCTTGTAATGCTCGACGAGAGCTGCGCGCGTGTCCTTCACGCGCTGGCGCGGCAGGACCGGCGTGTCCTTGCACGAGCCTTCGAGCGCCGGTCGCGACAGGCACGAGAGGAAATCCTCCGTGCCCATGTTCGGCAGGAATGCGTCGGCGCCGATCATCTCGCCCGCGATGCGCGCGACGATGCCGCTGTTGGTGGCGTTTTCCCGGCAGGAGAAAACGTCGACCAGCATGGTGCGGGCCGCAACACGCAGCGTGTCCATGTCGAAGGCGAGCTTGCCGTCGGCGTCGAACAGCACCGCCGCGTTCTTCGCCAGCCGGCTGTGGCCGTAGTAGACACCGCCGCTCCCCGTCGTCACCGAGACGTTCTGGCCGGCGAAGGCGAGGATCAACAGCGCCATCAGCGCATCGTCCTCGATCGGCGCGCGGCCGAGAGCTTCGCGCAGCGCGTCGGTTCGGTAGTCGCCGATCATCTCGACGCCCTTGCGCGTCACGTCGGGACGCGGCCTCGACACTTCACCGACGTCCTCCGGGGCGTTATCGGTGCTGCTCGCGCCCTTGCCGCCCTTCGGCTTCTTGGCTTCAGGCATGCGATAATGCACGCTCTGCACACGACCCTCGCGGTCGAGGTACATCGCGGTGCAATCGGATTTGGTCGGCTTGCCGTAGACGCGCTCGGCCTTCGGCGGCAGCTTCACCTCGCCCCAGTTCGTGGTTTCGGCAATGACGCCCTTCTTGGGCAGGTTCGCCGTCATCCATTCCTGCTGCGCGCCGAGGAAGCCCTCGACATTCGTGGTGTAGCGGCTGTCCTCGTCGGCCGGAGCGAACAGGTCCTCGACCCACTGGATGCCGTAAGCCTGGGCGAGATCGTCGCCGAAGCTTGCATGGCGCGCATACATGCGGGTCTTCTGCAGCCCCTGCGCCACGCTCCACCAGGAGACCTGCGGATCGCCCTTCGACGGCTTGTGCTTCTTCCAGACTTCCTTCTGCTCGTCGAGCGCGGCCGCCGCGATGGTGCGCAGCTGCTGCTCGTTCGGCATGTCTCCCTTGGCCATGTGATCGAGCATCGCCGGCAAGACGTTGGCGAGCAGACGCAGCTTCTTGATCTGGCGCACGGGAAGCGCGAGCGCCACGCCGATCGCCTCCTCGGTCCAGCCGAGCGCGACGAGGCGCTCGATCGCACGCCACTGATCGACCGGGTTCATGGGATCGAAGGCGATGTTCGTGACCATCGATCGCATGGCGCCGTTGTCGTTCGACGCCTCGTCGACGAGCACGTCGATTTCCTCGAGACCCGCTGCGATCGCCTGCTTCACGCGGCGATGTCCGGCATTGATGATGTAGCCGTTGCCGCCGCCGGCTTCGGGCGTGATGACAGGCGGCTGGACGATGCCGACCGCCTTGATCGTGGCAAGCAGCAACGCGTCGGCCTGCGGCGTCGATTTCGTCTGGCGCAGGCGGTCGGGATTTTCCTTCAGCGCACGCGGATCGACCTTGATGAGATGCATGGGAATGCTCCTTTTGGGGTTGCGGACCGGCTTCCCGGCCCTCTCTCGTCTTCTTCCCGAAGACACCTCCCGGGCCGCGGAGCGGGCGAGCCGGTGCAACTGCGGCCGAGCATCCCTGCCCGGCAGGACCAGCAGGGCCAGAGCCCTGCGCAGGACGACGGGCCGGGATCGCGCAGGCGGCGGTTGAGCATCAGCGTCGACGGCCCGCCCGATCTGCGAGCGGGCATTCCCCCTTCTTCTTCTCCTCTCCCTTTTCCATTTCAGGCGGCCACCGCCATCTCGCCGCCGCTTCCATCATCCTCTGCCAGCGCCTTCTCGACCTCCGCGAGCTGCCGGCGCTTGTCGGCGAGCTCGCCCGCGAACGCGAATTCACCGCCGTCGCGCGATGCATAGGACGCCAACCGCCGCCGGGCATCACCAAGGCGCTGGGACATACGCTCGCGCTCGCCCTCGAAGTCGTCGATCGCGTGCTCAAGGCGAGCGGTGGCGCCAAGCGGCGTCACCGTCACCGGCAGCTCGATCTCATAGTCGGCGCCGGTTCGCTGCAGCATCGTGGTGTAGCGGTAGCCATCGCGGCCGAAGCGCTCGCCGCTATATTCAAGGTCGAAGCCGCCGATCGATGCGATCACGCTCTCGCCCTCCTGCTGAAGCTGGACCAGCGTCAGAATCTCCTTCAGGAGCGCCCGGCCTGCGAGTTTGCGCTCGCCGTAGCGGTCGCCCGTCACCGCCATCGCGAAAGCGTCGCCTGAGGTCGGGATGCGACGCGCGATGTCCTGGCCGATCTCTCCGATGCGGCGCGTCGAATATTCGATGTCGCGTTCGGCGTCGCGAGTCTGGCGGCGCACCGCGTGCTGATCGTCGATATGGGCAGCGCGCAACCGCTCGAGCCGTGCGATATCGGCTTCGAGGCCGGCCTTCTGCATCAGGCGCGGATCACCCGACGCGATCGCCTTGGCCATGGCGAACTGATTGGCCTGGCTCTCGCCCATATCCTCGAGCCGGCGGATCGAGGTGTCGCCGGAAAGGGCCGCCGCGATGAAGCGGGCCTTGCGCTCGTTGTTCTGCCACATCTGCGCGTCTAGCGAGCCCTCGGTCGCATAGGCGAAGATATCGACCTCATCGTGCTGGTTGCCCTGGCGCACGATACGGCCCTCGCGCTGCTCGATCTGCGACGGCAGCCACGGCACATCGAGGTGATGCAAGGCCTTCAGGCGCAACTGCGCGTTGACGCCGGTCCCCATCGTGTCCGAGCTGCCGATCAGGAAGCGGACCTTGCCGGCGCGCACGTCGCCGAACAGGCGCTGCTTCGCCTCGGACTTCTTGAAATCCTGCATGAAGGCGATTTCGGACGCCGGTACTCCCATGCGGACGAGCTCGTCGCGAATCCAGCGGTAGGCCGAGAAGCCGCGCGACTTCTCGACACTGATGGTGCCGAGGTCGGAGAAGATCATCTGCGCCGCGCCGGGCAGCTCGAACGGCTTGCCGTCGGAGCGGACATAGGTGCGCTCGGCAGTGTCGCTCCAGATGCGGAAGGCGTTGCCGACGAGCTGGTTCAGCTTGTTTTCGGCTTCGTTGTCGTTGTCGGGATCGACCAGGCGCAGGTCGATCGCCGCATGGCGGCCATCGGTGATGACCGACAGGAGAATGTCGTCGCCGGGCTCGGGCGCGCGGTCGCGTTCTTCGATCGCCTTGATGCGCTCGCCGAGCAGGGTCTGGTAGCGCTTGAACGCCGCCGACGGCTTCGCGGTGAGGATCTGCCGCTTGCCGGTCGAGATTGCCGGCACCTTCACATATTGGCGCAGGTCCTCCGGCATGACGACGTCCGCGAAGGAGCGGAACATCGCGATCAGCTCGGGCACATTGACGAAAGTCGCGAAGCGCGTGACCGGCTTGTATTTTCCAGACGGCTGCAATTCGAGCTCGGTCGTCACGTCGCCGAAGGTCGACGCCCACGCGTCGAATTCGTGCAGGCCGCGCTCAAGTAATGCGGCGTATCCAAGATAGCGCTGCACGGAGAACATCTCGCCGAGTGTGTTGGTGATTGGGGTGCCGGAGGCGAGCACGAGCGCACGGCCCGGATTCTTCATGTCGACGTAGCGCGACTTCACGTAGAGGTCCCAGGCGCGCTGCGATCCGTTCGGATCGACGCCCTTCAACGTCGACATGTTCGTGGCGAAGGAGAGCTTTCTGAACTCCTGCGCCTCGTCGATGATGATCTGGTCGACGCCGATCTCGGAGATCGTGAGCAGATCGTCCTTGCGAGTCGACAGCGCCTCCAGCCTTTCCTTCAAACCCTCCTTGAGCCTTTCGAGCCGCTTGCGCGAGACGCGATCGTCGTTCTCGACCTTGGTGAGCAGCGTCTCGTAAAGTTCCAGCTCGTCCTGGATCATCTGTTGCTCGAACGCCGACGGCACCGAGATGAAGCGGAACGCGGAGTGCGTGATGATGATCGCATCCCAGGTCGCGGTCGCCGCGCGCGACAGGAAGCGGTGGCGCTTGTCCTTGCTGAAATTGGTCTCGTCGGCGACGAGGATCCGTGCGTTCGGATAAAGTGCGAGGAATTCGCGCGCCGCCTGTGCGAGGCAATGGCCGGGCACGACGAGCATCGCCTTGGCGATGAGCCCAAGCCGGCGCTGCTCCATGACGGCGGCGGCCATCGTCATCGTCTTGCCGGCGCCGACGGCATGGGCGAGGTAAGTCGAGCCCGCCGATATGATCCGCCAGATGCCGCGTTTCTGATGCCCGTAAAGAGAAACGGCGCCAGAGGCGCCCGGTAGCTTCAGGTGCGATCCGTCGAAGGCGCGTGGAGCGATGTTGTTGAAGCGGTCGTTGTAGACGCGCGCCAGGCGGTCGGTGCGATCGGGATCGGACCAGATCCAGCGCTGGAATTCGTCCTTGATCTTCTGCAGCTTCGTCTTCGCCGCCTCGGTGTCGACGACGTTAAGGACGCGGCGCTCGCTATTGCCGTCCTTGATGGTGTCGAAGATCTGCGGCACGCGGCTGTTGAGCGCGTCGGCGAGAAGCTCACCTGCATGACGCCGGTCGGTGCCCCATTCCGACGTGCCGGTCGCCGTCCAGCCAAGTTGCCGCGCGTCGACGGTCCACGATGCGAGCTCCGGCATGTGGTGGATCTTGATCTCCACATCCATCGTCTCCCTGACGAAGGCGACGACGTCCGCGGCCGGAATCCACGGTGCGCTGAGACGCGCCGTGATGTCGGACGGCTTGAGATCAGCCGGCTGTACGCCCTGCAGCGCCGTGATGTTTCGCGCATAGTCCGCGTCGAGCGCCGCCGCGGCCTCCGCAGTCTTGAGTTTTTCCCGGACAGGGCCGGACAGGTAGGAATCGGCCGTCTGCCACGAGCCGTCTGCGGGGTCGCGGAAGATCGCGCTGCCGAGTTCCGCGACGACCTCCACCGCGTCTCGATGCAGCAGTTCGGCGATGTGGCCGACGTCGACGTGACCGCGCTCATTGAGGACGACGGCGAGCGCGTCGGCCGCGCTGGAGATCACCGGCGCAGCAGGCGGCGCGATAACGCGCTCGGTGAAGAGCGGCCCGGGCTTCGCGGTGTTCGTCTCGAGGTCGTAGTCCTCGATCGAGGCGACCAGCCAGCAGTCGGGATCATCGACAAACGGCTGGATGTTCGGCCGGCGGTGCGTCTCGCGCACCTCGCCCGTTTCTTCGTCTTCCGCCAGCGAGACGGTCGTGAAGTTGATCGGACCGAAGTCGCGGACGAAGCTCGACCAGGCGATGCGCAATCTGACCTGCGCGTCCTTCCACGGCCGGTCGAGCTCCTGGCATTTCAACACCTCGCGCACGGCATCGCGGATTGGAATCAGCTTCCGAATGATGCGGACGTGCTTCTCCGGGATGCCGTCGGCGCTGCGGCCCTTGCGTGCTGTCACCGCGACAGCGCCACCATCGAGGACTTGCATCAACCCCTGGGCCTTGTCGAAGAAGTAGCTGCCCTCACGGACGTGGCGGTCGGACGGCAGGTCGATCCCGGATACGCCGTCGGCGTCCTCGATATCGGAATCGATCGCCTCGGGCTCGCCGTCATAGACCGCCTCCGGAAGGAGATTGACGGCGGCTGCCAGCGTCTCCGAAAGATCCTCGGCGTCGCGCGGCAGGCAGGTGTAGGTCTCACCGAAGGGACCCGAGGCGAGCGCGTGCGCGCCGAGAACGAAATTGGGGTGTCGCGCGAACCAGCGGTTCACGCGGATCGCGCTCTCGTCGGCCGTCGCCGGTCGGACCTCGTCGAGATCGAGCCACGATAGATCGCCTTCCGCATCGCCGATTTTGCGCTTGCGGAAGAACAGGATGTCGACGACCACATCGGTGCCGGCACTGGCGCGAAAGCTGCCTTCGGGCAACCGGATCGCGGCGACAAGGTCGGCCGACCTGGCGATATGCTCGCGTGCGGCGGTATCCGCCTTGTCCATCGTGCCCGAGCTCGTGACGAAGGCGGCCAGCGCCCCCGGCTTCAGCAGGTCGATCGCCCGCGCGATGAAGTAGTCATGGAGTCGCAGACCGATGGATCGATACGCACGATCCGACCGCACGGTGCGGTCGGAGAACGGCGGATTGCCGATCGCGAGGTCGAAATTCGCTGGCAATTCAGTGCGCGCGAAATCGCCGACGATGATGCGCGCCTGCGGCTGCAGCAGCCGCACGATGCGCGCCGTCACGGGATCGAGCTCGATGCCGGTGACGTGGGACGCCTCGCGCAGCTTCTCCGGCATCAGCGCCGGGAACAAGCCCGTACCGATACCGGGCTCGAGCACGCGGCCACCGCGCCAGCCGAGCCGCTGCAAGCCGGCCCAGATCGCGCGAACGATGAACTCCGGCGTGAAGTGCGCATACTGGGTGCAACGGGCGAGCGAAGCATGGTCGAGAGCCCCGACGGCGTCCTGCAGGTCCTCACCGATCGCTTCCCATCCATTCCGGAAATCCGTCTCGCCAGGGCGGCGGAAGACAAAGTTGGCGAGGTCGGAGGCACCGAACCCGGTGAAGCGTATGAGCTGCGCCTGCTCATCGGCGGTCGCCGGACGCGCGGCGGCTTCGATGGCCGCGGCAAGCCGGATCGCCGCGATGTTGTCGCGCGCGCGATCCTTCCAGCCCTTCGCCAGGGCGCGGTCGCCGGCAAGATGAAAGTTCATTCCGCGTTCGCGGTGTGCGGATGACGTCGCGCGCGCGACCGCCGTGACAGGCCTCGCGGGCGTGATTGCCGACGGGGCGGGATCGTCCCCGTCTGGGCCCGCCGCTGTGCCATCGGCGAAGGCGGTTACGCCGAGGCCGAGACCGGATGACAGCGCGGTGCTGCCGAAGAGATCGAGGGTAAAGGGATCATCTTGCGCCATTGGAAGTCTCCTTGAGATGAAGGCGCGCATCATCGTCCCGCCGCCTTGTGCGGCGGGATGCGAGACGTGCCGGGATGGAAGGGGAGCGGCCCTGGTCGGGGTTCAGAGCCGGAAGGTGCGAACGAGCTCCTGATGCCTTTGGTGGCATTCGAGCATCTCGCGATAGAAGCGCTTGCGTGCTTCTCTCATCGTCAGGCCGCGGCGATGCTTCTTGGCGATGCGGGTGTTCGCGGCCCGCACAACGTCGCGCCATGATGCGAAGACATGGACGCGAAGCCGGTCGTAGCTGCCTTGCATGGGAGCGCTCCCGTGGTTACGCCGCGAGCGCCGGGAGATGGCGCAATTGTACGGGCAGTTTGGCCGCGATCTCGTCGTCTGTCAGATCGCAAAGCGGCTTGAGAACGGTGCCAAGGCCGCCGCAATAGACGAGAACCGTACGCCGGCCCTGCAGAGGCGCCGGCCAGCCTTTGCCGGCATAGCCGCGATAGTCGTCATGGGTGCTCGACCAGATGTGTTCGAGGCGCTCATCCCGCGTCATCGCCTTCGCCGGCCGCGATTCACGCGCGATGATCGCAGCGCGCATGCGCTCGACCGAGCCCTTATCGAATAGATTGCAATAGGCGTGGAAGAAGCGCTTGCGGCCGTCGACCAGCAACGCGAAGAAGATACTGGTAACGTTGTCCGTCATGAACTCCCGCATCGCGAACATGTCGGCGCGCATCCACAGCGGCGGCAGGATCTCGAGCATGTAGTCATGCTCGCGCTCGGCGATCTCGAACCACTCGCCGGCGAAAAGGTGCTCGGCATCGCTCTCGACCACGGCCGGATCGCCGCGATGGCGGTTGAACATGCGAAACATCTCGGCGCGCGTGGCGACGCCTTCGAAGATCTTGCGGATTGAGGGTAAGGTGTGCATCGGCGGCTCCTCTTGGCCTGGCCGGACTGATGCGCGAGCAATTCGTCTGATCCCTCATCACTTCAGTCCTTCTTGACACCTTCCCGGCGGCCGCCTCTCCGGTCCGGCGGGTCAAGGGCCGCGGCACGCGGGCGAAGCTTTACCCTTGACGCGCCGGCCGGGCATGCGGCAGCGGTTCATCTCCCTTTTCCCATTCCTGTTTCTCGGCTGGCCGCGCGAGCATCACGCGGCCGCCTTGAGCGCTCGCCACCAGGCGATGCGCTCTTCGCGCGTCGCATTGGCAAGCCGAAGGAGAAGATCGCCATGGCATGGCCGTGGCGCGCAGAAGCAGACGAGGTTGCGGCCGCGCAGTTCGTCGAGAGCGCGCAACAGATCGTGCTGGTCGGCGAGCCAGCGCTCGTATTTCGCGATGACGGCCGCGCGATCGCCATCCGGGCTGATCCGGAATGGATTGCCCCATCGCGAGCCTCGACCGATATAAACGGCGCCCGCCGGCACACCCGAATGATGCTTGTTGAGAACCTTGCACATCGTCTTCGCTCCTGATCCCGTTGCGATGGATCAGCGGCCAGGCGCAGACAGGCTTCGCCTGTCACGCATCGCCTGCGATGCGGGAACGGCTTGCCCGTTGACAGGCGAGAGGCTGCGCCCGGCGCTTTCCGAAGCTATGGGTCAGGTTACGATGGCCAGCAGGGTTACGAGCGGGCGAGCGCGGTTTCGCTGAAACTATCGCTGGCCGCCGTGGGCATCGTCCGCAACCGGATGGATGCGATCGTCGTCGAATGCGACGTCCTCGATCACGGTTTGCCTACCGTCCTGGGTAACGCGGTCGATAAAGGCGATGACGCCTTCCCTCCGCTCGTCGAGGTCGATGTGTTCAGGATGCGCCACGAACGTCATGGCCGTCTTCGCGGCGGTCTTCGCTTTCTCGATCGCCTCGGCGTCCGTGGCCGCTTCAACGGTGAAACCGTCATAGGCGCGCAGCCAGAATCCGATCTTCACATTGTACTCCGTCACGATGCGCCTCCCTCGCTATCGGGATCGCGCGCTCCAGCGAGAATGGCTTCCGCCTTGACGATCGCCGGTTGGGCGCGTTCGCGCCAGAACGTCGGATCAGGCGGCGTCCCACCCGGACTTGCCAATACCTTGACGAGACCGAGCAACACCTCGAACTGCTTCGCGATCTGCTCCGCTGTTTCGATGTAGTGCGAGGGGATCTGCTGCGCTGCGCCGGAATAGGCCGCGTCTGCGCCGGACCAGATTCCCGTCACATAGGTTTCGCCGGCCGACTCGTAGTCGCGCTTTTCGTGATCCCAATCATCGTCGTTGATGGCGAGCCGACAGGCTTGCGCCAGTGTCTCCGCTTCGTAGGTCTTGTGCCGATAGACCGGCAGGCGATAGGTGGTTTCGATGGTCCACAGAGGCATCGGTCGATCCTTCCCTTTGGGTGTTGCAAACACCTCAGGGCGGCCGCCTCTGCGGTTCGGCGGGTCAAGGGTCGCGGCACGCGGGCGAAGCTTCCCTTGACGCGCCGACCGGCAGGCGGCATCGACCTATGCGCTGACCTGGGCCAGTTCGTTCTCCAGTCGTGCAACCAGATTCTTCAGGTCTTCATTCCAGTCGCCTGCACGCGGCTGCGATCGCGCGTAGAGAGCTGACGCCTCCGCCGCAATGGCGCGAATGCGATCGGCATAGACGTCGCCTTGCCGGTTATTGTCGGTCGCGGCGACAAGCCGGGCGTCAGCGCGCCTCGCTAAACTGCGGATTGCCTGGTCCGTTGCCGGCGACCAGCCGCCGCCCGTGCTCACGTACAGCGTATCGGATCGCAGAACCTCGATCGCAGCGAGGCTCAAGGCGTCGATCGCGGCCTCGGTGACGCAGATCCGCAGGGCGCCGATCGGGCCGAGGCGGAAGAGCTGCTTGCTCCCATTGGTGGCGAAGCCGCGCCAATGCGGACCACGCTCTTCCCAGCCGATGACATGGCCGGCGAGGTCGTCGTGCGCAGCCCACATGCTGCCCTGCGGTCCCTCCCGCAGGCAGCCTTGAGCAACGGCTGCGGCGATCACGCTATCGGGAATACAGCGCTCGCCGGCGAGATACCGCCAGGTGGCGGAGCCCGGTCTGGGCAATGAGCGGCGGGACCAACGGCTGGCAATGGAGGCCACGGACGTCGGCTTCGGAGCTTGCGTCCAGACCGGCGCTGTCGGGACGAACCCGACCAGGCCCGCGATACGATCGCAGGCCTCGGGGAAACCCTTGGCACCGAGATGCTCAGCCAGATCGAAGACATCGCCTTTGGCCGACGACAATGGATCAAACCAGCCGCGACCTTCGTGAATCACGATGACGATGTCGGCCCCACGCCGATATTTGAGCGCGCGCCGCGTGCTTTCCTTGAGGTCGATCTTCCAACCATCTTTCTCAAGCACGGCTGCGCACGCCACTTTGGTGCGCAGCTCTTCAATATCTTTCTTCTCCATATTTCCGCACCGGGCGCGCTTGCCGCCACCCGGCCCTTTCTTCGGTTGGTTCTTCTGGTTCCACAGGCTCGGAACGGGACCGACCGGCCGCGAAGCCTGCCGGAGGCAAGGGCGCGATGACAAGCGGTCCAACACGTTGGATTCCAGCCGCGGCGCAGCTTCCCTTGCCTGCGGCAAGGCGCCAGCGGCACCGGTCTCCCGGCTCAATGAGCCGGGGTCCATGGGTCGTATTCGTGGATGACAGTCACTTCATCCTGCTCGAGCTCCGCCGTCGGCATCACGCCGAACGCGCCGTCAACCTCGAATAGCGTCACCGGCACCATGAGCGTGCGGGCGAGATCGAGGGCGTGATCCTGAGCGAGGGTGAGATTCTGAGACATCGTGAAGCTCCCGTCTTGGGGCGGGGACCATCCCCGCTCGACAGGCGCCGATGTGTTCGGGCACGGCCGCGGTCACCTCGCAGGCGCAGCCGAAGAGGTCGCACGCTTGCGTAGCGAACCCCTCGCGGGTTGATCGTGGAAGGCCGCGCCCGGACCAAGGAAAGCCCATTCGAGAGCGGGGTGGTCCTTCCCCGGAAGCAGGGCCCCGAATGTCACGGTCTCAACGAACGATGCTTCGCCCGCGCAACGTCATGCGACATCCGCGCCGTCCTTTTGAGACGACGACGGCTCCTGCTGATTGATCGCTGCGAATGAAAGAGATCCGTATCTCGCGAAGCGCGGTTCAAGCCGCCCGGCTAGTCAGATCGCTGCGGCAACTGGTTCTGGTTCGCCAGATCGAAAAACCGAGTGAACTCTCCTTGAAACGTCATCGCCACCGTCCCTGTCGGGCCGTGCCGCTGTTTGGCGATGATCACCTCCGCTTTGCCGCGCGCCTCTCGCATTTCGGCTTCCCAGGTGAAATGCTCGTCGGTGCCGGGCCTCGGTTCTTTGTTCTTGAGATAGTACTCTTCGCGATAGACAAACATCACGACGTCGGCGTCTTGCTCAATTGAGCCGGACTCCCGAAGATCGGAGAGTTGCGGGCGTTTCTCATCGCGGTTTTCGACACCGCGTGAGAGCTGCGATAGCGCGATGACCGGGACGTTGAGCTCCTTGGCCAGCGCTTTCAGCCCCGTCGTAATCTCGGTGATCTCCTGCACACGGTTCTGCGCCGCGCGCGCGGATTTGCCCTGCATGAGCTGAATGTAGTCGACGACGATGAGGTGGAGACCTCGCTGTCGCTTCAGGCGGCGGGCTCGCGCCGCGAGCTGGGCGATCGAGATAGCGCCGGTCTGATCGATGAAGAGGGGCAGCCGACGCATTTTCTGGCGGCGGTCGAGGAGCCGGTTAAATTCGGTCTCGCCGATTTCGCCACGCCTGATGCTGGAGGAGGAAATCTCGGCCTGCTCGGCGAGCACCCGCGTCGCAAGCTGCTCCGACGACATCTCCAGGGAGAAGAAAGCGACGATGCCGCCGCCGGCAGGGGGCTGCAGCGCGCCGTCGACCTGCCGTGTCGAATCATAGGCGCTTGCGACATTGAACGCGATATTGGTGGCGAGGGCGGTCTTTCCCATGCCGGGCCGCCCTGCGACGACAATGAGATCGGTCGGTTGAAGACCACCGAGCCTGGCGTCCAGATCCTTCAGCCCGGTCGCCAGCCCCGAGAGCTTGCCATCGGATTCATAGGCCTGCGCCGCTCGATCGATAGCGCTGTCGAGCGCGGTTTCGAACGTCTCAAAGCCTCCGCCATAGCGGCCGGTTTCCGCGATCTCATAGAGGAGTTGCTCGGCATGCTGAATCTGCTCCTGCGGCGCGCTATCGACCGCCGCTTCGAATGCGCTGCTGAGCATGTCTTCGGCGACCTTGATCAATTCACGTCGCGCCGCGAGATCGTAGATGGTTCGGCCGTAGTCGGGGGCATTGATGACCGTCGTCGCTTCTGCGGCCAGGCGCGCGAGATACTGAGCGACGGAGAAGCCCACAATCTCAATCGTCGTCGGAAGGAAGGCCTTCAGCGTAATCGGATTGGCGACCCGGCTGGAGCGGATCAATTCGCCCATGACTTCGAAGATGTGGCCGTGCAGGGGCTCGAAGAAGTGGTTCGCTTTCAGAAAGTCGACTACCCGGTAATAGGCGTCATTGTTGATGAGGATGGCGCCAAGCAACGCCTGCTCAGCCTCAATGTTTTGCGGCAGCTCGCGGTATGTCGAGCCGGCCGGTGCTGCGAGTTTGAATGCGGCTTCCGCCATGTTTGTCTGTGACCCGAGACCAATTGACGTGCAGGACCTACGCGGCACAGATGATCATGCGGGAGAAGCACCGACAGAATCGGATTTGTCGGGCGAAGTTTAGCGGTTGGGACAGCAAATCCAATCGTTAAGCTGGGGCTGGTCTGGAATTGGCGACATTGTGCTCTTTCGCGTCAGGGATGGCCGCCCGCAAGGGGGAAGACCCGCTTCGGGGCTTCCGCGCAGCCGCCAGCCCGACCCCGAAGGGGTGACGCCCAACTGCATGCTTCAAGAATGCTCAAACGCATATGTATGTGGAACCATGTGCAACGATTATGAGCAGCACATTTTGTGGGGTGAATACTGCAAAATGATGCAGACGCTGCAGCTCGGCACTCCGACACAACAGTCGGAACGTGATCTGCCTATTGTCGACGACATTCGAATCAACGATCTCGGCCCGGTAATGCGGGCGGCGGGCAATAGTATTGAGCTGGTGGCGATGAACTTCGGATTTCCGCCTTCGCGGCCTCGCGCTGGCCCGGTTTTCAATTTCCGTTCCGAGAACCGGCGCTTTGGAAGCAGCAATCGCTGCCTGATTCCGGCTTCTGCGTTTTTCGAGTTCACGGGCAAGAAATATCCGAAGGCAAAGCATCGCTTTACACTGAAGGACGCGGCCTTCATGGCAATTGCCGGCATTTGGCGCGACGGGAAGGACAATGGGGCGCCCGCCTTCACCATGTTGACGACGTCGCCTGGGCCGGACGTCGAGCCCTATCACGATCGACAGGTCGTGGTGCTACGACCATCGGACTGGGCGCACTGGATCTATTTGACGCGTCCAGAGAAGGAATTGCTGCGACCGCTACCCGAGGGCTCTCTGCAAGTAGAGACTGTTCGGCCGGGAAAGATCAAGCGGGAGCTATCTGAACGTCGGTTCCTCTGATATGAGCGCGGTGCAGCACGCGAGGGGGACCGGACGCAGCACCGAAGAGAACGGTTGCGAATCACCACGCGGTCCACTGCGCCTTGCCAACGTGGGCCGAGAGGACCAACCGGCGACACCCCTTTGGATGGCACCAGACACAATCAGCAACCAGTCATTTGCCGAAGGGACCTAGAACGCCGGCCGACGAGCGGTTATGAATCGGGTGGGGCGGTACGCGCCGCCCTGGGGCGTGGAAACCCCTACGAACGGTTTGGTGCCGGCCGTTACGGCGCCGCACTCCTTGACCTTATGGTCGGGGAGCCTGTGGCGTATGCAACAGGTTCACCCGAACTAAAGGCCACAGGGCCGTTTCGTACGGTTTCCAACTCCCCGATCACCAAGAGTCAGAGAGGGATCGTTTGCGGGGGCGTACCGCAGACATATCCTCACCGGGGAAGGGATGTGAGGTGGCCAGCGCCGGGAATGAACACAGAAAAGGGCTAGAAACCCAGGCGATCGCCGCGCATCGCGCTTACGTCGATGCCCTAGTGGCCTGGGAGCGAACGATTCACCGCGCAACTTGCCCGGTCTGCCGCCCGAAAGGTGTATCAGACGAGGAGCAAGGCCGCCAATGCGACATTGCCGAGGCTGATAAGGAACGGTGTCGCGCGGCCTTTCGCGATCTTTGCGACGAATTGGGCTACGTGCCTAAAGGGCACGGGATCGGCGTGCCGGCGGAGGATCAGAGCCGTATCTGCCGCAAGTGCGACAATTAGCATCCTCTCGCGGGCTAACTTTTATCACCCCTGACAAAGTTGACGAACCTGACGAAAGCCTCCATATTGGCGGTCGGAGGTGGCTCATGCCGGTTACACGGAAAAAGGGCGGTGAGTCCCGCGGACGAGCTGGTCGGCGCGAGCCGCTGACGCTCAAATTTGCAACATCGCTGGCCTCGGGTTTCGACAAGAAGATTGTCACCCGGAAGACGACGCGCGGCCTTCTTTCCGGCTTTGTGGACGCCGTGAAGCGCGCGGAACGGACCGGCAAATCGGTTCGCATGACGGTCGAGGTCGATCCGGCGGCCGCAAGCCCGCGCATCGCAGTTGAGGAGGTGACAGCCGCGCCGCCGGACGAGCTCGACGTCGCGCTGGCCGCCGCACGCCAGCGGGGATCGGTGCGGGTCGCGCAAATCCTGAACAGCCCCGACATGCTGTCGGCCGATGCCTTCGCCGATGAGATCGGAGCGACGCGAGAGACCGTACACAAAAAGCGTCGGCGCCATGAGGTTCTGGGCCTTGAGGGCCCGAAGCGCGGCGTCCGATTCCCGAAATGGCAGGTCAGCGGCTCGGGTGAGCTTATCCCGAGCCTGCCACAGCTTTTCGAGGCCCTCGGCGACCGTCCGTGGTCCGTGTACCGTTTCTTGCTGGAAGAGCACAGCGAGCTCGCCGGCCGCACGGGGCTTGAGGCCCTCAGGGCGGGGCAGGTCGCCGATGTGCTGGCGGCTGCGGAGTCGGCCGGCCGGGGCGCCTTCCCCTGACGAAAGCTCCGACAGACCCGCTGCCGCCGCCCGGCTTCGAATCGCGCCCGCTCGTCCTCACCGAGGTCCGGCGCGGCGCGATCTGGCACCGGCTCTACCAGACGCGGTTTCGCGATCCGCTCGGCTACGGCTTCGGCCCGAGCCGCTTCAGCGATCCGGAGACCGGTCTGGTTCCTCCCGAACGCTTCGGTGTGGTTTATCTCGGCAGCAGTATCAAAGTCTGTTTTGTTGAAGCGATCCTTCGGGATCGCGGTGCAGGGCGCACGCAGACCTATCCCATCGAATGGCGCGAGCTCGAGGCTTGGACCTGCGCAGAGATTCGTGTTGCAGAGCCGCTCAACCTCGTCGACTTTCGAGGGGACGGGCTCATTCGCATGGGCGTTCCAACCGACGTCGCCCGAGCCAGAGCGCAAGACTTGGGACGCGCCTGGTCGCGCGCTGTCTGGTCGCATCGGACACAGCCCGATGGGGTCATTTACGATTCGCGGCTCAACGGCGAAACGAACGTGGCCGTGTTCGACAGAGCCTTGCCGAAGCTCGCCGGCCACGGAACACCGCGTTTGGTCGAGTGTCGCAGCGACTTGGCCGCGATTATCACCGCGTTCGATCTTGCGATCATTTGATCGAGGTTTGCCGGCAAGCCGCAGCAACGCCCGAGACGGGAGGCACAGTTGGACGACATCACTCTGAAAGGCCGGCTGTTCAAGGCGCTCGGCGGTTTCGGCGACAAACGCATCAAGGATTTGAACAAGAGCGATTTCTTCATTTGCGATGATCGCGATCACGCTGCGCGCGATGCGAGAGGAGAACTCTTTCTCTGGTATTGCACGGTCGGGCTCCGGGTAGTGTCCGGCGAGCTCGTTCACATCGAACTTGGCAAGGCCATGCCCAGGAACGATGCTGTGAATAAATGGTGGGCGGAGAACACCGTCGACGGGAAGTACGGAATGAAGGTCATCGCGATCGCCAAAGGCGAGGAGCACAAACTCGGCGAGTTGGCGAAGCTCATCGCGGCCATCGTCAAGAAGCCGTATTCTGTAAAAGCCTACAAATACGTTTGCCCCGAGGTTGCGTCGGTTCTCAGAAATACCGAGAAAGTTCTGGGCGCGGCGTGGGCGGACTAGAGTGATGCCGCGGCCTCCGCCGGCGGCCTCGCATTCATGAGCGATCGAGCCGACGAATCAATCCTGCGGCTTTGATTCAAAATATCGATTGGACTTCGCGCATCGGCCGGTGCGACGATTCGCTATGTCATCCCCTCGTTCCGTCGATCTCGGCCGGGTCCACATCGTGCTGGAACGCATCGATCCGGCCAAGAACATGGCGAGGTTTTACGTGCTGTCCGTTGAACAGACATTGTTCGGCAACAACGCGTTGGTCCGAGAGTGGGGACGCATTGGGAGCCCCGGCCGTCGTCGCAGCGAATTCTTCGATCAGGTCGCGGACGCGCACGTTGCGCTCGACACATGGCTGGCGCGCAAGAAAAGACGCGGCTACGTTCAACGCCGTACGCGCCCTTAGAATACCTCCGAATTTGTGGAATCACGGAGTACGGCGCGCCGCAATGGTGGTTTGTAGCCATACCGCCTTGGCGCCGACCGTGACCAACTCGGCTTGTTGCAACAGCCGAGGAGTTCCCCATGCTTATGGTTATTTCCGGTTCGGATGTCAGTCGACATGCCGCACTGATGGAACGCGCTTACCGCTTTCGTCACGCGATCTTTGTGGACGAAAAGGGTTGGGACGAGCTGCGTCAAGCTGACGGTTTGGAGCGCGATCGCTTCGATGACCCCCATGCGATTCATCAAATCTGCCTGCGCGGCAATGACATCGTGGGGTATCAGCGCCTGCTGCCCACGACCCGGCCGCATCTCTTGAGCGACGTGCTCGGCGACTTATGCCGCCGGCGCCCGCCGCGAGGCCCGCGTGTTTTCGAATGGACGCGGTTTTGCGTCGCGCCCGGCCAACGCGAAATGCGCCCACGCGGCGACAGTCCGTTCCTCGAGCTGGCGCAAGGCGTGGTCGAATGGGGAATGGCGAATCGCGTGGACACCGTCACAGTCGCCATCGACTGGCGCCTGATGGTGATCGCGATGCAGCTCCGCTTCTTCGTGCGGCCGCTTGGATTCCCCAAACGTATTGGCCGTGACGAAGTGGTCGCCCTGCGCATGTCGTTCAATCGTGAGACCTTAGCCGCGATCCACGATGCTCGCGGTTGCGAGGAGCCGGTACTGAACAAGGCGTCCTGGCCGTCGGCAGCCTAAGAACAAGAAGAGCGCAACAGGAGGAAGTAAGGTGATTCGTACTGCCGATACAAAGATCGTCGCTCATGAACTGCACACACGATACGATCATGTTCGTGCTGTCACATTGATTGGGCGAACCTTGCAGAAGGCCCTGTTTGCGGGCCGATCAGACGAGGTGGTTTTTTGGGCCTTGGTGCACGCTCACTACAGGGGCGGTGATCTTTGTGCGGCGACGGAAGAGCAGCTCAACTTTTTCGCGCCATTCATCATCCGCGACCCGTCGGAGATCAACTGACCGGCTTAGACGTCGTTCGCGCCCACGATAATCGATGCCGAGGAAGCGCTCGGCGGATTCGCTGCAACGCCGGTCGAAGTCGGGAAGTCGCCTGGCCCCGTTGGCGCCTGGACGCAGACGGTCGAATTCTGTCCGGTGAAACAGGAGACATCGTAGCCCGCACCGCGCACCAAATAGGTGCAAACGCTCACACCGTTTCCATCCTTGACATTACGGGCGTTGCAATCCCCGCTCGCCACGTAATTGGCGAGCTTGCCGTTGGACCCGCATCCGAACTGGCAAGCCATCAGGATCGACGACTGGTCGATTGTCGCGCATTTCGAGCCGGAGCAGACCTGCTGGCCAACGATCGAGGTCAGCCCGTTCTTTTGCGCCTGGGCCCAGGAATTCTGCTCGTATTGCGTCCAGGCCGCCGTCTGCGCGGAAGGATTGTTGAGAAAGCTTTGGGCGCTGCCGTTGTAGTAGCGTTCGAAGGTGCCCGGGCAGAACTGGAACGCGCCGAGGCAACCGAACTGATTGACCGTTCCAAAATTTCCCTCGCTGCCGGAGACTTTGGATGCGAAGTCCGCGCAGTTCGACGGGATGCCGGCCGCCGTCAGATTTGCGGCCGACTCGCCGGCAAACGCCGCGGCGGCCGACAGGCAGAGGAGGAGACCCGCGTCGGCGACGGCGCGACGGATCGCCTGCCGCGCATTCATGGCTTCGCTCCGGTGATCGCGAATCTATAGTCCCCATTGACCAGCGTCTTACCGTCCTCACTGAGCGCGAACGGATGTTGGGCAAATTGAGTGAGCGTCTTGTTTGCAGCCAGATCGGCGAAGCGCGGATCGTCGGGTGGTACGATTTGATGCATCAAATCGGCGACCAGCACCGTTCGGCGTCCATCGGCGTCGACGCGGACAAGGCGCGTCGGGCACGCACCGGACGAACAGTCCTCGTTCCAGATCTGCGAGACGACGAGTTCGCCCTTCGGCGTGCGCAGAACGAATTCGTGGATCGTCACAGTGCCTTTCGGACCAATCGCCAGATCGTTTCCTGTCCAGATTCCGTCGGGATCCTTCGCGACGTTGCGATACGAGGTCTTGTAGGCAAAACTCATGTCCGCCGCGCTTGACGGCGACGCAAGGATCAATCCGGCAAGGCCGAGACAGCTCAGCCAGGAGGCAGTGGCGTGCATGGTCTGATTTCTCCTGCGAACGATTCGAGCCGATCGACCGGTGCTAGTGCAGGGGCACATTGAAGGAGCACCCATCGACGGCTGCATGATTGACGATCATTCCGATCTTCACCGTCCTGGTCGGAATGTCATAGGAGGCGTAAGCGGCCGTCGCGGCCGTATCGACGGCTGCGCCGGCTTCGGGCTCGAGAAAACAGGCACGGCCGGCCCCCAGCGTGCGCACCTGCACGCCTTCATAGATGGCCATGCGCAAAGGGCAGAGTTTGATCGTCACATGAGCGACCCGATCGACGCTCTTGACCTCGCAGGCAGTCGCGGTGTTGAGGGCGCTGAGAACGACCGACCGTCGCGCACTCCAGATCACGAAATGGGCTTCGGTAACCGGCGCATTGCCGGCCGCAAAGCGCCCGTCACCGCGTGCTCGATAGTTAAGGTTGTTCTCCTCGATCGCGTCCTTCCAAATGTCGGTGTAAGTGGCCGTGCCCTGTGATGGCCGCTGCAGATCCGCATAAGACATCGGCCGCCAGGTCCCCGGATCAGGCGTCAGCGCCTGCGCGTTGGCTACCGTAAACGCCTCGCCTGTCATCAGTCCCGTCCCCATGAGCAGCACGGCTCCGAGCCATTTTCGGCTTATCCAACATCTAATATACTGTCTTTGCGTTGTCGACCCATTTGCGCGTTCCACGGGCGCCGGTCCTATTCGTATCGCGGCCGGCCGGGCAGCCACCCCCAGAAATCCTTCGGGGACTTTTCGCGATTGCGCCAAGGAACCGCGGCGAGCGGCGGATAGACCGGCTGCATCGTCCAGATGGCGTCGTAATAGTAAAAGTTCGCTGTCTCTCGCCGCATACGCCGACCCGAACCATCCAAAAAATCCGTCGCGCAATGGACGACGGGTGCGCGATAGCGGGTCACCCGAGCGGTTTGCTGATCGAGCATCCCAGGCTTGCAGCCGAAGAGCGAGATCGAGACCGGATAGCTGCGATTCTCCGGCGCGGTTGCCAACAAGCGCAGATAGGCGGCATTGGCTTCGACCTGTGTCGGATAGGGAAAGCGCTCAGTCAGGATCGGCGCGAACGTCGACCGGTCGGGCGCATATTCCAATCGCCCCGGCTTAACCTGTTCAGGCGCGAAGAGCGGCTCCGGCCCAAGCGGCGGTCCGTTCGCGACGAGATTTGCCGGAGCAGCGCAACCGGCGAGGAGGAGAACAAGCGGAAGGACGAGGGCGTTCGACCGCGATTTTGTTGTCACCGGCGGACCTCATTGTCCAGTGCCGATTGCCGGTCGCGTCGCGCGCGCCAGTCCCACGGCATTTCGAAAGTGCTCGACCACAAGCCGCGATAAGCCTTGCGCGCGTCCGCTTGGGCGGCGACGTAAGAGGGGATCTTCAGATCGTCCGGCGCGAGCGGTGCGAGCACCGCAACGCCGTCGTGGAGCATGTCGGCGGCGAGGTCGGCATGGCCGGCAGTTGCGCAGCGCACAAGTTGCTCGTCACCCTCCATGCGCACGCTTCCGCACGCAAGCCATCTGTTGAGGCTTGCGGTGACGAGCCAGGCTACGGCCATGTTGCCGCAAGGCCACGGCTGCCGTCCGAGCCGGGCGGTTTGATCAGGCGCGCAGGCCTCGATGCCATAAAGCCGGTAAACCGTCCGGGTTTCGATGTCCCGGAAGCGGGTGCCATCGATCACCTCGACACGAAGCGGCTGCGGCTGCGGCTGCGTTTTCGGAGTGTATATGGTCGACGGCGCGTTCGCGGACTGGGCTCCCGCATTGCCGGGCAAGAGCGCCAATCCGGCAACTGCGATCAGGATCACATCAAGCCGCGTCATCGCGCGATCCGAGATCGAGCTTGTGGAAGACGTTGGCGATGATATCGGTCGTGTAGACGGTCTCGCCGTCTTTCTTGTAGCTGCCGTCGGCAATCCGGCACTCGGCATAGACCGGATCGCCTTTTGCGATGTTGGCAATCGCCCACTGCGCCGCCTTTTCGTTGAGGATCGTGACGGTCACCCAGTCGGTTTCTTCGCGTCGCTCACCCTTTGCGTCCGTCCATGCGCGGTCGGTCGCCACATTGATTTTCGCGGCCTTGTTGAAGGCCTTCGGCGCCTGGCCGACGCGGCCGCGCAGAATAAAGAGGTTCGTACTTCGCAAGGCTGCCTCCTATGGTTGTTGTCGAATATTGAGTGTTGGCGCCGCAGCGGGCGCTGGCGATGTCAGCTGGGGGCCGGCCGGTCGCTGCAGCGTTTGAAGAATGATGGCATTTGGATCGGGGAGATCCGCAAACGCCCAGAGACCGGCCTTGCTTTGTGCCGCGACCTCTTGGGCGACTCGATACGGCGGATGGACCGGCTGGCCGTCGGGTTTGAGCGAGGCGAAGGCGAATCCGGTTGCGATCAATGCCGTCCCAAGATCGATGCGGGAGCCAGCGCTGGCGCCTGTGGTCGGGATGGCGACACAGAAGACGAAGACGGTGCGGGTCTGCGGCGTTTCGGCGGCATCATAGCATTGCGGTCGCAGATCGCGAGTTAGCGCGACGAGCATCGCGAGCGAGGCTTCCCCGCAATCGCGCTTCAGCCCGTGGCCATTGGTGAAACTCGTGCCGCGCAGACACGCTTGGACGCCGTAGAGCCGATAGGTCACGTTGTCGACCGACCAACTGTCGCCTGTCAGATAGATCGCGTTCGGTGGCACGGGAAACCAGGCCGGAGGCGAAGTCTGCGCGTTCGCGGCGCCGAGCGGCATACTGCAGAAGGACAGCACGGTGAGAAGTCGCCGCAGATGTCGCATGTCAGTAGCCCTGCAGCGAGAAGTAAACGCGTTGCACGCCATTGGCCGTCGTGATGTCGACGTAATATGGATCGTTGCGCGCCTGCCGGGGCGTGGTCGGATACTCCGTTGTGCAGCCGTTGTCCCCCGAGCATGTCTGCGAGAGCTTCGACAAATCGGCGCACAGATTGCCGTTCGGCGCTGCCGAATAGCCATTGTTGCCGTCCGAGGCGGATTGCACTGCGGTCAACCCAGCCGAACAGGCCTGATAGGGCTCATATCCAAGACCACTCGCATTGCCTTCCGAGCAGCTCGGCCAACTCCCTCCATGCGCCAGGCTGTGAAACAGGCTCTGCATCACGGGCACGCAATAGGCGATCCCCGACCAGCTCGGATTGCTGGCGGCCGCACACAGCAGCACCTTGCATCCGAAGGACGCGTCCTGCGCCTCGCTGCGATTCACGCCGGCCAGCATCGCCACGCCAGCCACGCCGATCAACAAAACTGCACAGCGCACCATCGTCCCTCCGCAAGCGAGCCTGGTGTGGACTGATCATCTCTCCTGTTGCCAGGGTATCAACATTCAATATATTGTCTATGCGAAAATGCAGGGCGGGGTGGCATGTCGAGACGCGCCATAGCAACGGGGTTCGGCCTTCTGGCCTTGGTGTCCAGCAGCCAGGCGCAGGACACGCGGCTCGCAGCCGTCGACGCATCCGGTCGGATTTTTCCGGTCGCATTGCCTGCTGCCGTCGTTCAAACCATCGGCACGGCCGGTGGCGCCACGCCGTGCCCAAAAGCTAAGGCGATGACGCCCGAGGATGCGCGCGCTTTGGTCAGCCGGATCGCTGCCGAGGAACGTTTCTCGCCCGACTTCACGCTAGCGGTCGCCAAGAACGAGAGCCATTTCGACGCGATCGCGCTGTCGGACAAGGGCGCTTTCGGGTTGCTGCAATTGATGCCTGACACGGCCCGGCGCTTCAAAGTCGATCTGTGCGACCCGGCCGACAACGTCCGTGGCGGGGTCCGCTATCTCCAGGCGCTCACCACCCGGTACCGCAACCCTCTCTATATCGTTGCGGCCTATAACGCCGGCGAGGACGCGGTGGACAAGAACCGGGGCGTGCCGCCTTACCCCGAAACCGTGCGCTTCGTCGCGCAAGTCATCAATGACTTCTACGCCTGGCCAAGCCCAAGCGCGACGGCGTCGCGTCCGCCGCGCGACAAGTCCGTCGCGGCCGCAGACTTGATCGAGCCGTCGCAAGCCGGCTCCCCCACGGAGACAAAACCCGCCGCTCATTCGCGCGATCCGGCGCAGTGGAGTGACGGCTTCGTCATGCATGTCGATTGAAACGGAGGAGCTAATGAGGAGATCGTTTTTGCGGCCAACCCTTGCGGGAAGCCTGCTGTTGCTTAGCGTTGCGGAAGCGGCGGCGCAGTCATCCGGCGGGACGTTGCAGCCCGTTCAATCGACTCTACAGCAGCTCGTCTCCACGCTGACCGGGCCGATCGCCACCGCGCTCGCCACGCTTGCGGTCATCGCCTGCGGGTTGTTCGCATGGGGCGGAAGATTGACCTGGGGCATTGCCGGCAGCGTCATCTTCGGCATTGTTCTGGTGTTCGGTTCGGCCCAGATCGTCCAGTTTTTCCAGTCGGCGGTCGGGCAATGACGGAAGACGAACTCGAGGATCCGCTGATCACGCCGCTCGTCAAGGCGCTGACTCGCGCGCCCACGCTGATGGGCGTGCCGTACATGTATTTCATGTTCAACGGCGTCGTCTCGAGCGTCTGCTTCCTGGTGTCGCACAACCTGTTTATGCTGCTGGTCGCGATCCCGCTGCATCTTTTCGGCTTCGTGATGACGCTCCGGGATGATCGCATCTTCGAAATCCTGTTCGTCAAATCAGCCAAGTGCCCACCGCGTTCGCGCGGGTTCTGGGGCGCCGACAGCTACGCGGCATGAGGTAACGGGATGGTCGCACGCGCACTCCTCGACGAACTGACCTTCGGCTCGATTTCCCGGCGGGAGCGGCCGGTCGCCTCGCATGTGCCCTATTTGCGGCACGTCGACGACAACATTATCAAGACGCGGGATGGTCTCATCCTGACCGTGCTCAAGCTCGACGGCTATTCGTTCGAGACGTCCGACATGAGCGAGGTGAACGCACGGCTCCTCGGGCGCAACGACGTCGTGCGCACGCTCGCTAACTCCCGTTTCGCACTCGTGGCCCATATCGTCCGGCGCGAGGTCCAGCCGCGGATCGAGTCGACCTTCGACAACGCGCTCTGCCGGGAGCTCGACGAACGCTACGACGCAGCGCTCTCCAAGCGCCGGATGTTCGTTAACGACCTCTACCTGACCATTGTGCGGCGTCCGCTGCAGGGACAGGCGGGAACCTTCGACGCCATGCTGACCAAGGTTCTCGGCCGCAAGGACGAAGCCGGCGAATCGGTGGCGCGGCAAACAGCGCTCAACGAGCTGCGCGACGCCGCAACCGCCGTGCGCGAAAACCTGGCAGCCTATGGCGCCCGCCAGCTCGGCGTCGTGCGCCGCGAGGGCGTCTGGTTTTCCGAGCCGCTGGAATTCCTGGTGCAGATCCTCAACGGCGGCCTGCCGCGGCCGATGGCTCTGCCGCGCATGAACATCGCCGACGCGCTCTCGACCAAGCGCATCTTCTTCGGCCGCAATGCGATCGAAATCCGCGGTGCGGGTCCGCAGGACAGTCGCTTCGGCGCGATGGTCTCGATCCGCGAATATCCTGCCCAAACGGGACCCGGATCATTCGACAATCTCCTGCGCGTGCCGCACGAGTTCATCGCGACACAGACCTTCGCGATCGTGGACCGCCCGGAGGCGGCCAAGCAGATCGACCGCGTCTCGCGCCAGGTCGACATGTCGGACGAGGCCGGCTCGATCGTCGCCGAACACCTCGACGACGCGCGCGACGAATTGCTCGCATCGGAGGCGATCTATGGCGAGCATCACATGACGATCATGTGCCTCGGCCGTGATCTCGCCGAGGTCGGCGCTGCGGTGACGGCGGTTGGTGCCGCGCTGACCGATCGCTCGGTGATCTGGGTGCGGGAGGATCTCAACTGTGAACCTTCGTTTTGGGCGCAACTTCCGGGCAACTTCGGCTACATCGCGCGCAAGGCGGTGATCTCCTCGAAGAATTTCGCGGGCTTCACGTCGCTGCACAATTACCCGAGCGGCCGGCCGGACGGCAATCACTGGGGGCCGGCGATCTCGGTGTTCGAGACCACGTCGCAGACGGCCTATTATTACAATCATCACGTCCGAGACATCGGCAACTTCACCGTTGTCGGGCCAACCGGCTCCGGCAAAACGGTGTTCCTGTCCTTCATCGCGGCGCAGACACAGCGCATCGTGCCGCGGCCGAAGCTTGTTTTCGTCGACAAGGACCGCGGGGCGGAAATCTTCCTGCGTGCGCTGGGCGGGCAATATGAGACGCTGGTGCCGGGCGAAGCGACAGGATTCAACCCGCTGTCGCTTTCGGATTCCGCGCCCAATCGCGAGTTTCTTTACCAGCTCTTCGCCTTCATGCTGCGGCCGGCGAATGGGGCGGAGCTGACGGCCTCAGAAGAGCAGGTCATTCGCAACGCCATCGCAGCGGCGCTCAGCGCCGGTCCTGAGGGTCGGACGCTGAAGGCTTTTTCGACCCTGCTACGCGGACGAATCCGGGCGGGCGAAGGCGATCTTCTGGCCCGGCTCGAAAGCTGGTTGCGTGTCGATCAGAGAGGCTGGCTGTTCAACAACGAACAGGACCAATTCTCGCTTTCGACCGTGTTCGGCTTCGACATGACGCGCGTTCTTGACGATCCCGTCGTGCGCACCGCGGCGCTGATGTACATCTTCCATCGCATCGACGAGCTCCTCACCGGCGATCCGGTCATGATCTTCCTCGACGAGGGCTGGCGGCTCCTCGACGACGACGTCTTCGCCTTCTTTATTCGTGACAAGCTCAAGACCATCCGCAAGCAGAACGGCATTGTCGGCTTCGGCACCCAGTCGGCGGCGGACATCGTTCGCTCGAAGGCCTCCAACACGCTGATCGAGCAGACGAGCACCAACATCTTCTTTCCCAACCCCAAGGCCGACGACGAGAGCTATCGGCAAGCCTTCCGCCTCTCGGGTCGGGAAGTCGCCTGGATCCGTTCGACCGCCCCTGAGAGCCGCTCCTTTCTGATCAAGCATGGCCGCGATAGCGTGATCGCTCGCCTCAACCTCGCCGGCATGCCGGACATGATCAAGGTGCTATCGGGCCGCACCGAGACGGTCGCCGAACTCGAGGCGCTCCGGGCGAAGTTCGGAGATGATCCGGCGGCCTGGTTACCGGTTTTCATGGGGAGGGCGGCGTCATGATCGGGCGCATCATTCTGGCTGCGGGTCTCATCGCTGCAGGCGCAATCCCGGCGCTGGCCGACATTCCGGTCAATGACGCCGCTCAACTGACGCAGAAATCACTGACTGCGGGCACAACCGTCAAATTGGTGCCGGTGACAACGCAGCGGCAAGATGCGAACAACGGCGTTCATTGCGCGGTCACGACAGGCAAGAAAGCCAACGTGACCAATCCGACGGTGCAGCCGCAGAGCGGAGCCGGCGCGCAGGCCATCCAATCTTATGCCCCGGATCAGCCGACAGCGCCGGACACGACCGCCCAGGGCGCGGCGCTCAGCGATCAGACTCTGTTTCAGTCGAGCGGCAATGTCGTGGCCGGTCTCAATGCCAGCGGTTCGACCATGACCGCAGCAAAATCCGCCTTCCAGTCGGCGAGCCAGCAAGTGGGCACCGCCCAGACCGTGATGGCGTCCATCGACATGAACAGCGCGGCGCGGCTGCAGAACAATATCGCCTGGAACGGAGCGATCGGGTCGGCGAATCTCTGGGTGACCGCGATCAATGCGCTCAACCTCGCCATGACGAGCGACATGAGCCGCGCGGCTCTCGGCATGCGTGCGACGTCAAACACCAATAGCCAGCCGATTGCGGGACCGGTATGCCCGGCCGGACTGATCGGCTCGGGAACTCCATCGGATCCGTGCCGCACGCCGTCGACCTGCTCGACCACGCCGCCCGGCTCACCGCCTGATCCCGCCTGCGTCAGCGCGCGCTACGTCGACACCGACGGGAATGTTCTGTTCTATCTGGCGCAGATTCAGAACGCGGCCAATGCAGCGGCGCTGATCTCCAGCAACAGCCACTAGGGAGGCTTTGATGCGCATTCATCTCGCAATTGCGGTCTTTGTTATCGGGCTCGCCGTCGCCCCGCAAGCCAACGCGCAGGTCCCGGTGATCGACAGCGCCAATCTCACCAAGGCGCAACAGATCGCGACCAGCACGCAGCAGATCCTCACCGCGGATCAGCAGATTCTGCAATTCACGCAAAAGACGCTGCAGGCCGTCACCGGCGATCGGTCGTCGCAAGCGCAAGGCTCTCTCGCTCAGATGGCGCTGGGAGGCGGTTTCTCGATGGCGCAAGCGCCATCGCTCGGCTCGGTGATTTCGGGTGGCGCGCTCTCCTTCGCGGGCATGGGCGCTGGGTCGCAGAACATCGTCTCAACGCTGATCAACGGCTTGCAGCTCGTGCAGACGATCACGGGGCTTGCGAACGGACAGACCAATCCCGTCGACACGGCTTACAAGAACTCGGTGAATGTCGCGGCGACGCTCTCCGGTTTGATCAATTCGACGCAAACCGCGATGCAGACGCGATCTCAGGCCTTCACGCAGGGCGGCCAGCAGATCGGCACCGCGCAGGACCTCAAGGGCAGCGTCGATCAGAACACGCAGGTCCAGATCCAGACCGGCCAGACGATCAACGAGCTGAACGGCGTTGTGAACAATGCCGCTACCGCTGCGAACCAAGCCAATCTCGACCGGATCGCGGCGCAGTCGGCGGCCGCGCGCGCCATGAAATTCACCCAGTGAGAGACCTCGGGGAGCCAGCGTGTCGAAACGAGCAGCGATCGTCATAGCCGTCATCGCCTTGGCGATCGGCCTTTTCGCCGGGCGATTCCTGCTCTCCCGGCCTCCTTCTCCGGTCGCGAGCACCCCCGGCGGTCAGAGCGCGTCCGATGATGCGGCCGCGTCCGCTTCGCGCGGCATGACCTTCACGCAGCCGAAGGCGCCGACAAGATGAGACTGAGCTGGCGTGTGGTATTCATTGTCTTGGCCGCGACGGCGCTCGCCGGCTGCGCCTATCGGCCGCTCAAGGCGCCCTGTTCCCCCGACGAAGGCGCAATGCCGCTCGCCTATAGCGAGACGCCCCAGCCTGCCGTGCCGCCGGCCTTCGAGGCGCTCGACCGCTGCGGCCCGATGCGGCGGATTTGAGAGGGGCAATGGGGAACACGTTCAACATCACGACATTGCTGCAAACCGTCGATCAGCTTGGTCAGAACTATGTTTCGAGCGCCTATCAGGCCTTGGCCAGCGCGGCGACCTCTGGCGGCGGGACCGGCGTCGCTGGCCTGCTTTTGACGCTCTATGTCATCTTCTGGGGCGTCGGCATCTGGCAGGGGACCGCCACGGGCGGTCCCGCCGACCATGCCTTCCGTCTGTTCCGCGCGTTCCTCATCTACGCGATGGCGACGAGCTGGGGCGATTTCCAGACCTTCGCCTACAACGCGATGAACAACGGTCCGTCGGCGATCGGCAATGCGCTGCTCAATGTCGTCACCACGGCCAATAATACCGGCACAGCCGCCAACCTCAATTCTGTGAACGGCGTGCAATCGGCGTTGCAGAACATGTGGAACACCACGAACAGCGCCACGGAAGCGTTCCTGCAAAACGCCGGCATCACCAATTGGGGTCCCTACATTTTCGCCGCGGTCTTCTACGTGGTGATGGCGTTGTTGATCGGCTTTGCGATCTTCCTGATCATCTTGTCGAAGATGTTCATGTGGCTCTTGCTCGCGCTGGCGCCGATCTTCATCATTCTGCTGCTGTTCGGCGCGACGACACGCTTTTTCGGCGGCTGGATGAGCGCGCTGGTCCAGTATTTCGTCGTCCAGGTGCTGGTTTATGCTTTTCTCGCCTTCTATGTCTCGCTGATCCAGCAATCGATCGACACGTTGAACGGCGTCGCCAATTCGAAATCGGCGACTTGGGCGACCATCGGTCCCGTCGTGCTGATGGCGATCATCGGCGTCCTGCTGCTCAGCCAGATCAACAATGTCGCGGCCGCGATCGCCGGCGGCGTTCCGATTTTCGCGCCGCGGATCGGATCCGTCATCGCGACCGCCACGGGCTTCCGCCTCGGGGCCGCGGCCAATCGTGCGCGGCTCGCCTTGCGCAATCCGTTGAACCCCGCATCGATGTCGCGCCGCGAGGAGCTCGCCTCCCGCCAACGGGCCCGCGTCGGACTGCGGGCCGCCTCCTGGGCGCAATCCGCGGAATTTCGCCGCCTGGCGGACCAGCTCCGCAATCCGGGCGTGCCTCCGGGGCCAAGCAGCGGAGGTCGCCCGTGACGGAGACGGCAGCCTCAGAGCCGGCGCGGGTCGATCCGCGGTACTACGCGGACGGCGCGACATGGGAACACGACATCGCGCGCCGGAACCGCAATTCGCGGGCCCTCGCCTGGATCGTTGCGAGCGTCATGAGCGTCGTCGCGATCGTCGCACTGGGCGTTCTTGCCCTGCTGGTGCCGCTCAAGACCTACGAGCCCTACATGGTCGTTGTGGACAAGGCGACGGGCTTCGTCGAGGTCAAGCGGCCAATGGCCGAAGGCGCGCTGACCCAGGACGAAGCCGTCACGATGTTCAACGTCGTGCGCTACATCAAGGCGCGTGAGACTTACGATCCGAAGGCGCTCAAGGACAATTTCGACCTGGCGCAACTGCTCGCATCAGGTGACGCTGCGCGCGAGCTGACCGAAATCTACTCTCCTGCCAATCCCAATAACCCGGTCAAGATTTACGGCACCAACACCGAGGTCGCCGTGAACATCAAGTCAGTTACGTTCCCGAACAATCGTACCGCGCTCGTCCGGTTCTCGACGGACGAGAAGTCGGCCACCAACACGATCACCCGCCATTGGGTTTCGCTTGTGCGCTTCCGCTACACCGGCGCGCCGATGCGCAACGAATGGCGGTTCGAAAATCCGCTCGGCTTCCAGGCGTTGGAATATCGCCGTGACCAGGAAACGGCGCCTTCGCCTGGAACGGCGGAGGCGAAGCCATGATCGGACGCTGCGTTGCGTTGAGTCTGCTCCTGGTGCTTCCCGCCGGATCGGCCTTCGCGGAGGCCACGCCGCGGCCTGGTCATCTCGACCCTCGTGTTCGCGATGTCATCTACAACAAAGACAACGTCACCGCCGTCGACGCCACCTACGGCACCTCGACGATGATCGAGCTGCAGCCAGATGAGAAGATCGAGACGCTGGCGCTCGGCGATTCGGTCGCCTGGAAGGTCGAGCCCAACCGCAAGGGCAATATCATCTTTGTCAAGCCGGTCGAAAAGAATGCGCAGTCGAACCTCAATGTCGTCACGGACAGACGCATCTACAGTTTCATTCTCCGGTCGAATACGCGCCCGCCATCATCGCAGATCTACGAAGTTCGCTTTCGCTTTCCCGAGGACGAAGCGAGCGCCGGGCTCCTTGCGGCAGCAAAGGAGCGCGCCGCCAACCCGAATCTGAAAGACCTCAATATCGCGAATGCCAACAGCGACTATGGGTACAAGGGCTCGTCCGCCAACAAGCCGGTCGCCGTCTTCGACGATGGCGTGAAGACCTGGTTTCGCTTCGAAGGCGAGGTGCCGGCGGTCTATATCGTCGACGCCGATCGCAACGAGAGCCTCGTCAACTATCGGACCGAAGGTCCCTATGTCGTCGTCGATAAGGTCTCGCCGCAGTGGACGCTGCGCAACGGCCAGGAGTCGACGTGTATCTTCAACCGCCGCCTGACCAATGTGCATGAGCCCAACGGGCTTGAGCCCTATGCGCCGCAGCGTGTCGGTGCGGCGTCACTCGCTGGGGGCTGAAGCGCATGCCGACACCGGAGGACTATCGCTCGTTCGAAATGGAAGCCGCCGCAGCGACCTCCGTCGCCCGCGGGCGCACGGCGCTCGGCCGCTTTTTGAAATTCGGCGTGCCGATCGGCGCGGTGATGGTGGCCACCTGGATGATCTACAGTTCGACGCAGCGCCGCGCCCCGACCATGACGACGCCCGACAAGGAGGAGTTCACGACCACCCAATTTCCCGCGCCGTCGCTGTCGACCCCGCGTCCGCAGACCAATCAGGGCACGATCGTGATCCCGCAGGCCCCGCCTGAGCCAGCGCCGCCGCCGCCAGCTCCCCCCGTGACCTTGCAGCCGCCACCGGCGCCCGCGCCACCGCTCACCATGGTCGCACCGAACGACGACGAGGCGCGACGGCTTGCAGAACTCGAGCGTCAGCGACAGGAGGAGGAGCGCCGAAAATGGGAGCGTCTGCGTGCTCCGCAAGTGATCGCCGACAACGCGAGTGCCACTGCGGCCGCCGCGAATCCCAACGATACTAATCAAGCCGCCGGCGCGCCTGACGATGATCCCAACCGGCGTTTCCTGGCATCCGTCTCGGCCGCAGGCGTCGACGTCTCGCGCGCTACGAAAAATAACCGGATCGACGCGCTGGTCGCGCAGGGAACATTCATCCGGGGCGTGCTCGAGACCGCCGTTCAGAGCGACTTGCCTGGAATGGTGCGCGCGACCGTCACCGAGAATGTCTGGTCGTTCGACGGACGGCGCGTGCTGATTCCGGCGGGCAGCCGTCTCATCGGCGAATATAAATCGGGAATTGCGCAGGGACAGACACGTGTCTTCGTCGTCTGGACGAGACTGCTGCGGTCGGACGGCGTCTCCGTGCAACTCGGCTCGAACGGCGCCGACGATCTCGGCCGGGCCGGGAATGCCGGCTTCGTCGACAATCACTACGTTGAACGGTTCGGCGCTGCGATCATGTTGTCGATCGTTGGCGGCGCCGCGCAATTCCTGAGCGCCTACGGCCAGAACACCAGCGGCTACGGCAACGGAACCGTCATCACGACAACCGATCCGGTCACAGGCCTGGTCACTCAAACTCAGACCGGCGTCAACCAGAACCAATTGACCCTGCAGGCCCGCGAAATCGCCGCCCAGAACGTCTCGCAGACCTTGACCAATATCGCGCACGAAGCTTTGCGCAACTCGATCAACATCCCGCCGACCATCTATCTCGACCAGGGCACCCGGATCATCGTCTTCGTTCGGCGCGACTTGGACTTCTCTTCCTTTTATCCGGATCCGGTCAAGGAAGCTTTGACGGAGTTGAAGCGTGAGCGCGCTGCCACGAAACCTGACAGTCTTCATTGACCGGGCGCTGGATCCGATTCGCGAGTGGCTCGCGGACGATCAGATTGTCGAGATTTGCGCGAACGGACCGGGCGAGGTCTGGGTTGAACGCTTCGGTCAGTCCGCGATGGAACGGCACGAGGTGCCGAGCCTGACCGAGCATGCAATCCGGCACCTTGCCGAGCGCGTCGCCGGCCACTCCGGCCAGAGCGTCAACGAGGAGCATCCGCTGCTTTCGGCCGCGCTGCCGTCGGGCGAGCGATTCCAGGGCGTGATGCCGCCGGCGACAACTGCCGGCGGAGCCTTTGCGATCCGCAAGCAGGTCATCAAGGAGATGCGCCTCGACGACTACCGCCGCCTCGGCTCGTTCAAGAAGGTCGAGACGGCCGGGGAGGGGGCGTTGACAGCGACCGACCGTGAGCTTTGCGAGCATCTCGAGGCCGGCCGCATCGAGGACTTTATCCGCCTGGCCGTGATCAGTCGTTATTCGATCCTGCTGTCCGGCGGAACAAGCTCGGGCAAGACGACATTTCTGAACGCGATTCTCAAGGAGGTGCCGGAAGACGAGCGCATCATCACCATCGAGGACACGCGCGAGGTTAATCCGGTCCAGAAGAATTACCTGCCGCTCGTGGCATCGAAAGGCGACCAGGGCGAGGCGCGCGTCACCGTCGAGATGCTCTTACAAGCCTCGCTGCGGCTTCGACCGGACCGCATCTTCCTGGGTGAGATTCGTGGGGCGGAGGCCTACTCCTTCCTCCGAGCGATCAATACCGGTCATCCCGGCAGCATCACCACCGTCCACGCTGACAGCCCTGCGGGCGCGTTCGAGCAATTGGCGTTAATGGTGATGCAGGCCGGCCTCGGACTGAAGCGCGAGGAGATCGTCGCCTACATTCGTTCGGTGCTGCCGATCGTGATCCAGCAGACCAAGATCGGCGGCTGGCGGGGGACCTCCGCGGTCCATTTCTCGCGCATGGCGGAGTGGCGCCAGCAGCGGGAAGCAGCGCAGCATGGGGCAGAAAGGGGACGGCATGGCGCGCGTCGTCGCCTATAGAATCGCAATTGCCATCCTCCTGCTGCTGGCGTTCTGTCTGGTCTGGAGCTTGGCCTATGAAATTGCCGTGGCGCTGCGCTGGGCGCCGGGACGCTTTCCGGGTGAGGGCGCCAGCCGGTGGGCCCTGTTTCGGCAGCAGAACGCGGACCGCTCGGCGGAGTTTTTCCTGATCGCCTGGCGTCACTTCTACGAACGGCTGATCTATCCGCCGACACGCGTCGAAGCCATGATCCGCGCCGTCTACGGCGCGGCCACCGTCCTAGCGTTGGGTATCGGCGGATTGATCTTCGGCTTCGTCAATCGCCGCCAGATGCCCTATGGGGCGGCCCGGTTCGGCACGATCATGGGAGCGGCCAAGCAAGGACTGATCGCCAAGCAGGGGATCATTCTGGGCACGCTGAACGGCTCTACGATTCGCTCCGACGAACCGGCCCACATCCTCGTGGTCGGCCCGTCGCGATCCGGCAAGGGCACCGGCTTCGTCCTGCCGAACGGTTATCTCTGGCAAGGTTCGGCAGTGTTCTTCGATCCGAAGCGGGAGAACTTCGATGCGTTGGCGAACCATCGCACGACGATGGGCAACAAGGTGTTCATGTTTTCACCGGGGTCGAGCGATACCCATCGATACAATCCGCTTGATTTCGTGCGCCGCGACGAGCGGATGGCGACCGACTGCCTGGTTGTCGCATCTTTCGTCATTCCGGAGAAGGCCGACGACACATGGGCCGGCGCCGGGCGTCTGCTGCTCTCGGCCTTGATCGGCTATGTGCTGGCGTCGCCGCTGACCACCACGGCGCAACACATGCGCACGGTGGCGCGAATGACCACGACGGGCAAAGATATTTCCACGGTGCTGCGCGCCATCGTCAAAACAGAACGCGACCATTTGCCGACTTGGGTGATCGACAGCTTCAACCAGTACATCGCGCTCGAGCCGGAGACCCGAAACAGCGCCGTCTTCAACGTCAATATGGCGATGAGCCTGTGGAACAACGGACTGATCTCGGCCGCGACAGAGACATCCGACTTCGACATTCGCGAGCTGCGCCGGCAGCCGATGACAATCTTCATCGGCTGCACCATCGCGGAGCTCTCGATCTTCCGGCCGCTCATTCGCATCCTGTTTCAGCAGATCCATGACCTCTTGATGGAGAAAATCCCGGGGCCGGACGAACCGCACCAGGTCCTGTTAATGCTGGACGAATTCTTCCATGTCGGCCGGATGGACTCGCTGATCTCGAAAATCACGATCAGCGCCGGTTACGGCTTCCGGATGGCGATCGTCATGCAGGACATCGCCCAGCTCGACGAGCTCTATGGTCGCCATACCCGCATCACGACGGTCTCGGGCTCACAGATCAAGCTGTTCATCCAGATCAACGATCTTGAGACCTCGGAATTCGTGTCCGAGATGCTGGGCGAGACGACGCAGGTTTACAAGACGCCCATCCAGCGCCCGGGGCAGGGGATTTTCGCGCCGCGCGTCTGGGCTCCGCACTACACACCGCGTCCGCTGCGAAGCCCGCTCGAGCTGAGAGAGATGTCGCAGCGGCTGTCGATCCTCATGGTGAAGAACTCTCCGTCGTTCGAACTGACGAAGATTCGTCACTACCTCGACAAACCCTACCGCGCTCTCTACGAGCGCGCAAAAGCCTCCCCTCCGGCTCTCCCCAAGCTGCGGACGTGGCAGGATGAGGCGCTAGAGGGGGCCATCAATCCGGCGCCGGAGCCACCGCAAACGCCAGCCGGGGCCTCGCCGCCTGTCATAACTGCGCCGCCGGCGGCAACAAGCACGACTCCCCGCAAAGCGCCGTCACCGCGCCGGCCAAAAGCCACTGCAAGCAAGACGAAAACGCCGGCGGCCTCGCCGGCGCCCGCACCTCTCACGCTTGTGTCACGGCCTGCGCCTGCGCCGCCACCAGCACCACCACGCAAGACCTTATCGCTCGGCGCGGCGCCCGCCGCCCCTCCGGGAGAGAACTGCGACGTGCGCGATATTCTTTCTTCCGCCGCCGCAGGACAGGATGAAAACTTCGCCGCAATGATGAGTGTCTTGCGTGACGCGCCGGATACCAAGGTTCACCAAGCGATCAAGGCGCTGACATCGTTGCATCGATCGTTCGGCGAGAACGGGGAAACGTAATGTTCCGTTCTTATACCCTGTTGGGATCTGGCGATTGCTGACACCGCTGGACTCAATGTTGGGGCCAATACCTGCTAATGCTGAGTCCAAATTGCCAAGTGGTATTAATTCCATCGCATGTTATCATGCCACATTCAAGATATTTCTATTTATATTCAATGGCTTATGTTCCATAAGATCGATTATGCGAATCGTCGTCGTCGTGGCCAACGAAGTTCCCCGAGCGGAACGACAGTGACGGCCAAGCCGATAAGCATCAAGATAATCCCTACCACCCGCAGTGGCCCAAATTGCTCGCCGAAAACAATCGCCGAGGCCACTGTCCCAACGCATGGCGACAACAGCGCAAATGGCGCCACAGTGCCCGTCGAATATCGCTGCAACAAGCTACCCCAAATAGCGTATGCGAACACGCTCGCAAGAATGCCCAAGTAGATTGGAGCGCCAATTCCGGACCATGTGGCATGTGTCAACGACGACCACAGAGCACCTGGTCCATCGATGGCGAACGAAATCGCGAGTGCGGGCAATGGAGGCACGAGGCTTGCCCACACCATCAAATGAAGCATATTGACCTTAGGAGAACGCTTGACCAGGACGTTGCCGATCGCCCAGCTGATCGCAGACGCAAGGGTCAACAAAAACCCTAGCAGCGTGATCGTGCCACCGATCGTCAGGCCGATCATCAGCAGGCCGATGAAAGCGACGAGCATCCCAACGACTTGCTTAAGACCGGGCTTGTCACCAATGGCTATTGCCGCGAACAAGACCGTGAACAGTGCTTGAGTTTGCGAGACGACTGCCGTCAATCCAGCCGGCATACCGTATGAAATGCCAAAGAACTGCAGGAGGAACTGTCCGGTGAAAACCGTCAGTCCAATGGCAATCAGTATCGGCCATGAAACGTTCGGCCGAGGGATCCAGAGTGCTGCAAGAGCCGCGATAAAGAAACGAAGGGCCGTCAACTGAGGAGGAGTGAAACTTTCGAGCCCAACTTTGCTAACGACGAATGCAATACCCCATATCACCGCGACGAGAACCGCTAAGGCGATATGAAGAGGCTTCATTGAGTTTTGGTTCGCATTCGCCTCACTGCTAGATAGTTTCATGACATACCCTACCCTACGAGCCGACTCGAAAAGTTTGTAGCGCTTCGATACCTCGCAACATCATGGTGTCAGGGCTGACTAGGGGATGTCTGACCTGACTTGTGCTACAGCGGAACGAATTGACGCCTTTGCGTCAGTGCAAGAGCACCAAGCGCAGACAGACTCAATAAGGAGGATATGATGACGACTTTGCCCCCCAATGGCTCAATGAGTAAACCGAAACCAAGCGGCGCCAGCGCCTGGCAAATACGCGATGGCGCGCCGATCAATCCCAGACGATAACCGTAATTCTCGGGTCCAAAAATCGCGAGAGGGAGCGTACCTCTCGCAATCGTCAGGACACCGTTTCCGGCACCGTGAAGGAGCGCAAAGGCAGCAGCGGCCCCTCCCCCAAAAATGCCAATGACACAGGCCCCGAGCGGGTGAGTCACGCATGCCAGCCGGGTTGAGAAGATCGGATGATAGCGGCTCAGCAGTCCGACTTCGAGCAATCGCGCAGCGACCTGTGCCGGTCCGATCATCGCGCCGGCAAAAACGGCCTGTGCGGGCGTCGCTCCGAATGCTTCAACGATGCGTGGAAGATGTGCCGCCATGGCGGATGTCACCGTCCAGGCAGCCGCGAATGCAAACGAGAGCAGCAGCATCGTTTGATCGAACGGAATGTGAGGCTTGACTACCGGAGCATCTGATCGCTTTGCGAGTTCGATCTTAGGAAGAAAACGCAGGTTCAACGGAAGTCCAACGAGGATGTGCGCGGCAGCCCAAGCGTAGCACGTTGCGCGCCATCCGATCGTCTCCAATCCCCACGCGCTGAGCGGCCACCCGACGGTGCTTGCAAATCCAGCGATCAGTGTGATGCCCGTGATGGCATTGCGGGCGTTGTCGCCATAGATGCGGCCCAGTGCGCCAAACGCGGCATCGTAAAGACCGAGGCCCATGCCCACGCCGAGCAGGAGCCAGGCAGCTGTAAGCAGCTGCCATGAAGTCGAGCTGCCAAGCAACAGCAGACCGGCCGCCAGAATGACATTCGAAGCCGCCAACACCATGCGGCCACCGACGAGATCAATCTGCCGTCCGACTCTTGGCCCGAGCAAACCCGAGATGACCAGTGATGCGGAGAAGACGGCAAAGAACCAATTGCTAGAAATGCCAAGATCTCGCGAGATCGGATCCGCGAGAATCGCAGGCAGATAGTAGCTTGAGGCCCAGGCGAGCGTTTGCGTCGTGCCGAGCGCGAGAATAATCGGTAGTTTACGGTCTCTCACGAAGGAAGCCTCAGGCACATCCGCATCCCTTCGCGCCTGCTGCCTTCGCATCGGCGTCCTGTGCGCAACAGGCGCTCGTTCCGGCCGGCGCCGGTCCGCCACAGCAATTCGAAGGGACGTTCTCGACGCTCGATCGCGTGCAGACACCCGTCTCCGGCAGCACCAACTCCACGCGCTTCGCCGCTTCCCGGTCGCCAGCAATATCGGCCGCGATCGAACGCACCTGTTCGTAGCCAGTGATCATCAAGAAGGTAGGAGCGCGGCCGTAAGACTTCATTCCGGCGAAATAGAACCCGGGTTCGTCCTGCGCGAGTTCGCGTGCGCCATGCGGACGGACAGTGCCGCAACTATGCTCGTTTGGATCGATGAGCGGCGCCAATGCAAGCGGGGCCTCGATCGCCGAATCCAGCCGCGTGCGAAGTTCGCTGACAAACGAGAAATCTGGGCGAAAGCCCGTCGCGACGACCAGTTCATCAGCCTCTACGTAGCGCGCGCAGCAGGCCGCGCCGCTCGCAATCCTCAGTTTTTCTCGCGGTGATGTAAGGTGGGTGACTGCGAAACCGGTTTCCACGCGGATGCTACCGGCATGGATAAGCCTCGCAAACGCGCTGCCAAGTTCACCGCGTGCGGCCAGCTTGTCATTGGCGCCGCCTCCGAACGCTTTGGCAGGGTCTGTTCCACGGAGAAGCCAAATCACATCGGTATCGGGACGCGCTTCCTTCAACGCGGCGAGGTCGATGAGCGTGCCTATGGCCGAGTGGCCCGAGCCGAGAACCGCCACGACTTTGCCGGCGTATCGCGTCCGCGCGCTGCCGAGAACATCGGGCATGCCGTAGACGATACGATCGGCGTGCTCTCGCTCTCCCACCGCGGGCAAGCCGTTTGCGCCGATCGGATTTGGCGACGACCACGTGCCTGATGCATCGATGACGGCGTCCGCTTGGATCGTTTCGAGGCCCTTGCCGTTCTGATAACGGATCTCAAAGGGAGCGGCCTCCCGCCCGCGTGTTTTGGCTTTATCGAATCCCACGCGTGCTATCGCGGTGACTCGGCTCGACGTCCGGATGACGTCTTTCAAAGCCGTTCTCGTCGCCAATGGATCGAGGTAGCCGTCGATGAACTCGCCACCCGTCGGATAGACGTGCGGCTCGGGGGAATTCCAGCCGGTCATGGCGAGAAGACGCGCCGCGGCGCGATCGACGTTGTATTCCCAAGGCGAGAACAATTGCACATGCCGCCATTGGCGGATCGCATGGGCCGCCTTGGCGCCTGCTTCCAGCACGATGGGCATCATGTCACGCTAAAGGACATGTGCCGCAGCAGCAAGCCCGACCGGCCCTCCTCCGACAATCGCGACGATCTTGGTGCTTGGCATTTTGATCCTCCTATTTTTCTAGAATCATGGAAATTTTAGACAAAAAATCAGGCGGCTGTTTTCGTATCCTGGCATCCTGCCTTGGTTTCGTCGATGCAACACTCGGCCACGAGGAAGTTCACCAAGCCGCGCATGACGTCGTAATTCGCGTGGCAGATTAGGGTGGTCGACTCGCGTACCTGTGAGACGAGACCGACCCCGATCAACGTCTTGATGTGATGCGACAGTGTCGACGGCGGGACCTTCAGCCTCTCTTGTAAACGCCCTACTGCTAAACCGCCCGCGCCGGCACGAACCAGTGCTCGATAAATCTTAAGTCTCGTCGGGTTCCCGAGGGCCTCTAAGCGCGTGGCAGCATCATCTATTTTCATAGCTAATAGCTTAGGACCATCAATCGCACGAGTCAACGGTATTTCTAGAATATTCGAAATAGAAATGTTCAGCCGTCCGGCTTGGGGGCGCACGCTGGCAGAGCCGTCAGCTTCGTTGGCGGGCGTTCTGGACCCACCTCCTGATACGAAGGCCCTTGTTGTCCGGCAGCAAACGGTATATATCTCTCAATATCTCTTGAGATTTTGAGTCATGAATGAGAACCAAGCTTTAGCAGCCTTTTCAGCGCTCTCACAGGAGACGCGTCTCAAGATTACACGCCTGCTTGTCACGGCTGGGCCCGGCGGCATGGCCGCCGGGGCAATCGGGCAAGCCATGGACGGCGCGTCTTCGTCGCGCATGTCTTTCCACCTCAACCAGCTTGAGCAAGGTGGTCTCGTCACGTCGCGGCGCGAAGGACGCTCGATTGTCTATAGCGCGGATTATTCGATGCTGGCGAAGCTGGTGGAATTTCTGATGCGTGATTGCTGCCAGGGCCACCCTGCCGTCTGCGATGCGGCAATCGCCGCCTTCGCGTGTGGTGGCCCGGACGGAAACGCGTCACGCTCGAAGCAAGCATAAAATCCGCGGCGTCTCCCGTTTGGGGACGCGCTCACTTTCGGTGACCATAGACTCGAATAAAGACGGAGAAAATCAGCAATGGACGTCATCATCTACCATAACCCCGACTGCGGGACATCGCGCAATGCACTTGCGATGATACGTAATGCTGGCATCGAGCCGCATGTCGTCGAATACCTAAAGACCCCGCCTTCACGAGCGTTGCTCCTACAACTCATGGACCGGATGGAGATCAAGCCTCGCGACCTGCTTCGGGAGAAAGGAACGCCCTACGCTGACCTTGGTCTCGGCAATCCGGCTCTGACCGATGACCAGTTGGTCGACGCTATGATGCGGCATCCGATCCTCATCAATCGCCCAATCGTGGTCAGCCCGAAAGGCGTCCGGCTGTGTCGACCCTCCGAAGCTGTTCTCGACCTTCTACCAGCGCAGCAAGGGGCATTCACAAAAGAGGATGGAGAGAAGGTCGTCGACGAGGCCGGCCGCCGCCTGACCTGACACGTCTGTTAAGGCTTCCGCGCAGCAGCTGTCTTATGCATTCGAGCACACCGGCGATCCCCGTATGATGCGCATCGATGTGGCAGATGCCCTCCCTACTCAATTGATGACGCCGTCCAATCTTCAAAGGAAGTTCAATGCCTCTGCGTATACTTAGCGAGCCCGATAATCTCCCAGCTTTAGACCAACGTTTCGTTCACGCTCGCCCCGGCGTCGGGCTCGCCCCTGACGGACATCCACCGCGAATTCTGTTGCTCTACGGTTCGCTACGAGAACGCTCCTATTCCCGGCTCGCGACCGAGGAAGCTGCCAGGCTGCTGCAGCGCTTCGGAGCGGAAACACGAATCTTCGATCCGCGCGAGCTGCCGTTCCCCGATCAGATCGCCGCCGACGACCATCCGGCCATCAAAGAATTGCGCGAACACGCGTTCTGGTCGGAAGGTATGGTCTGGTGCAGCCCCGAACGCCACGGGCAAATTACCGGGCTCATGAAGGCGCAGATCGACCATCTGCCGCTTAGCATTGGCGGCATGCGCCCGACTCAGGGAAGGACGCTCGCGGTGATGCAGGTCTCCGGGGGCTCGCAGAGCTTCAATGCGGTGAACACGCTGCGGCTGCTTGGCCGCTGGATGCGGATGTTCACGATCCCCAATCAATCGAGTGTCGCCAAGGCATTCGAGGAATTTGACGAAGCTGGCAGGATGAAACCGTCTAGCTATTACGACCGCATCGTGGACGTGATGGAGGAGCTGGTCCGGTTTACCATTTTGATGCGACCTCACGGCTCGCAGCTCGTTGACCGTTACTCGGAGCGCAAGGCCGCCGGGAAAGTGATCGATCCCAAGACGGACCTGTCTTTAATGGCGATAGCTCCGCAGAGCGAACCGGCTTGACGTCGCGGCATCACAGCGTCGTCATTATTGGCGGCGGGCAGGCGGGTCTTGCAATCGCCTATTACCTACGACGGGCGGATGTTGACTTTGTCATTGTGGATGCTGGCACCGGGCCGGGTGGCGCATGGGTTCATACCTGGGATTCGCTACGTCTGTTCTCCCCCGCCGGCTACAGTTCTCTTCCCGGCTGGCCGATGACCGCGCTCTACAGCAAAGGTTATCCGAGCCGCGACGAGACGATCGAATATTTAACCCGCTATGAAAAACGGTACGAATTCCCCATCAATCGGCCTCGCATCGTGGAAGCTATCGAGCACGACGGTGATCTCTTGCGGCTACGCTGCCGCGGCGGAGAACGGTACAGCGCAGCTGCGGTCGTGAGCGCAACCGGCACCTGGTCGAAGCCCTACGTCCCGGAATACCCGGGCGCGGCTCTATTCACGGGTACGCAGCTGCATTCCGGGCATTATCGAGACGCTCGGCCCTTTGCTGGTCAACGCGTCGCGATCGTGGGCGGCGGCAATTCCGGCGCTCAGATACTGGCCGAACTTTCCCTGGTAGCGGAGACGATCTGGATCACCCTGCGGGATCCCACCTTCCTTCCGGATGACGTCGATGGCCGGGTGCTGTTCGAACGGGCGACAGCCCGGGTCCGCGGCGCCGATGCAAGCACGACGATCTCCGGTCTGGGCGATATTGTCATGTTACCGTCGGTCAAGAGCGCCCGCGATCGTGGCGTTCTAACTGCGGTCAGGCCCTTTGAACGACTGACGCCGACAGGTCTTGCATGGCGCGACGGAACGGAGAGCGAGCTGGACGCTATCATTTGGTGCACCGGCTTTCTGCCAGCGACAGATCATCTAAAAACACTTGGCATCGTTGCCGCGGACGGGCGCGTGAAAGTTCTCGATCAACGCGCCGTCGACGAACCGCGGCTTTGGCTCGCCGGCTACGGCAACTGGACCGGAGCAGCGTCCGCGACTCTGATCGGTGCCGCTCGAACAGCACGTGATCTCGCGCCGCGCATTGTCAATGCACTGGCAGATCACCAGCGTCCTGTCAGATGACAATGCCTCGCCCGCGAGCTGTGGGTGGAAAGCGCATCGCTTACTACGATGCGAACAGCATTCCCAAGACTGCAGCGGGGCGCCTTGCGTCCAAGCGTGTCAGATGATCGCGTGTCGAACTTTCGCAGAGGTCCACTCACTGACGAGAACCGTACCGAGGATCAGGAGAAGGATCAGGGTCACCTGTGGCCAGGCGAGGGTATTGAGGGACGCCTCTAGATTCAGCCCGATGCCGCCGGCGCCGACGAGGCCAAGTACGGTCGACTCGCGAATATTGATGTCCCAGCGGAAAACCGTAATTCCGGCGAAGGCCGGCATGATCTGCGGAACGATGCCCCAAGCGAGTGTCTGCGGCCCGGAGGCGCCGGTCGCGCGGATCGCTTCGACTTGGGCTTTGTCGATCTCCTCGATCGCCTCATAAAGCAGCTTGCCGATGAACCCGATCGACCGCAGCGCGATCGCGATTATGCCAGCGAGCAGACCCGGTCCAAGGATCGAGACGAGAAGCAGCGCCCAAATTATCGCATTGATCGAGCGGGATGAGACGATCACGAGGAGCGCGGCCGGACGGACCAGGGTGACGCTCGGCGTCGTATTGCGCGCGGCCAAAAAGGCGATCGGCACGGCGATCACGATCGCAAGCGCCGTGCCGAGGGTGGCGATGTTCAGTGTATCCCAAAGCGGCTTCACGAGGTTCGGAAAATACGACCAACGGGGCGGCACCATGCGCGACCCGATGTCGGCCATCTGGGTTGGCGCATCCCAGACGTAGGCCCAGATCGTGCTTTCCGTCATCACGCGCCAGCAGAACGCAGTGAACGCGACGGCGAGAAGCCAGCCGAGCCAGATCATAAGGTCTGCTCGGGTGGTGCGCCGTCGCCAGAGGGGGCGTCCATCGGGAAGACTGGCGACCGGCATCACTGCACCCATTTCCGGATGACGCTCGAGACATATTCGCTGACCATGACGATCGCGATGATCAAGATCAGCACAGCCGCGGCGCTGTCGAACTCGTAGCGGTCGATGGCCGTGTTGAGGGTGGCGCCGATGCCGCCAGCGCCTACGATTCCGACAACAGCCGACTCGCGAAAATTGATATCGAGGCGATAGAGCGACAGACCGATCAGCCTTGGCGCCACCTGCGGCAGCACGCCGTAAGAGAGGATCGACGCCCAACCAGCTCCGGTGGCGCGGATCGCCTCGAGCGGAGCAGGATCGATGTCTTCGATGTCCTCGGCCAGCAGCTTGGAGAGGAAGCCGATGGTCGCGAAGGACAAGGTGAGGAAGCCCGCGAAAGGGCCAAAGCCGACCATGGCGACGAGGAGGATCGCAATGATGATCTCCTGCAGCGAGCGTGACACGGCGATGGTCGCGCGACAGACATAATAGACGGTGCCGGGTACGACATTGCGGGCCGCGCCGACGCCGATCGGGATGGAGATGGCGATACCGACGGCCGTGGACGTCACCGTCATGGTGAGGCTTTCGATCATGCCTTGCAGGATGTCATCCCAGCGCGTCGAGAAATTCGGCCGCAGGAACCCCGCAATGAATCGGCCGCCACGCGCCAGCCCGTCGATCACCCGCGCCCAGTTCACCTCCACCGTACCGAGCGCCAGTGCAAGATAGACAGCGACGCCGACGATCAATCCTCGTCGCAGCCACGGATTGGCGATGAGCGGCGGTGGCCGCCAGCGGCGCGCGGTGGTCCCAACGTCTGTCACAGCGCCGCAGCCACGCGTTCGGATGAGGTGGAAGCAACGAGCGTCATACGGAGAGAGCCCTCCTCAGCTTGCTCCTCATCCGCCCCGTCGTCGTCCCGGCTGATGGTCTTCGACCAGTCTTCTTCGCCATAGATCGTGGTCAGCACGGTGGGATTGAGCGCAGCCGGGGGGCCGTCGAACACGATGCGGCCGGCCTTCAGGCCGACGATGCGCTGCACGAACATCTGGGCGAGCGCCACATCGTGGATGTTGACAACGGCCGCGAGGCCGCGCTCGGCACAAACCTCGACCAGAAGCCGCATGATCTGGCGGGAGGTCTTTGGATCGAGGCTCGCCGTCGGCTCGTCGACGAGCAGAATATCGGGCTCCTGCACCAACGCGCGGGCAATACCGACCCGTTGGCGCTGACCGCCGGAGAGCTCATCGGCGCGCTTGTCGACGTGATCAATGAGGCCAACCCTCTCCAGCACGGCGAAGGCGCGGTCGATATCGGCCTGGGGAAATCGTCGAAACCAGGAGCGCCAGAAGCCGACATAGCCGAGCCGACCTGAGAGTACGTTCTCCATGACTGAGAGGCGCTCGACCAAGGCAAATTCCTGAAAGATCATGCCCATGCGCCGCCGGGCGCGGCGTAAGCCGGCCCGGCCGAGCCCAGTGATCTCCGTCTCGCTAAGATGGATCCGGCCGGCGGTTGGTTCGACCAACCGGTTGACGCACCGAATGAGCGTCGATTTGCCCGCCCCGGACGGCCCGATCAGGCCGAGCACCTGGCCGACCGGAACAGCGAGATCGACGGCATCGAGAGCCTTGTCGCCCTTCTCATAGCGCTTGGAGAGGCCTTCGATAATCAGCATGCCGCCGCATCCCAGTCGTTGCGCATCATTTGCAGGCGTAGCTGACGCCCATCGCCTCATCGATCTGACGGATCACCGCCCAATTATCTTTGAAGGTGATCGGAATGAACGCTTCTTGCGGCGGCTCGGACGTCTGGAATTCCTTTAGGAGTGCAGTGCCTTCCCATTTGAAGGTGCGGAACGCTTCCTTGATCTTCTCCGCGAGTTCCGGCTTCAGGTTATAGACATAGCCATAACCGGTGGTGGGAAAGGTCTGCGATTTATAGATCGTCACGATCTGCTCGGGCTTGACCACGCCGCGGGCGATCATGCGCTTCATCACGGAGTTGGCCACCGCTGCAGCGGGATAATCCTTGTTGGCGACTCCGAGGATCGAGTTGTCGTGTTTGCCCGAGAAGACGGGCTCGTAGTCCTTTCCAGCGACGAGCTTGAACTGCGAGCCGAGCAATGCGGACGGCGCCTTGTAACCCGAGTTCGACGTCTCGGCGGTGAAGGCCATCTTCTTGCCCCTGATGTCCTCGACCTTGGTGATCCCCGAGCCCGGATAGGTAATTATCTCCATCTCGTAGCCGAACTCACCGGTCTTCGACGCCATCATGGTGAAGGGCACGAACCCGGAGCAGGCGACCGCGATCGGATTGGACCCGGTATTGAAACCCGCCACGTGAAGCCGGCCCGCGCGCATCGCCTCGAGCTGCGCCGCGTTCGATTGAACGGGGAAGAACTGTACTTTCTTGCCGGTTGTCTTGGCGAGATGGTCGAGAAACTCCGTCCATACTTTGGCGTACACCGCCGGGTCTTCGACAGGCGTGTAGGCAAAGATCAGCGTATCCGGATCGATCAGCTTCGACGGATCAGTCGGCGTGTCGGCGACCATGTCGCCATTCGCGTCTGTGAACCGCGCATCGAGCTTGAATTCTGCTTTTGCCGCTCCAGCGCAAAGGCCTGAGACTACGAGAGCAGTTAGGGCAGCCACGACACATTTGCTCAACATGACTTTAGTTCTCTCTGTTCATCCAAAGGAGGGGCCGCATTCGTCGACGTCCGTGGGCGCTCGCCTGCATCAAACGCGTATCCGACACCGCGGACCGTGCGAATCAAGTCCCGGTCGCGACGCTGATTCAGCGCTTTTCGCAATCGACCAACATGGACGTCGACCGTTCTTTCATCGATGTCGTTCTTACTTTCCCACACTGCTGCGAGAAGCTGCTCACGCGTCATAACGTGATCAGGATTTTGGAGTAGTACCTGCAAAAGCCGAAATTCGGTTGGACCGAGATGAATCTCGCGGCCCCGTCGATAGACGCGATGGGTCATGGGATCGAGTTCGACGTCGCTCGCCCGCACTATGGTCTCAGTGTGCCCGGAATTACTGCGGCTTTGACCCGCTAGGTCTCCTGGAACGAGCTGTCCGGAGGCACAGACGTTGAAGCACACGACATCTTCCCGCAGATAAGGGCGGCCGTCATCGGCGACGGCGACACGCGCCGGTACCCACTCCGTGACATCCCGTCGGGACACATGACGATACACATCGCAATCGAGCGGTTGGGTCAGAGCGCCAGCCTGACAATCATCGCTCCGTCCCGCGACATGCTCGCAAGTGTCACTATCGACAATCACGAGAGCCACTTGATGCGTCAGAAACTTGCTGACCGGCTGCAAAAGGAGTCTGAGCGAGTCCGGGTCTTGGATAATGAGAAGACGGACCATCTGTCCCGCTTCCTCACGTTCCCGTATTCGGATCAGATCCCGGATGGAGTGTGCTGCTTGTGTCGAGCTTCTTACGCTCCTCAGCTGGAATTGCTCCGGTGACGATGAAATAGACGTCTTCAGAGATGTTCGTAACGTGATCGCCAATACGTTCGATATTCTTCGCGCAGAAGAGTAGATGCGCTGTTCCCGCAATATCCTTATAGGTGCGCGCGATATACTCGATCGACTCCTTGAAAAATGCCGTATTCAAGAGATCGATTTCACTATCCGCATCGCGGATTGCCATTGCTCGCGTCGCGTCGCGATCGGCGTAAGCGGCGAGAACATGCCGGAGCTGAGTTTGTGCGAGTGTGCTCATCTGCTGGAGTCGTGCGGCGAGATCCTGATGCGGCGGCTCGCTACCGAGAGCCACCGCCCGCTTGGCGATGTTCTTCGCCAAGTCACCGATACGCTCCAGCTCAGAACCGATCCGCACGGCAGCCATTATGTCCCGCAGATCGACCGCCAAGGGCTGCCGGCGAGCAATGATCTGAACTGCCTCGTGCTCGACGAGTGCCTCAAGGGCGTCGACCTGCGCATCCTGTTCGATGACCTTCACTGCGGCCGCGGCGTCATGGGTTACGAGCGCACGGGTGGCATCGACGAAGGCGGCGTCGACCAGCGTGCCCATCTGCAGAAGATGGTCTCTCAACAAATTCAGGTCGGCGTCAAACGAACTGACAGTGTGCTTCACTGTGGACATGTCCATCACCTCTCTTCTGGCTACGTTGTTATGGTGGAGGATCCGGTCAGCCGAAACGGCCGGTGATGTACTCTTCTGTTCTTTTATCTTTCGGATTGTTGAATATCTCTGACGTATTGCCGTATTCGATGAGTTCCCCGAGGTACATGAAAGCTGTGTTGCTTGAGATACGCGCGGCTTGCTGCATGTTGTGGGTGACGATAACGATCGTAAATTCAGTTTTGAGGGTGTCGATAAGCTCCTCGATACGGGCGGTTGAGATCGGATCGAGTGCTGAGGTCGGTTCGTCGAGAAGTAAGACCTCAGGACGCAAGGCGATGCCGCGCGCGATGCAGAGCCGCTGCTGCTGTCCTCCCGAAAGGCTCAGCCCACTTGCCGTAAGCTTGTTCTTGACCTCATCCCAAAGTGCCGCTTGGCGCAGAGCGGCTTCGACGCGTCCGTCCATCTCACTGCGAGACAGCCGCTCATAGTGGCGAATTCCGTAGGCCACGTTTTCGTAGATCGACATTGGAAACGGGACAGGTTTTTGAAAGACCATGCCAACCCGGGCGCGCAGGCGGCTCATGGGATAGCGAGGATCAAGAATGTCATCGCCGTCCAGCAGCACCTTTCCTGTCGCATGCTGCTTCGGGTAGATCATGTAAATGCGATTGAGAATCCGCAGCAAGGTGGACTTTCCGCAACCGGACGGGCCGATCAGGGCGGAAACCTGCTTCTCTGGGAAAATGAGGCTGACATCATGTACGGCGCGGGATTGGCCGTAGAAGAAGCTCACATTGTCGAGCACGAGTTTTGGCTGAGCGGTGATAGGAGCGGACATCTGCTCCACCTGACGTTGGCCTAGGTTAAGCATTGTCGGATTTCCTCGGATTGAGAATCGTACGGGAGATGATGCTGAGCGCGAGCACAAACAGCGTCATGACAAAGGCGCCGGCCCAGGCCAATGTGTGCCAGGCGTCGTAAGGGCTCATTGCATATTGGAAGATGACGACAGGAATATTCGCCATCGGCTCCGACAAACTGCTCGTCCAATACTGGTTGTTAAGCGCAGTGAAGAGGAGCGGCGCCGTTTCGCCCGAAATTCGGGCGATCGCCAAGAGTACGCCGGTCAGGATCCCTGCCTTGGCGGCCCGATAGAGGATATGGTTGATCATCTTCCACCGCGGGATGCCGAGCGAGAGCGCGGCCTCGCGCATGACGTCGGGGACCAGGCGCAGCATTTCGTCGGTCGTGCGGACCACGACGGGCAGCAAGATGAACGCGAGGGCGATGCCGCCGGCATAGGCAGAGAAATGCCCCGCCTGTCGGACGACGAGCTCATAAACGAAGAGGCCGATGACGATCGACGGCGCGCTCAGCAGAATGTCGTTAACGAAGCGGATGACTTCGCCGAGCCGGCTCCCGCGTGCATACTCGGCCAAGAAAGTTCCTGCCGCGATACCGATAGGGCTGCCAATCACGACGGCCATCAGCACCATCACGAAGCTGCCGAAGAAGGCATTAAGCAATCCACCATCCTGGCCAGGCGGCGGTGTCATCTCCGTAAACAGTTTCACGTTCAAAGCGCCGAGACCCTGGAGAAAGGTTGTTCCAAGAATCCAAGCCAGCCAGACGAGGCCGAACGCGGTTGCTAGCGTTGCGAGCGTAAGAGCCGCGATGCTGACAGCTTGGCGGCGCCGATGAAGGGATTCAGCAGTGGTCATATCATTCCCCCTTCTGCCTTGCGACGCGCTGGAGCATCAGCTTGGCGACGGCGAGCACGATGAAGGTCACGATGAAGAGAACGAAGCCCAGTGCGATCAGCGAGGAGAGATAGATGTCGGAATCCGCCTCGGTGAATTCATTTGCAATTGCTGCGGCGATAGAGTTCCCCGGCTGCATCAGGGAGATACTAAGATTGTGGGCGTTGCCAAGGACGAAGGTTACCGCCATCGTCTCGCCGAGCGCACGCCCGAGCCCGAGGAAGATACCTCCGACCACGGCCGTGCGGGTGTAAGGAATCACAACGTCCTTCACGACCTCCCATTTCGTGCTCCCGAGCGCGTAGGCGGATTCCTTGAGCGCTTGAGGGACCACGAGGAAGACGTCACGCATCACTGCCGTTATGAAGGGAATGACCATAATGCCAAGGATGATGCCTGCGGTGAGCATACCGATGCCCATGGGGGCACCGTCGAAGAGCGGTCCAATGATCGGCAACGGTCCGATGTGATCGATCAACCACGGCTGCACGTGATCCGACATGAAAGGAACGAAGGTGAAAAGACCCCACATGCCGTAGATGATGCTGGGAATGCCGGCCAAGAGCTCAATGGCGGTACCGACAGGTCCGCGCATCCATCGGGGCGCGACCTCGGTGAGAAAGACCGCAATTCCGAGACTGATCGGAACAGCTATGATCATCGAGATGAGCGAAGTGATGATCGTGCCGTAGATGGGAACGAAGGCCGCGAACTGACGGCTGACGGGATCCCATTCGGTCCCATAAAAGAAGCGCCATCCGAACGTCTGAAATGCCAGCCGCCCGCCCCAGGCCATGGAGAGCGCCGCAGCGCCAAGCGCAATCAATACGAAGAACGCAGCTCCTGCGACCACCCAATAAAACAGCCGATCTGCTGCGGTGTCGGAGATCCAAGTCGTCCGGTTAGTTTCCGATTGAGAAGCAGGTGTATCAAGGGCCACGACGGCTCTGTTATTCATAGGAGGCTTCCATGCTTTCAGGACCGGCGGAGCCGTAGGGAGGGCCGCTGCAGGAGCGCGGGGACGCGGCCCTGCAGCGGCCTATTCGACCTCAGCTTTTGAATTCAGCGGTCCAATAAGCTTCGATCAGCTTGGTCAGACCCTCGGGAAGCGGCACGTAGTCGAGCTCCACCGCCTGCTTCTGGCCTTCCTCAAGCGCCCATTTGTAGAATTTGAACGCTTCTTGCGAACGCGCAGCGTCCTTCGGTTGCTTGTACATGATCACGAAGACCGTGGCCGTGACGGGATAAGCGTTGTCACCAGGCGCGTCCGTCATGACCAGATAGAAGTCTTTCGCCTTGGCCCAGTCAGCGCTCGCAGCAGCAGCTTGGAAGCTTTCATTGTCCGGCTTGACGAATTTCCCAGCTTTGTTTTGGACCGCGCCGAACGTCATCTTGTTCTGAAGGACGTAGGCATATTCGACGTAGCCGATCGAGTTCTTGATGCGATTGACGTACGCTGCCACACCTTCGTTGCCTTTGCCGCCAACGCCGGTCGGCCAGGATACGGAGGTGCCTTCTCCGACTTTGGTCTTCCACTCGTCACTGACTTTCGAAAGGTAATTCACCCAGTTGAAGGTTGTGCCCGAGCCGTCAGAGCGATGAACGACGGTGATCTTGCCAGCGGGAAGCTTCAAGTCGGGATTGAGCTTGGCAATCGCCGGATCATTCCAATCGGTGATCTTGCCGAGATAGATGTCGGCGAGCAGCGGACCGGTGAACTTGATCTCGCCCGGCTTCACGCCCTCGATATTGACGACCGGCACCACGCCGCCGATAACGAGTGGAAATTGCCCCATGCCGAGTTCCCGAAGCTCGTCGGGCTTCATCGGCATGTCGGACGCGCCGAAGTCGACGGTCGCCGCCTTGATCTGGGCGATGCCGCCACCTGACCCGATCGATTGGTAGTTGAGCTTGTTGCCGGTCTTCTGATTGTAGTCCGCAGACCATTTCGAGAGGATCGGATAAACGAAGGTGGAGCCGGCGCCCGTGATATCCGCAGCATAGCCTGCGGTCGTGGCAGCGGCGAGCATCACCAAGCCAAGGCTGATACAGTTTAAGTTCTGACGGATATTCACAGTCGCTCTCTCCTGTTTCTGATATCGACCGTCATCACCGCTTCGCGGCAGATCGGCCGAGATGATCTCGTTGAACGTCTCAGATTGAACTTCGCGCGGTGCAGCGAATGACCACCCCGCGACATCGGTTTTTTACTTTGCGTTCGTGACACTTCGATGACAAAAAGAGAAAAAGTCCTGTAGTATCAGTATGTTAGATCACAGCAAAACGCGCTCGCCGTCACGGCGAGGACCATGACGCTGACCGATTGTGTTCATTGCACCGGCGCCTGGACGTGCGACCACGCTCCCCACTTGATTTGCTGTGGGCGCCTTGACCTACAGGGCTGCGACGGCGCGTGATTTCTCGGTAGCCCCCTCAGAGTCAGATCCAATCTCCGCCAGAGCGCGCTTCAGCGCCGGGCCCTCAAGTCCGTCGGACAAGGACAACAGTCGATCGATCCGTTGCTCCAGTAGATCGTAAGCGCGAGCAAAGGCTGCGCGGCGCTGCGTATCATCGCCACTCACGGTCGACGGATCGGCAATGCCCCAATGCGCAGAAGCCGGGCGACCTGGCCAAAGTGGGCAACTTTCGCCTGCCGCATTGTCGCAAACTGTAATGATGATGTGCATCTCCGGCGCGCCGGGCGCAGCAAACGCGTCCCAGGATTTCGAGCACAACCCTTCGATCGAATGACCTCGCTCGGCAAGCAACGCCAGTCCATCCGGATTAGGCGCGCCGCTTGGAGCGCTTCCAGCTGAATAGGCCCGAAAGCGGTCGCCACCTTTGGAATTGAGAATGGCCTCCGCCAGGATCGACCGAGCGGAATTGTGGGTGCACAGAAAGAGGACATTATGGGCGGTCATCATTACTCCGAATCGTTTGAGCGAGGGTTCAGGCCGCAGAGGCTGGCGAAGGCCCGACATCTGTGGTCTGCCCGATAGCATCGAGCTGTTTCTTCAGAGCGAGAGTGTCGAGCGAGCGGAACGGCAGCGCGATGAAGATCGAGATCCGGTTGTTGAGCATCCGATAGGCGTCCGCGAACGCCAGCGCGATCTCCGCTCCAGAGCCCGTCGCTTTGGCTGGATCCGGGATTCCCCAATGGGCGGTCATCGGCTGACCGGGCCAAACCGGACATTCTTCGCTTGCCGCATCGTCACAGACCGTGAAGACGAAATCGAGATGAGGCGCGCCGGGCTTGGCGAATTCACTCCAACTCTTAGATCTCAGATTGCTGAGGTCGTAATTCAGCCCCCTCAAGAGCGTGATGGTCTCGGGTCGAATTTCGCCCTTCGGATGACTGCCGGCGGAGAACGCCTTGAAACGGCCCATTCCGAGGCGATTCAAGATGCACTCGGCCATAATGGAGCGCGCCGAATTGCCCGTGCACAGAAACAGGACGTTGAAGAGTCTCTTTTCATCTTCGCTCATGACAGCCTCTCCTTGGTCGTGTCGACTGCGCTGGCAGTCGTGAAAATGTGACTCGCGCGGTAGCCGCCGCACGCGTTAGCGCCGTTATGCCGCCTCATCCGCAGCCGCCTCGCTTAGGCTCCTCATCATCAGGAACCGTTCCGCGTCGAGAGCTGCCATGCATCCCATGCCGGCCGCAGTAACTGCTTGGCGATAGACGCCGTCAGCGACATCGCCGGCCGCGAACACACCGGGAATGTTCGTCGTCACCGCTCCAGGTAAGACTTTGATGTAACCGGAGGCTGTAAGGTCGAGCTTGCCGCGAAAGAGCGCGGTCGCCGGGTCATGGCCGATGGCCACGAAGACGCCGTCGGCTGAAATCTCGGAGATTTGCCCTGTCTCCACATCAACCAGCCTCAAGCCGGCAACCGACGGCGGCGCATCCGACCCGACAATTTCCGCGACTGTGGCGTTCCACACGACATTCACATGGGGATGAGCGAACAATCTATCTTGCAGAATCCGTTCGGCTCGAAAGCTGTCGCGGCGATGAATCACCGTGACCTTGGCCGCGAGGTTAGCGAGGTAAAGGGCCTCTTCCACGGCCGTATTGCCGCCGCCAATCACGGCGACATGCTTGCCGCGAAAAAAGAATCCGTCGCAGGTCGCACAGGCGGAAACGCCGAAACCTTTCAGGCGCTCTTCACCAGGAACGTGAAGCCAGCGAGCCTGTGCCCCGGTTGCGATAATCAGCGCGTCACCCGTGTAGGTCGTGCCAGAATCGCCGATGAGCGTGAAAAGTGGGCCACCGAGATCCACGTCGATGATGTGATCGGTGGCGATGCGCGTTCCCATCCGCTCGGCTTGCAGGCGCATCTGCTCCATGAGCCAGGGCCCCTGCACCGGCTCGGCAAAGCCAGGATAATTCTCCACTTCAGTCGTGATTGTGAGTTGGCCGCCTGGCTGGATGCCCTGAACGACGATTGGCGTCAGCCCGGCGCGCGCCGCGTAGATCGCCGCGGTCCAGCCAGCGGGGCCAGACCCCAGAATGATGAGAGGAGCGGACGGCATTTTTAGGAACCCGGCTGGCCTACAGACGATCAAGCCATAAACTGATTCCGGCTATATGTCGAGAGGTATCGACTAATCGACGCAAATAGGAACGCGGGCATGGCGCAAGCCAGGGAGGTCGAGAGGGTAGTCAGGGATCAGGCGGCTTCTTGGCCGGAAACGGTCAGAGCGGTCGCGCCCTCCATCCGCCCGATGTCGGCAAGCCGATCCTTAAGGCTGGCAAGATCAAGCGAACGGATCGGCAGATTGACCAGGGCAGTAAGGCGCGCGGTCAGCCGACGATAGGTTTCCAGGAATGCTGTTTGCTGTTCGGTTTTGGTGCCGGCGACCAAAGCCGGATCGGGAATTCCCCAATGGGCCTGGAGAGGGTGGCCGGGCCAATAGGGACAGGCCTCGCCGGCGGCGGCATCACAGACGGTGATGATGAAGTCCATGGTGGTCGCATCGGCCCCGGCGAACTCGTCCCAGCTCTTGGATCGCAGACCTTCGGTCTCGTAGCCCAGTGAAGCAAGCAGCGAGATTGCAAGCGGGTGCGGTTGTTCCTGGGGCCGACTACCGGCCGAATAGGCCCGGAAAAGCCCCGCTCCTTGGCGATTTAGTACCGCTTCGGCCATGATTGACCGGGCTGAGTTGCCTGAGCAGAGAATCAACACATTGTAGCTCTTCGAAACGCCTTCGGCCGGTCGGCGCTGCGCAAATATGGGTTCGACGATATCGGTTGCTCCCGCGTCGGGGTGACCTGCTGGCGCCGTGCCGCGCATTTCGCTCAGCATCACGTCGAACAGAGTGCCGAGCTTTGCGGGCTTGGCAGCATAGATGATCGAGCGGCCCTCCCGGCGGCTGGTGATCAATCCAGCGCGCTCCAATTGCCCGAGATGAGTCGACATCGTGTTGTGGGGGACCGCGAGAAGACGGGCAATATCACCAGCGGCCACCCCGTAGGGCAGATATCGCGCCAGCAATCGGTAGGCCTCAAACCGCGTGGGCTGCGCGAGGCTGGCAAACATCTCTACGGCGTCATTGGAGGTGAACTTATGGGGGCTCATGGCGGCCAATGAGAGAAATCCAGGGCATACGTCGAATCTAGATCCTTTCTGTCCAAAATAGTCGACGTCTCGACTTAAGCAAATATTTCCTAGCCCCAGGGCGGCAGGGGGTTGAGGCGTGGCCGCGCAGGCTCTATATCGTCAATCGACGATTAACGATTGACATAGGAATCCTGTGAACCAGGCTGTCACACACATTTCGGCGCCGCGGGCGCGCGAGGCCGATGAGCAGATAGCGGTCCTTGCCAAGGCATTGGCGCACCCAGCGAGGATCGGCATCGTCCGCATGCTTCTAGAACGTCAGACCTGCGTTGGCTGTGACGTGGTCGAGCATATCGGCCTGGCGCAATCGACAACCTCGCAGCATCTCCAGATTTTGAAGGCCGCAGGGATCATCCTCGGTGAAATCGAGCGGCCACGCGTCTGTTACTCGCTGAACCCGCGAGCAGTGGACCTGCTGAAGACGTTGGTTGACGCGATATCCACCCACACAACCATTTCAAGCCGATAGGAGATTCTGACGTGTCAACCTTCGAACGCTATCTGACCTTGTGGGTTGCCCTTTGCATCGTCGTCGGAATTGCTTTCGGCCATCTATTTCCGGATGCGTTTCACGTCATCGGCGCAGCTGAAATCGCCAAGGTCAATTTGCCGGTGGCAGCGTTGATCTGGCTGATGATCATCCCGATGCTCATCAAGATCGACTTTGCAGCGCTCGCGCAGGTGAAGAGCCACTGGCGCGGCATCGGTGTCACCCTCTTCATCAACTGGGCGGTGAAGCCGTTTTCGATGGCGGCATTGGGCTGGTTCTTCGTTGGATATCTGTTCCGACCCTATCTTCCAGCGGATCAGATCAACAGTTACATCGCCGGCCTCATCATCCTGGCGGCTGCGCCATGCACCGCTATGGTGTTCGTGTGGAGCAATCTTTGCCGCGGCGAGCCGCATTTCACTTTGAGTCAAGTCGCCTTGAATGACGCGATCATGGTGGTGGCCTTCGCTCCCATCGTTGGCCTCCTGCTAGGACTCTCCGCAATTACCGTGCCTTGGGACACGCTGCTCATTTCCGTCGCGCTCTACATCCTTGTGCCTGTGGCGCTTGCGCAGATCCTTCGTCGCTGGATTCTCAACTCGGGGGGACAGGAGACACTCGAGCGCTTTCTAGCCGTCCTGCAACCGCTGTCACTCATTGCGCTCTTGGCCACTCTCGTCTTGCTGTTTGGCTTTCAAGGTGAACAGATCATCGCGCAGCCGCTCGTGATCTTGCTCCTTGCCGTGCCGATCCTGATCCAGGTCTATTTCAACTCTGGACTGGCTTATCTCCTGAACCGAGTCAGCGGAGAGGCTCATTGCGTTGCCGGTCCTTCGGCCTTGATCGGCGCGTCGAACTTCTTCGAGTTGGCAGTGGCGACGGCAATCGCCTTGTTCGGTTTTCAATCGGGTGCCGCCCTCGCGACAGTGGTCGGCGTTCTTATCGAAGTGCCGGTCATGCTCTCCGTGGTGCGAATCGTGAACGGCAGCAAGGATTGGTACGAACGTGGTCCCGTCAAGCGCAGCGGCGAAGCTCTTGGCACTCCGAAGTAATGAAATTGGAGCCTGACGGCGTCAACGAGAGGCGCATAGTGATGCGTATTCTCGTCGCGATATTTTGGGCTGCGGTCATCGGTTCTGCGATGACTGCACTCGCCCTCTTCGGCCTATCGTATCCCGCCCAAGAGAGCACGGCGATTGGAATTCTCGGCGGAATGGGCGCAGCGATCTATATTCTCTATTTTCTGTAGTCGAGCCGGCAGCTGATCATCAGGATGCATCAGTTTTCTACCATTTCCCGTGTGCTGCAAATCGATCCGGCGCGTTCCTGTCTGTCCGCGATAGCTCGCGGGCTTGCATCGAACCTGTCGGTATACACAAGCGTGTCTCGCGGTCCGCCGGGGCTGTATGCTACCAAGTGCTACTTCACGGTTTACCACAACCAACTGCGCGGTGTGGGAGGCTAGTTTGTTGTTGCGTTCTCATGCTGCGAACGCAGCTTTTCGCGGACTGGGCATAACCGGAGCCCTATTCCTATCTCGAGTTGGTGAGGCGAGCGCTTACTCTCTCGACATCCAGGCCCCGCTCGCGATCGCACTCATAGCGACGCTCGTCTTTGCTGTTGCGCTCATGATGTTCACCGCAAACGCACCGACTCACGCGACAGGATCAGCGGCGATTGTCGCCGAGCTTGCTTATCTAGCTGTTGGCGGGTTGGGCGGCTTCCTCGGCCTGTGGGCAGTCCAAACACTAACGCGGGCATCGCCAGAACTATACTGCATGACCGACATTCCTTGGCGAGCAAGTACTGCGGGATTCGGTGGCTTTGCCCTCGGACTGCTCGACGTCATGATCAACCGCCGCGGCCTCGCTTCGCTCCTGGGGCCAGCGGCATATCTGGGGCTTTTCTGGATCGCGCCATGGTACGGCTTCTTCCAACCAGCAGCCTTCCTGGCACAGGCGCTCGCCTATCGGTGTGAGCAACGCTCGTTGCCGGCGATGGCGATAGCATTCGTTGCAATGGTCTTAGCCCGGTTAATCGGCGCGCGGCTCGCTGACTGGCTCACCAGACGGTAGTGCGATCAGAAACGATGCGTTGTGCCACGACGCGCAATCTGTGGGTCTCGCCGGCTTTCCTGTGTTTCGCCGGGAGCCCGATCGCGCTAGTGTTTAGAATAATAACAAAAAGCATGATGGGAGAGGACTTATGGGTGGCTCACAGGAGTTTGACCGACGCGGCTTGCTAGGAGGAGCGGGAGCGCTACTTTTTGCCGGCGCTTCATCCGCCAAGGACCTGGGACTTGGTCCCTCCATCCATTTCGGGCTGACACCGGTTTTTCTCACCAACGACCTGGAACTTCTCGGTCGGCTCGAAGGCTACCTCGAGCGCTTTACAGGATTCCCGGTGACGCTGGTGACGCGTCGTACCTATCAGGAAATCACCGCTCTCCTCACGTCTCGTCAACTGGATGCCGCCTGGATTTGCGGCTATCCCTTCGTTGCGCATCGAGAGGAGCTCCGGCTCGTGGCGGTTCCGCTCTGGAGGGGCAAGCCGCTCTACCAGTCGTACATCATCGTCGAGCAAGACCGAAAAGCGGAGAACTTCACCGACCTGCGCGACGACATTCACGCGTTCTCCGACCCCGATTCCAACTCCGGCTTTCTCGTCACTCGCACGTTAATGGCCGAGCAAGGGCTTCGACCGGAGAATTTCTTTTCGCGCTTCTTTTTCACTTACGGCCACCGGAACGTAATCCGAGCAGTGGCAAGCGGGCTCGCGGGATCGGGTTCGGTCGACGGCTATGTGTATGACGTCGTGGCCGGGATCGAGCCGAATCTGACAAAGGGAACCCGCATACTTCGTCGCTCTGAGCTGCTTGGCTTCCCACCAATCGCAGCACCTCGCTCGCCGATCGATGAGGGTCGTCTTTCCGCGCTCACAAGGGCCCTACTGACCATCAGCACCGATCCGGACGGCCGCGCCGTGCTTGATATGCTGCGACTCGATGGTTTCATGGCCGAGAGCCCGACGTTGTTTGATACTATCGCTGCAAAGGCCGCCCTCGTGGGACAGGCAGGGTGACGCCATGCTGAGCCGGCTCAATCCTCGATCCTGGCCGATCACGGTGAAAGTCCCGCTTGCTGTTGCCGTGCTTATGATTCTAGTCGCCCTTCTGCTCTCGGAACGGGTGTTGGCTGGGCTCACGGAGACGCAAGCGCGGCACTTGCGCGATCTCGCCCAAAGCTATCTGGACGGCCTTTCATCGGCTGTTGGACCATCGATTCTCCGCGAGGACACCTGGGAGGTGTTCGATGCCATCGAACGTGCACAGGAACTCAATAAGAGCCTTCGTCCGTTGGAAACGATCGTCACGAACGCCGACGGCCAGGTGATTGCCGCCTCCAACCCGCGACGGCATCCGATCGGATCGCCACTTGGAAATCGTCAGCAGGCGCTGTCCTCGCCAGATCAAAGCTTCAGCTTCGAGGCTGGCGCTGATACGGCTAGTGCCGTACGCAAGCTCTCGTATCCGGGGCGGACAGTGGGGTTGATTCATGCCGTCTTCGACACACGGCATCTCGCCGCCGAGCGCCGCAACGTCATCTTGGCCCTCATCACCACGAATGGGGCGCTAACACTCCTCCTCGCTGCGGCCGGTTGGATACTTGTCGCACGAATGATGCGCCCCGTCCGGGTCTTGACGGGCCATCTGGGCCTCGCCCGCGACACCTCGGCTGTGCCTATTGCCTCCAATATCGTCGCGCGCCAACGCGGCGAATTCGGTCGGCTCTTTCGGGCTTATAACGCACTCGTCCATTCGATGGAGGAGCACGACGCACTGGTTAAGAAGCTCGCGGAGGAGGAACGTCTCGGAAGCCTCGGCCGGCTCGCCTCCGCCCTGGCCCATGAGATTAACAATCCACTTGGCGGACTGTTCAACGCGCTGGCGACCCTCAAGTCACACGGCCATTTGGCCCACGTCCGAACGAACGCAATCGGCTTACTCGATCGCGGTCTGCTTGGTATCCGTGACGTGGTTCGCACCACCCTGGCCGTTTATCGCACCGAGCGCATCGCGCGCGATTTTGCAGCCACCGATATCAACGATCTGCAACTCTTGATCACTCCCGAAGCACGCCGAAAATCAGTGACCATCGTCGTCGCGAATGGGATCCATGGCACAATCGGGCTGTCGAGCACGCCGGTACGGCAGGCGATACTCAATTTGCTCTTGAACGCTGTGGCAGCGTCGCCGGATGGTGCCGAAGTCGCGCTGTCAGCCGAAATCCGCGGCGGTGCACTCTCGATTATGGTGGCCGACCGAGGTCCCGGACTGCCGGAATTCGCTGCGGAGATTTTATGCGGATCCCTTCCAGCCGCGCCTTGGCGAGACGGCGGCGGTCTCGGTCTGTGGACGACGCGACGCGTCATCACTGAACTTGGAGGCCACATTGATGTCGAGCGCCCTCCATCGGGCGGCACGGTCCTGCATCTGATACTTCCACTCAAGAGAGCGGAGGAACTGCCCCATGTCGCTTGACGCACGCACCGTTGCTCTTGTCGAAGACGATCCGATCATGGGCGAAAGTCTCGTTCAGAGGCTCGCACTCGAAGGAGTGACGGTCCGTTGGTGGCAGCGCGGCCGCGAAGCAGCCGATGCGCTGCCCAGGGCTCAGGTTCAGGCTGTCATCTGCGATATCAGATTACCGGATCTCGATGGTGAGATGCTGTTCCGAGAAATCGCGCGGGTGCCTGATGCGCCACCGTTCCTGTTCATCACTGGCCATGCCGATATCGACCAGGCGGTGCGGCTCATGCGGGCCGGGGCGGCGGACTACGTCACCAAGCCATTCGAGATGGACGACTTTCTCAGCCGATTGGGAGACCTCATCCGATCCCATGGGCCCGATGATCGCCCCGAGCTGGGTGTTTCTCCGGCCATGCGCGATGTGGAGCGTCTGCTCAGACGCGTGGCCCGAGTCAGTTCCACGGTGTTGATCTCGGGCGAGACTGGCACCGGCAAGGACGTCGCCGCGCGTTTTCTGCATTCGACATCCGATGCAGCTTCCAAGCCGTTCGTGGCCGTCAACTGCGCGGCAATTCCGGCCGATCTCTTGGAAAGCGAGCTTCTTGGTCATGAAAGGGGAGCCTTCACCGGCGCCAACCAACGCCATGTTGGGTATGCAGAGCGCGCGGAAGACGGCGTCCTGTTCCTCGACGAGATCGGTGAGCTCAGACATGGGCTACAAGCCAAGCTTCTGCGCCTGATCGAGGGCCGCAGTTTCCACCGGGTTGGCGGCGAGCGCGCCATCGCGTTCCGCGGCCGCATTATCGCGGCAAGCAATGCCGAGCTTCAAGCGCGCGTGGAGGCTGGGCAGTTTCGTCAGGATCTCTATTATCGCCTGAATGTAGTGTCCGTCCGCATGCCCTCTTTGCGCGAGCGTCCAGAAGACATTCCGTGGCTGATGGCTCGCTTTTTCGCCGAATTCTCCCAGCGCTTCGACACACCGCTAAAAGGAATCAGCGCGCTCGCCGAGGAGGCAGCCCGCGCCTATTCTTGGCCAGGGAACGTCCGCGAGCTGCGCAATCACATGGAGCGGGCCGTGGCGCTTGCTCTGGGGCCTTGGCTGATGCCGGGTGACTTGTTTCCGGAGATGACAAGTCATGCAGCAGCGGGCGACGAACAGCTCGGCTCTCTCGAAGACGCCAGGCTGGATGCGGAGAAGCGCCATATTCTGCGGGCATTGAGTGCGACCGGTGGCGAGGTCGGCGCGGCAGCTCGGCGTCTGGGTGTCGGCCGCACGACCCTGTGGGAAAAGATGCGGCGACTCGGCCTCAGCTCCGATTAAATAAGCTCGCCGATGTTCGCCGCTCCGAACCAACGGCGCTGCAGCATGTTTGGATCTCCGAACAGCTTGCAGATCGTTTGATCGCCCAAACACACCGTTGCGTTTGATTTTACTCTGTTTTCCGATTTGGCCCGACTCCTGCAGTGCTTTTCGACAAAAAGCAACCTGTGGGAGGAATCACAAGTGAACGGATGTAAGAAGATTGCGGACCTCGGACGGCGCCGGTTCCTGAGCGGCGCGGGTCTCATGACAGCCGGGATGGCGGCGGCAACTGTGTTGCCAACCGAAGCGAAGGCGGCACCGAGCGCTGCGCTGGTCAAATATCCTGCGAACCGGCTCGGCAATATCAAGGACCTCAAGGTCAATGAGCCGCTCGACGTGGCCTATCCAGACGATAACGCTCCAGGCGTTCTGGTCAAATTGGGAGCTCGCGTTCCGACCGGTGTCGGGCCTGAGGGCGATATCGTCGGGTTCACTACGTTATGTCCGCATAAAGGATTTCCCCTTTCCTACGCAGCTGCCGACAAGACGCTGAATTGCCCGGGACACTACTCGCGCTTCGACTGCGAAAAGGGCGGCTTGCAGGTCTGGGGGCACGCTACACAGAACCTCCCACAATACGTGCTGACGGTGGACGAGAAGGGCGACATCTACGCTGAAGGCGTGGACGAGCTCCTCTACGGTCGGCTGTCGAACGTGCTCTGAAGGAGGTCAAAATGGCATACAAGCGTCAGATTAGTCAGCTTCCGATTGTTCCAGCCAACGCAAAGGAACACAACGTCGTCTGCCACTACTGCATCGTCGGATGCGGGTATAAGGCTTACTCTTGGGATACGCGCTACGAGGGCGGCACAGCCCCACCGGAGAACAAATTCGGCGTTGACCTTTCCACGCAACAAGAGGCGGACACCTCAGCGTGGTACGCTCCGTCAATGTACAACGTGGTGAAGCAAGATGGGCGGGACGTTCATCTCGTCATTAAACCCGACAAGGATTGCGTGGTGAATTCAGGACTCGGCTCGATCCGCGGCGCCCGCATTGCCGAAATGAGCTATTCACAACAGCGCAATACGCAGCTCCAACGACTGACTGATCCCCTCGTTTGGCGCTATGGCCAGCTCCAACCGACGAGCTGGGACGATGCGCTTGATCTCGTCGCGCGCGTAACCGCGGCGGTCATCAACGAACAGGGCGAGGATGGGCTCTTCGTCTCGGCCTACGACCACGGGGGCGCAGGTGGCGGCTACGAGAACACATGGGGCACCGGAAAGCTCTATTTCGGCGCGATGAAGGTTAAGAACATCCGCATTCACAACCGCCCGGCTTATAATTCTGAAGTTCACGCTACGCGCGACATGGGGATCGGCGAACTCAACAACTGCTACGAAGATGCCGAACTCGCTGACACCATTTTGGCGATCGGCACCAATGCACTGGAAACCCAGACGAATTATTTTCTCAATCACTGGATTCCAAATCTGCGCGGGACTTCGCTCGATAAAAAGAAGACCGAGTTCGGCAGCGAGGCGGTTGACCGGGGTCGCGTCGTATTCGTCGATCCGCGCAGAACGGTGACGATCAATGCCTGCGAAGCGGAGGCCGGCAAGGACAACGTGCTCCACCTCGCGATCAATTCGGGGACCGACCTCATCCTGTTCAATGCTCTGCTCACCTACATCGCCGATAAGGGGTGGACCGACAAAGCGTTCATCAACGCCTCTACGACAAACTTCGACAAGGCTCGAGCAGCCAACAAGGTC
>JARYGW010000300.1:0-6867 GCA_033792295.1 Allobosea sp.
CTGGCCAGCCATTCCGTCGCAGCCAGCAGCAACGCCATCACCAGCGATGTCACGCCGATCACCCCGAGCGAGCGCAAGGGTGAACCGCAGCGATTGAGCAACGGAGCGAGCGCGACGCCGGCGATGACGATCGGGATGGTCGCGAGGATGATGCCGAGCGCCAGATGGCCCGGTCCCGTGACGAACTGGCGGGTCCTCAGCGCCGTGAGGCCGCCGCCGACAATGCTGCTGACATCGTGCCTGAAATAGCTCAGCACGGCTGCCAGCGCCGCCAGTTGCATCAATGCCGAGAAGGCCGAACCGGGATCGGGCCAGCCGAGCAGGGCCGGCACGACCCGCATATGGGCCGTCGAGGAGATCGGCAGCAATTCAGTGACGCCCTGGACGAGTCCAAGCACGATGACCTGCCCGAAATCGAGCGTGGCGAACCCGGTGTCGAGTCCGGCGGAACAGGCGGCTGCTGCCATGAGAGGAGGCCTCGCGAGAAAGGTGCCGCGCGCCGAAGCATAAAGCATTCCAGCGTGAAGGCCGGGCCGATGCTCGCGCCATCGTGCCCGAAAGGTCGCCATTCATGCCCCGGACGGCGCTCGCAGCCCCCGTCCCCGCTTGCGCCACGAGTCACGAGCCGCGGTGCTCGCCTCAAATTTTGGAGTTCCGTCCAAACTCTAGAGGACGGCCAGCATTCCGCCATCGACATAGATGATCTGGCCGTTGACGTAGTCCGAAGCCGGCGCGGCCAGGAAGACGGCGGCGCCGATCAGCTCCCCGGGCTTGCCCCAGCGCTTCGACGGCGTGCGTCCCTTCACCCAGGCATCGAAAGCGGGGTTTTCGATCAGCGCCTGGTTCATGTCGGTCAGCATATAGCCGGGGCCGATGGCATTGGCCTGGATGCCGTGCTCGGCCCATTCGGCCGCCATCGCCTGGGTCAGCATCTTGATGCCGCCCTTGGCGACCGTATAGGGCGCAACGGTGGCCCGTGCGAGCGCGCTGGTGAGAGAGCCGATATTGATGATCTTGCCGTTGCCGCGCGCGATCATGCGTTTGGCGGCTTCCCGGCCGATGACGAAGGCCGAGGTCAGGTTGGTGTCGATGACGCGCTGCCAGTCGGCCGTGGCCAGTTCGACCATCGGCTTGCGAAACTGGATGCCGGCATTGTTGACGAGGATGTCGACGGCGATGCCGGCCGCATCGAAGCCCGCGAAGGCTTTCGCGACGGCGTCCTCGGATGTGACGTCGAAGGGCGCAGCATCGGCCTCGTAGCCGGCCTGGCGCATCTCCTTCACCGCGATCGCGACTCGCTCGGAATCGGTGCCGTTGACGAGGATGCGGGCTCCGGCTGCCGCCAGTCCCTCCGCCATGGCGCGGCCGAGACCGCGCGAGGAGCCGGTAACAAGCGCCGTGCGGCCGGTGAGGTCGAACAGGGGATTGGTCATGGGCGCTCTCACAGGCTGGAACGGCGGACCGTCAGGTCCGAGCGCTCGAACACCGCCGGCAGCAATTCGACGCCGAGGCCCGGCGCTTCCATCGGGTAGACGTAGCCGCCCTCGATCCGCGGCATCTCGGTGACGAGCTCCTTGTACCACCCCGTGTAGAAGGCACGCACCGATTCCTGGATCAGCGTGTTGGGCTGGCTGAAGGAGGCGTGGATCGCCGCGACGAAGCCGACGGGGCCGATGCAGTCATGCGGCGCGAAGGGACGGTGATAGGTCTCGGCCATCGCCGCGATCTTGCGGCCTTCGGTCAGGCCGCCGGTCCAGCACAGATCGGCCATCACCACATGCATCGCGTCGCGGTCGAGCATGTCCTTGTAGGGGAAGCGCGAGCCCAGCGTCTCGCTCGCCGTCACCGAGACGGTGGTCGAGCGGGCGAACTCGGCCAGGGCCTGCGGCGAGTTCATCCGGATCGGATCCTCATACCAGCTCGGGCTGTAGGGCTCGAGGGCGCGGGCGATCTTGATCGCGGTCGGCAGGTTCCAGAGCGAGTGGAACTCGACCATGATCTCCATCCTGTCGCCGACCGCCTTGCGGATCTTCTCGAAGGGCTCGATGGCCTTCTTCATCTGCTCCGGCGTGATGTAGAGCCCCTGGTTCTCGATGGCCGGTGGGTCGAACGGCCAGATCTTCATCGCCGTGATGCCGCTTTCGAGCAGGCTCTCGGCGACCTCGTCGGCGCGGTTCATGAAGCCGTTCAAGTCCTCGTAGGGGCCCTCGGCGGCGCCGAAGTTCCAGGTCGAGACCGGCTTGATGTTGTGCGAGCGGACATATCCATAGCCGGCACAGGTGTTATAGACGCGCTGCTTGTCGCGGCAGAGGCCGCCGAGCATCTGATGCACCGGCTGGCCGCAGACCTTGCCGAAGATGTCCCAGAGCGCGATGTCGACCGCCGAGGTCGCACGCGACTCGACACCGGTCGAGGCCTGCGCCATCGGCAGGTTGGTCATCTCCTTGTGCAGGGCCTCGATATGCAGCGGGTTCCTGCCGAGCAGCCGCATGGCCAGCGTGTCGTGGAGATGGGCCTCGACCGAAGCCGCACCATAGAAGGTCTCGCCGAGGCCGATCAGCCCTGCATCGGTGTGCACCCGCACCCAGAGGACGTTGGCGAATTCCTCGGTCCGCAACGTCTCGATCGCCGTGATCTTCAAAGCCCGCCTCCCTGGCGAGGGCCAGCTTTCAGACTTTCGTCTTGCCGTGCCCATCCTTTTGCCCGCGCCCGGGCCGAACTAGGATGGCGCCGGGTCTTTCGGACCATAAGAGAGCTTGTAAAATATCACAACATGTTTATTGTCGCAGATATGCGGGCCGACAAGAGCTCGCCATGGAGGAAGCCGTGGCAGGACGTAAAGCGAAGCCCAGGCTCGTCGAGCTCGATACTCTCGAGCCGCCGCCGCGCCGCAACCGGCTCAACTTCTTCGAACTCGCCTATGAGCGCATCGAGGCGATGCTGATCGACTGCGCGCTCAAGCCCGGGCGCCTGCTGACGATGCAGGATCTGCAGGACCTGACCGGCCTCGGCCGCACGCCCATCCATCATGCCGTCAACCGGCTCGCAGCCGACACGCTGATCATCATCAGGCCTCGACACGGCCTCCAGATCGCGCCGATCGACCTGGCGCGCGAGCGGGTGCTGCTCAAATTGCGCCGCGACCTCGAACGCTTCGTCGCACGGCTCGCCGCCGAGCGCGCCGGCCCGATGCACCGCAACCAGATGCTGCACATGGCCCGGCTGCTGCGCGACCGCCGCGAGGAGCTGACGCTGGCCGAATTCAACACGCTCGACCGCCGCATCGACCAGATGATCCTGTCGGCCGCCGGCGAGCCCTTCCTCGAACATACGCTGCGACCGCTGCACACCATCTTCCGGCGGATCGGCTTCATCCATCACAGCTACATGCCCGGCCAGCACAGCCTGGACGGCACCATCGACCACCATCTCGCCCTGCTGAACGGCATCGCCTCGTCCCAGGCGGAGCGCGCCATCGCCGCATCCGATGCGCTCGTCGCCTTCGTCGAGGGGATGTTCGACGAGATGGAGGAGCATATCGACCCGTCCTTGCTCGACTGCAGCGTCGAGCCGCTCTTGCCTCGCTGAGCTTTCGCCCCCGCCGAACCGCCGGATATTCAAGACCATGCGCATCATCTTCCACGGCGAGAACGCCGCCAGCTTCAGTCACGGCTTCGCCGAGCTGCTCGGCCAGCCGGCCGAGATCCGGTTGCTGCCGGACGTGCTGGAAACCGAAGCTGAGAAAGCGACCTATGCGCAGGCGCAGGCCGTCATCGGCGTGAAATTCGATGCGAGCCTGCCCGTGCCGAGCGAACTCAAGCTCTTCCACGTGCCGGGCGCCGGCTACGATGCCGTCGACCTCGATCTGCTGCCGGCTTCGGCCGCCATGTGCAACTGCTTCGGACACGAGCAGGCCATCGCCGAATATGTGATGGCGGCCCTGCTGACGCGCGCGATTCCGCTCGCCGATGCCGATCGGCGGCTGCGCCAGGGCGACTGGGCCTATTGGGCCGGCGCGCCTGAACGGGTCCATGACGAGATCGCCGGCCGCACCATCGGCCTCCTCGGCTTCGGCCATATCGGCAAGGCGATCGCCGCCCGCGCCAAGGCCTTCGAGATGCAGGTGCATGTCGCCAACCGCAGCCCGGTGGCAGCCTCGCCGCTGGTCGACCGCGCCTTCACCCTCGACCAGCTCGCCGAGTTCCTGGGCTCTGTCGATGTGGTCGTAGTTTCGGTGCCGCTCACGGACGACACCAAGGGCATCATCGGACAGACCGCCTTCGCGGCGATGCGCCCGGACGCCGTCCTCGTCAATGTCGGGCGCGGACCGACCGTCGACGAGGAGGCGCTCTACGACGCCCTCAAGAGCCGGCGCATCGGCGGCGCGATCATCGACACCTGGTATCGTTATCCACAGAGTGCCGATGGGTCGCCGCTTCCGTCGAAACTGCCTTTCCAGGACCTTTCAAACGTTTTAATGACCCCGCACATGTCCGGCTGGACCGATGGAACGATCCGACGGCGCCAGGCGGTCATTGCTGCTAACATCAGGCGGCGCTTCTCCGGCGAGCCGCTGGAGAATGTCGTCAAAAGGGGAAGCTGAGCCTTGCCTGCAACCGGCCGCCAGAAGCCGGGCCCAAACGCCGCAAAGACCTCGTAACGGGAGACGTCCAGTGAATATCCTCAAACATATCAAGATCGCCGGCATGGCTCTCGCGCTCGGCGCCGGCATGCTCGCGGCGAGCCAGGCCTCGGCCCAGACGATCAGCGACATCGTCAAGCGCGGCAAGGTCAAGGTCGGCGTGCTGATCGGCGCCCCGCCCTATGGCTCGGTCGATGCGCAGGGCAACGCCATCGGCTATGACGCGGACGTCACCGCGCTGGTCGGCAAATATCTCGGCGTCCCGGTCGAGGTCGTGCAACTCACCCCGCCCTCGCGCATCCCGGCGCTGGAAGCCGGCAAGGTCGATTTCCTGGTCGCGACGCTGGCGCCGACGCCCGAGCGCGCCAAGGCGGTGATGTTCACCATCCCCTACAGCGCCTTCCAGACCGGCATCTACGCCAAGAAGGGCACGCCGATCAAAACCTGGGAAGACCTGCGCAACCGCACCGTCGGCGTGAACCGCGGCTCGAGCGTCGAGCGCGAATTCACCAACCGCGAGAAGGAACTCAACCTCAAGATCCTGCGCTTCGAAGACGACGCCACCACCATGCAGGCGCTGTTCTCCGGCCAGGTCGAGGCCATTGCCGGGCCGGACGCCCAGGCCAACGCCGCCATCAAGGCGCGCGGCGAGACCGAGACCGAGCTCAAGTTCTTCTTCGGCATGCAGCCGAACTCGATGACCGTCCGCAAGGACGCCTACGAACTGAAGCAGTGGCTCAACAACATGATCTACTACATCAAGCAGAACGGCGAGCTGAACGCGATCTCGGAGAAGTGGGTCGGCGGCCCGCTGCCGCAGCTCCCGACCTTCTGATCCCCCCCTTCCGATCTGACCACCGAACGCCGGCGGGGCTTGCCCCGCCGGCCCCGGCGCCCTGCCAGATAGGATATCCATGCCGATCCAATTCCAATTCGAACCGGTCCTCGCGGAATCGGACCGAATCATCAACGGCGTCCTGCTGACGCTCGGCCTGTCCTTCGGCGCCATCGTGCTCGGCCTCGTCCTCGCCGTGCTGCTGGTCGCGGCCAAGAGCCTGTTCGGCAAATGGGTCGGGCTGCTCGTCGATTGCTATGTCGAACTGATGCGCAACACGCCCTTCCTGGTGCAGCTCTTCATGCTGTTCTTCGGGCTGCCGCTCATCGGCATCCGCCTGCCCGGCACCGAGGCCGCGCTGCTGGCCATGACGCTGAACCTCGGCGCCTATGCGACCGAGATCATCCGCGCCGGCGTCGACTCCATCCACCGCTCGCAGCTCGAGGCCGGCCTGTCGCTGGCCATGACGAAGCGCCAGGTCTTCCAGCATGTCGTGCTGATGCCGGCGCTGGCCCGCGTCTGGCCGGCCCTCTCCTCGCAATTCGTGCTGATGCTGCTCGCTTCCTCGATCTGCTCGTTCATTGCCGTTCCCGAACTCTCCGGCACCGCCGCGATCATCGAGCAGAACACATTCCGCAGCTTCGAGACCTATATCGTCGTCACCGTCATCTATCTGCTGCTGGCGCTGACCTTGAAGGTCGGGCTCAACCGGCTCGGACGGGCGATCTTCCCGCGGGTCTCCAGCGTCGACCGGCTCGATGCCAAGGCGGAGGCCGCCTGATGACGACCTTCGGTTGGCCCGAGGCCCTCTTTCTCTTCCGCGCCGCCGGCTGGACGCTCCTGCTGACGGCGATCGCCTTCCTGATCGGCAGCCTGCTCGGCGGCGTCTTCGCGATCATGCGCCTGTCGCGGATCAAGCTCCTGCGCCGGATCGCCGCGACTTACATCATCGTCATCCAGTCGATCCCGGTGCTCATGGTGCTGTTCATGAGCTATTACGGGCTGTCGCTGTTCGGCGTGGAGCTGCCGCCCTTCCTCGCGGCGTCCGCCTCGCTCGCGATCTATGTCAGTGCCTATCTCGCCGAGATCTGGCGCGGCTCGATCGAATCCGTGCCGTTCCAGCAATGGGAGGCCTCGGCCTCGCTGGCGCATTCGCCGGCGCAGACCTACCGCTATGTCATCCTCCCGCAGGCGATCCGGATCTCGCTGCCGCCGACGGTCGGCTTCCTCGTCCAGCTCGTGAAGAACACTTCGATCGTCTCGGTCGTCGGCTTCGTCGAGCTCGCGCGCGCCGGCCAGCTCGTCAACAACGCGACCTTCGATTCCTTCCGGGTCTTCGGGCTGGTCGCGCTGATCTACTTCGCGATCTGCTTCCCCCTCTCCCGGCTCA
>JARYGW010000301.1:0-6841 GCA_033792295.1 Allobosea sp.
CCTGCGCGCCATCGACGCACAGCTCGCCTTTCCGATCATCCTGCTCGTCATCGCCGTTACGGCTGCGCTCGGTGCTTCGGTGCCTCTCCTCATTTTCATGATGGGGATCGCCGCCTGGCCGCAGATCGCGCGCATCGTGCGGGCTGAGGTGCTGACGGTGCGCGAACTCGACTTTGTCCAGGCTGCGCGAGCGATCGGGGCTTCCCCCAACCGCATCCTGTTCCGCCACATTGCGCCCAATGTGCTGTCGAGCGTGATTGTCCTGGCAACATACGAGCTGTCGCGCATGATCCTGATCGAGGCGACGCTCAGCTTCCTCGGTCTTGGCGTACAGCCTCCAACGCCGACCTGGGGCGCGATGATCAGCGAAGGCCAGAAATATATCTCGGCCTCCTGGGCGAGTTCCGTCTTCCCCGGCGCGGCGATCACCCTGACCATCCTCGCGATCAACATGCTCGGCGATGCGGTGCGTGACGTGCTCGATCCACGGCTCGCGGAGAACGGCTGATGTCTGATCCGCCTGGCTGACCGCTCCCAGCCATCCCCCTTTCCACGCTCTCCAACGACCAGCCTCCCGGAGGAAACGATGACGCTTGCCCATAATCCATCCCGCCCGCTCGTGATCGACGGCCTCAACTGCGCGGCCGTGACGCGCGAACAGATGCTGCGCACGCTCGAAGGCGGGGTTTCCGCCATCAACCTGACTGCCACCCGTCCGCAGGCCGGGCTGCATGACGGGCTGCTCCAGCTCCAGCAGCTGCGTCAGGCCGTTGCGACGATGCCGGACGTCGCGCGCATCGTAACAAGCGTGGCCGAGATCAAGGCAGCGCATACAGATGGCGTCGTCGGGATCATCATCGGTGCGCAGAACTCACTGATGGTCGAGGGTGACGTGACCTTGCTCGCCACCTTCGCGCGCCTCGGCATGAGGATCATGCAGCCGACCTACAACGAGCGGAACGCCTTCGGCTACGGTGCATCCTTCGTGAACGATGGGGACCGTGGCATCACCGAAGCCGGGCGCGCCTGGCTGGCGGAGGCCGAGGCCAACCGCATCGTGGTCGATCTCTCACACAGCGGCATGACGACCAGCGCAGGCTTCATCGCGGCTGCCGCTCGGCCCCTCGTGTTCAGCCACGCCAACGCCTATGTGCTGCACCCGAGCCCGCGCAACAAGACAGACGCGCTGATCCGCGCGGTTGCCGAAAAGGGCGGATTGACCGGGGCTGTTGCTTGGCCTCCGCTGCTGCGCTTCGACGTCATGCCCACCATCGAGGACGTCGCCGACCACTTCATGCATCTTATCAAAGTCGGCGGCATCGAACATGTCGGCTTCGGTGGCGATATCCCCGAAGGCTTCCCGCCTGACGAGGCGAAATGGAAGAAGATGTGGGGTCAGGACGGCATCTACCCGAATGTGACCGGCCCGATGGGCGACTGGTACACTTACGAGACGCGTGCCACCGACGGGCTGTCGAGCATGGCCCAGGTGAAGCATATCTGGGACCGCCTCAAGGCACGGGGCCTGAGCGAAAGCGATCTCGACAAGATCATGTCCGGTAATTGGATCCGGATTATGACCGAGATCTGGGGGTCATGACGAGCGTCGTCTCGCCGCCGCAGTGATCGGCTTGCGTGGTGCCGGCTCCGCGGGTCTGCCCTGGGGCCGAAGCCAGCCAGTGCTCGGGACCGGGAACTCCCTGGCGCCGAGCGTGGTAATTTCTCTTGCGAGCAGCGCCCTGAACGCCTCAGCAGGTGCTGGGAGCTCGCCCTGACTGCTGGCCGAGATGATGCGGAAGATTGGCGCGCCTCGCAGCTGGCGTGTGGCGATCAAGCCGCATTCCGGTTCTGCAGCCAGAATGATGCCGGGCAGTATCGAATGCCAGTCCGTGTTCACGATGAACTTCACCGCCGCCGATAGAGAGGTGATCTCCATCGTCTGCAAGGGCACGCAGTTATTCTCGTCGAGATAGCGTTCGACGACTTTGCGCCATCGGCTCCAGCTGGACGGCAAGATCAGCTTCAGTTTCGACAGCTGGTCGGAGGTGACCTCATCTCCCCGCAGCGCCGAGCGGCTTTGGCAGGAAGCGAGCAGGGCCCGGCTTTCGAGCAGGACCGTCGCATGTTCGGCGTGGTCGGTTTCCGGCATGATGACGAACGGAAACTCGCCGCGCTTGGCGCGTTCGGCGAGCGAGTGGTTCTCATCCTCCACGATCCTCACGGAAACGTTTGGAAACTCGGTGACGAAGGCGTCGAGGGCCGCGGGCAGGATATGGCGGGACATCCAGGGCGTGAGCCCGATCTTGAGCTCGCCCTCCGCACCACGGAAGCGCTGCATGTCGCGCATGGCTTCGTCATGCAGGGACAACATCTCCGCGCAATGACGGTAATAGGTCTCGCCGGCAGGCGTCGGCGCAATCCTTTTGCCTCGCCGATGGAACAGGCGTACGCCCAGCACATCCTCTAGTCGCTGGATATGTTGGGAGACCCCGGATTGCGTGGTATTCTCGCGCCGCCCGGCGGCAGAGAACGACGTCTCCTCGAAGGCTGCGACGAAGAGTCGAAACTCCTTCAGGCGCGGCATTCAATACCCCCGCGAAATGTTCGGACCTCTTACCAGGCGATGCGAGCGTATCGCAGGCTATCAGTGCGCTGATACACGTTAGCCCATAAGCAATTATCGAGCCAGCTTTCATAGCGTCTCTGTCATTCCAGCATGGCGGCCCGCGATCCACTTGGCTTTGCGGGGCTACTTTCGGGCAGCGGCTCAGTGTCCGCAACTGGCGAATCCCGTTGGCTGATCTTCCAGATAGGGGATGTCGGCGAGCCAGCCCCGGTTCGGGAGTGTGACCGAGAAAATCCTGCTTCAGGAGGTTCGGGGCGATCGGGAGGTCTTATACGCAACAATGCGTTCAAGCCGATTTCATGCCACAAGCGGTGGACACGAGGAGCAAGGAGTGGATTTCCGATGACGCAGCGTATGCGCGAACTGGCCGAGGAGATCGTGCGCCTCCAATCCGAGCTGGATCGCGAGATCGAGGCGCGCCGCAAGGCATTGGGCTGGCGCGTGAAGGAACGCTTCGTCGAGTTCGAGCGCGGAATTGCGATCGAGCACAGGCGCCTGCGCATGACGGTCCGACACTTCCTGGCCCGGTCGGCGATCGGGACAATTCTCACCGCTCCGGTGATCTATTCGATGATTATGCCGATCGTGCTCCTCGATGCGTGGGCAAGTCTGTATCAGGCGATCTGTTTCAGGGTCTACCAGATCCCACGCGTCCGTCGCGCCGACTACATCGCGTTCGACCGGCGTCACCTGCGCTACCTTAACTGGATCGAAGCGCTCAACTGTGTCTATTGCGGCTATGGCAACGGCGTCATCGCTTATGTCAGGGAAATCAGCAGCCGGACCGAGCAGTACTGGTGCCCGATCAAGCATGCCTTACGGATCAGCGATCCGCATCGACGGTATTATGAGTTCCTCGAATACGGCGATGCGGAAGGCTACCGGACGCGCCTCGATGCGTTTCGAGAAGCGTTGAGAACCGAGCAACAGGCGCCTGGACCTCAGCCGCATTGAGCGGCAAGGCGTGCCCGGCCCGTATCGGCCCGCAGTTCTTACCGAAGCAACGAAGGTACGTCACCGCGCCACTTGGGCTTCGCCGTCACCCGCCTAATCTCCCGTCCCGGCTCGGCCACGCGGCTGGCCGTGACCACTCCCAGGCCGAAGAAGGCCCCATGCTGCAGGCCAGGAAAACCGCTGTCGACCCTCGCCAAGTGTCACACTATCCTCAGGAGCGGGAGCGGGCCAGCGCCGAGAGGATCGCGTCCGGTGTGATCGGCAGATGCCGCAGCCTGATGCCGACGGCTTCGAAGATCGCGTTGCCGATGGCAGGCGCGATCACGGTGGTGCCGGGTTCGCCCAGTCCTACCGGTGCCTCGGTGCTCTCGACGAATTCGACGACGACCTCGGGCGTATCCACCATCCGCAACGGCGTATAGCTGTCGAGGTTGCGGTCGCGGACCTGTCCGTTCACGAACTTCGTCCCCTCGCACAGCGCCATGGACAAGCCCCAGAGCGCCGCGCCTTCGCATTGCGCATGCGCGCCGTCGGGATCGACCACGATGCCGCAGTCGACGACGAGCCAGATCTTCTGCACGTCGACATGCCCGCTCTTGCGGTCGACATGAAGCTGGACCGCACAGGCGACCCAGGTCGGCATCGATCGCGCCTGGCCGTAGCTCGTGGCGATGCCGATCGCGCTGTCGGGGGCGGGCTTGCCCTGGCCGTAACCCGAGAGCGCCGCAACACGGGCCAGAACATGCGCTTGTCGGGCCGCGCCACCGACCGCATCAGGGGCCGAGCCTGCGTTGCGTCCCTCCGCCTTCAGCAGCCCAAGGCGGAACTGCACGGGATCCTTCCCGACCTTGGCGGCCGCCTCGTGCATGAAGCTCTCCACGGCCCAGTTGATCCAGCCGGGCGAGACCGAGCGGAGCCAGCCGGGCCGGAAGGTACTTTCCGCCAAATCGTTCGAGATCGCCCGGGCACGCTGTGCGCCCACGGAATACCAATGGTCCGCGCCGTCGCTGGCGAACGGATCATAGGGCTCGCCATTGACCCCCTTTGGCATGAAGCCGGGTATCATCACCTTCGTCGGCCAGCCCGCGGCCACGGCCGTATCCATCGCGATGACGTTGCGATCCTTGTCGAAGGCCATGCGCAGACGCTGCACCGAGGGCGAGCGCGGGCTGTCGAAGAGCAGGTCCTGCGGCCGCGTCAGCACCATCTTCACCGGCTTGCCACCGAGGGCCTTCGAAGCAAGGGCCACCGGCACGGCATAGTCGCCGTTGAGCCGGCGCCCGAAGCCGCCACCCAGCATGTAGGACCGCATGACCACGCCGCCGGGCGAGACGCCCAGCGCGTTTTCGAGCCAGGGCAGCGCGAGCGACTGCCACTGGTTGCCGGTATGGATCTCCCAGACCCCTTCGCTGTTGCGGAAGGCAAGCGCGTTCACGGGCTCGAGCTGGAAATGCAGCACCGTCGCGGTGGTGTATTCGGCTTCGATCGTGTCCGCGGCGCGGGCGAAGGCAGGGGCTATGTCGCTATCGCCGGTATCGAGGAGCGAACCTTTCTTCTCGTCCGCGATCAGGGCGCGGGCGCGGTTCTGGATGTCGGCCTCGCCGACCCTCGCGGCCTCGCCCGCCGCCCATTCGACCTTGACCAGCGCCGCCGCCTTTTGCGCTGCCCAAAGGCTGTCGGCGATGACCATCCCCCAGCCCGGCGCGGTGCCCGAAGGATCATCGAGGGAAAGCGTCTGCCGGTAGCCCTTGATCGGCTTCGCCGCGCTGTCGTCGATCCGCACGATCCGCGAACCGTAACGTGTCGGGGGCAGGAGAGGCGCCGCATGCAGCATGCCCTCCACCTTCGCGTCGATCCCGTAGATGGCCTGCCCGGTCGTCTTGCCGGAGATGTCGAGCGCGGTCACGTCCCGGCCGACGAGCGTGAGCTCCGCATGGGGCTTCAGGGGCAGCGCCTTCAGTTCGGCCTCGGTGAAGCTGCGCGTGATGCCCTGCGCGACGATCTCTCCGAAGCTCGCGCTGTGGCCGTCGGCAGAGACCAGGCCATTTGCGACCGTGACGGCCGCTGGTTCGATGCCCCAGAGTTCGGCCGCCCTTGCGGCGATGGCGACGCGCCCGGCCGCGCCAGCCTGACGATAGACCGGCCAGCTCTGCCAGACCGACCAGCTTCCGCCGGTGACCATAAGCCCCCATTTGGCTGCCGTATCGACGTGCTCGATGCTGACATCGTCCCATTTCGCGCCGAGTTCATCGGCGAGGATGCGCGCAATCGCCGTGCCGACATGCTGGCCCATCTCGGCGCGGATGATATTGACGTTCACGCGCCCGCGCGCATCGATCCAATACCAGATGGTCGGCTCGAAGCGGGCGCCTGCCGCTTGTATCGGCGCACCGTCTGCCGCCGCCGGGTCCATGGCCGCTTGCGGTCGCAGCGGAAAGCCGAAGACGGCGCCCACTGCCGTCATCGCGACCAGAAAGCCGCGCCGGCTCGGCCCGGCAGGTTCCGGCCGGCGGGAGTGCAGGACGAGGCCGTCAGCCATTGCTCTTCTCCCCGCGCAGGGCGGCGGCCGCTTCGCGGACGGCTGCACGAATGCGGTTATAGGTCATGCAGCGGCAGAGATTTCCCGTCATCACGGCGTCGATATCGTCATCGGTTGGATTGGGCATGTCTTTCAGGAAGGCGGCCGCCTGCATGATCTGGCCGGACTGACAGTAGCCGCATTGCGGCACGCGCAGGTGCCGCCAAGCCTGCTGGACCGGATGGTTGCCCTTCGGATCGAGCCCCTCGATCGTCGTGACCTCCGCACCGGCCACGTCGCCGACGGGGGTGATGCAGGAACGCGTTGCCCGCCCACCGACGAGGACGGTGCAGGCACCGCACATGCCGATGCCGCAGCCAAACTTGGTTCCGGTCAAGCCGATTTCGTCGCGAATGGCCCAGAGAAGAGGCACGTCGGCTTCGAGATCGAGACTGACGGCACGTCCGTTGATGGTGAAGGCGATCATGCTGCTGGTTCCGTCAATGTCCGGCTGCTTCGGCGCGTACGCGGCCGACCGTCGTCGCGAGATCGGGCCAGGGTGCGAGCCCGGCCCGCTTCTCGCGCAGGTAGCCAGCGACGGCGGCAATATCGTCGTTCGAGAGCGCATGCCGGAAGGCCGGCATCACGATGCCTGATGTGCCGTCCCGCGCGCCGATCCCGTCGAGGATGACATGGATCAGATTGGTCGGGTCCGGCAGCCGCGCCGATGCGTTGATTCCGAG
>JARYGW010000302.1:0-6820 GCA_033792295.1 Allobosea sp.
CGCATCTTGTCGACCGCCTGGGTCAGCGAGAGGCCCTTGACCTCCTGCCCGTCGATCTGGCGGATGATGTCGTTGGCGAGGATGCCGGCCTTGGAGGCGGGCGTGTCCTTGATCGGCTTGGCGACCTTGAGGACGCCGTCCTCCATCGTCACCTCGATGCCCAGCCCGCCGAACTGGCCGCGCATGTCGGTGTCCATCTCGCGGAACGACTTGGCGTCGAGATAGGAGGAGTGCGGGTCGAGCGAGGAGACCATGCCGTTGATGGCGGCCTCGATCAGCTTCTGCTCGTCGGGCTTGTCGACATAATCGGTGCGGATCTTCTCGAAGATGTCACCGAAGAGGTTCAGGCTGCGATAGACCTCGGCCGAGGCGGCGACGGCGCTGGTCGAACTCAGCAACTTCGTCTGGGTAGCCAGTCCGGTCAGGCCCGCGCCCATGATGGCGCCGGCGAGAACGAGAGAAACCTTGCGCATCATCCGCGAACCTTTTCGCCTTGCGATTTCGTCCACCACGGCGTCGGGTCGACCGAGGTGCCGTCTTTCCTGAACTCTATATACAGAACCGGCTGCCCGGTTCCCACTCCTACTGTCATCGCGGCAGCTTCCGATGTTTCGCCCATCACCGCAACCGGCTCGCCGGCGAGGACGAATTGGTTGAGGGCGACATCGATCCGCTGCATTCCGGCCAGTAGCATGTAGTATCCGCCGCCGGCATTCAGGATCAAGAGTTGCCCGAAGGAGCGGAACGGACCCGCATAAACGACCCAACCGTCAGAAGGCGCCGAAACTAGGGCGCCCGGACGGGTTTCCAGTGAAATTCCGCGCGTCGTGCCGCCGGCACCGTCAGGATCGCCGAAACCACGCAATCGTGATCCCGAAACGGGCAGCGACAGCAGCCCCTTGGCGTCGGCGAAGGCGATCTTGGGAGCGAGCCGCGCCGGATCCTTGAAGGCCAGCGCCGTCATGCGCTCGCGCTGCTCGCGGGTCTCCTGCTCGATCGCCTGGCGGGCCGCCTCCGCCGCCTTGTTGGCGACGGAGACCTCTTTCTCGATCTTCTCGACGAATTCCCGCATCGAGCGGGCCTGGCCCGCGAGCTGATCGCCGAGCGCCTTCTGGGCCTCGACGTCCTTGGCGGCGGCGGCCTCGCGCTCGCGCCTTGCCTCGACCAGTGAGGCGAGGCGCTGACGCTCGGCCGCGAGCTGCTCCATTTCGGCGCCGATATTGGCCCTTTCGGTCGCGATTCCGTTCCGCAGCCGCACCAGTTCGGCGAGGTCGGTGCCGAGAATCTCGACCTCCTGTCGCAGATCCGGCACGACCGCGCCGAGCAGCATCGAGGCGCGGACGGCTTCGAGGATGTCCTCCGGCCTGACCAGCACGGCGGGCGGCGGGCGCCGGCCGATGCGCTGCAGCGCCGCCAGCACCTCCGCGATCAGCCCGCGCCGGCTGTCGAGCGAGCGGCGGATCGCCGTCTCGCTGGATTGCAGCAGGGACAGTCGCTTTTCGAGGTTGCCGAGCTTTTCCTCGCCGGCCTGGGTGCGGGCCGTCGTGTCCAGCAGCGCCTTGTTGAGGGCGGCGCGGTCGGCACGGATCGCGGCGATCTCGCCTTCGAGTTTTTCGCGCGCGTCCTTGTTGCCGGCCAGTCGCTGTTCGATCGCTTTCAGCTCGGCTTCGCGCGCCTGTTTTTCGACGAGCTTCTGCATCGCCTCGCGCTGGAGGGCGTCGGGATCGGGAGGGTTGGTTTGGGCGAGCGGGGACAACGCCGTGCCAAGAAGCAAGGCGGCGGCGAGGCCCAGTCCAGAGAGCGCGGAGCGAATCATCGGCAGAGCGCGATTCATACCCGATGATAGGGGTGTCCGGCGACGATCGTCATCGCTCGGTAGATCTGTTCCAGCACGAGCGCACGCACGATCTGATGCGGCAGCGTCAACGCGCCGAAGGCGAGCGTGATGTCTGCGCGCTCGCGTATGGTTTCGCTCAGGCCGTCGGCGCCGCCGATCAGGAAATTCGCATGGGCCGTGCCGGCATCGCGCGCCGCGGCGAGGCGTTGGGCGAAGGCCTCGCTGCCGAAATTCTTGCCACGCTCGTCGAGCGCGACGATCAGCCCGGGCTGGACCTTGCCGAGGATGGCTTCGGCCTCGTCCCGCTTGCGTTCCTCAGGCCGACGGCCGCGGCTCTCCGGCAATTCGGCGATCTCGGGACCGCTGAAGCCGATGGTGCGGCCAAGCGCGATGGCGCGCTCGCGATAGCGCTCGCAGAGCTCCCGTTCCGGCCCGTCCTTGAGCCGGCCGACGGCAATGACCGCGAGCCGCATGCCGCGCCGGGATCAGCCGACTAGGCGCTCGTTCGGTCGGTCGGCGCCCCACATCTTCTCGAGATTGTAGAACTCGCGCACTTCCGGCCGGAAGATGTGGACGATGATGTCGCCCGTATCGATCAGTACCCAGTCGCAAGCCGGCATGCCCTCGACCTTCGGCGTGGACAGACCCGCGTCTTTCAGGGCTTCGATCAGGGATTCGGCAATCGAGGCGACGTGGCGGTTGACGCGGCCCGACGCGATGATCATCGCATCGGCCAGCGAGGTCTTGCCCACGAGATCGATCACCGTGACATCCTCGGCCTTCATGTCGTCCAGGACACGCAGCGCGAGGGCGACGCTATCGGCAGAGGGATTATCCGCGATAGCAGCCTGGGGAAGCGGCTTCGGCTCGGCTTCACCAAGGATTTGACGGTTCAGTGACGTATCCTCTCGATCAGACGCGCTTTGAGCGCGACGCAGTTAAAATAAGCCGGAAAGGCCCGGAATTCAATCGCGCCCGGCCTGCTCGCGCAGCATCGTCGAGGACAAGGACGAACGCTGGCCATGCAGGAAAACCCAGGCTGGCGGTTCTGTGCGGGCGAGCGTCGCGGCGCGACTCTCGGGGATACGCCAGCGCGAGAGCCAGTTGGCGGCGGGCGAGGCCATGGCGCTGTGAGTCGAGCCGGGTCTGTCGATGATCGCGATCGGCATCATCCGGGCGATGGCGCGCCATTCGTTCCAGCGGTGGAAGCTCGCGAGATTGTCCGAACCCATGATCCAGACGAAGCGGACGCCGGGACAGCGGCGCTTGAGCGCGCGCAACGTGTCGGCAGTATAGCGGGTGCGCAGTCGCGCCTCGATCCCCGTTACATGGATACGGGCCGAATTGGCGACGCTGCGCGCATGGCGGATGCGTTCGGTCAGCGGCGGCAGTTTCGTATTGTCCTTGAGTGGATTGCCGGGCGTGGCAAGCCACCAGATGCGGTCGAGCTGGAGCCGGCGCAGCGCAGTCAGGCTCGCGAGGCGGTGACCCTCATGAGCCGGGTTGAAGCTGCCGCCGAACAGCCCGATGCAGAGGCCCGGTGCGTGGGGCGGCAGCCTCAGATGCTCGTTCGCCATCGTTCGGGATTCGCTCAGGGCCGGAATCCGTTCAGGGCCTTGTCTGGCCGCTGCCATGGACACGGTATTTGAACGAGCAGAGCTGTTCGACGCCGACAGGTCCGCGCGCGTGCATCCGCCCTGTGGCGATGCCGATCTCCGCGCCAAAACCGAATTCGCCGCCATCCGCGAACTGGGTCGAGGCGTTGTGGATGACGATGGCGGAATCGACCTCGGCCAGGAAGCGGGCCGCGGCCTTCTCATCCGCCGTGACGATGGCGTCGGTGTGGTGCGAGCCGTAGCGCTCGACATGGTCGATCGCGGCATCGAGGCCGGGCACGGTCTTCACGGCGATGATGCGGTCGAGATACTCGGTCGCCCAGTCCTCCTCGCTTGCTGCGGTGACGCGCGCATCGACGGCCTGCGCCGCCGCATCGCCGCGCACGGCGCAGCCGGCATCGAGCAGGGCGGTGACGAGCGGGGCGAGATGCGTCGCGGCGCAGGCTTCATCGACCAGCAGGGTCTCGGCAGCACCACAGACGCCGGTGCGACGCAGCTTCGCGTTGAGCAGGATCTCGCGCGCCATGCCGAGCTCGGCTGCGCCGTGGACATAGACATGGCAGTTGCCGTCGAGATGGGCGAAGACCGGCACGCGCGCCTCGCTCTGGACGCGGGCGACGAGGCTTTTTCCGCCACGCGGCACCACGACATCGACATTGCCGCTGAGGCCGGCGAGGATTTCGCCGACGGCGGCACGGTCGCGCGTCGGCACGAGCTGGATCGCATCGGCGGGAAGCCCGGCCGCTTCCAGCCCTTCGCGCATGGCGGTGGCGATCTCGGTCGAGGACCGGAAGGAATCGGAGCCGGCGCGCAGGATCGCGGCGTTACCGCTCTTGAGGCAGAGCGCCCCTGCATCGGCGGTCACGTTCGGGCGGCTCTCGAAGATCACGGCGATGACGCCGAGCGGCGTCGCGACGCGTTCGAAGCGCAGGCCGTTCGGGCGGGTCCACTCCGCCAGCACGCGGCCGAGCGGATCGGCCAGTTCCGCGACTTCGGCGACGGCATCGGCGATGGCGGCGAGGCGCTTTTCATCGAGGGCGAGGCGGTCGATGAACGAAGCGCTCAAACCGGCGGCCTTGCCGTCGGCCAGATCCTGGGCGTTGGCGGCGAGGATGCGGGATTTGCGGGCACGCAGCGCTTCCGCCATAGCGAGGAGAGCGGCGTTGCGCTGTGCGGCGGGGCTAAGCGCGACCTTGCGCGCGGCGGCGCGGGCACGCCGTCCGAGCTCCTGCATGACGGTGCCGATATCCTGATCGGTCTCGTTCGTCGCGATAATGCGCAGCGCGCTGTCGCTCGTCATCCTGTCCCGCCCAAATTTCGCGTTCGGCTTTGAGCCTAGCTCAGACCGAGCGCCATGTCGTCCCGGTGGATCATCTCGGCCCGGCCGGGATAGCCGAGCACCGCCTCGATGTCGCGCGAGGCCTTGCCGAGCACCAGCGCGGCTTCCGATGCGTCATAGGCGACGAGGCCGCGGCCGAGCACATGCCCGTCGGGGTCGCGGATCAATACAGCATCGCCGCGCGCGAACTCGCCCTCGATCCGGGAAACGCCGACCGGCAGCAGGCTCGCGCCGCCGCGCAGGGCGCGGGCCGCGCCGGCATCGACATGCAGCGTGCCGCGCGGCTCCAGCGAACCGGCGATCCAGGTCTTGCGGGCGGTCGCGGGCGTCGAGGCGGTAAGGAACCAGGTGCAGCGGCCGCCCTGGGCGATGGCGGCGAGCGGATTCTTGGCGCGCCCGTCGGCGATCAGCATATGGGTGCCGCCGGCGATGGCGATCTTGCCGGCTTCGATCTTGGTCCGCATGCCGCCGCGCGACAGTTCGGAAGCCGCGCCGCCGGCCATGGCGTCGATCTCCGGCGTGATCTTCTCGACCACCGGGATGTGCTGCGCGTCCGGGTTCTTCGCTGGCGGGGCGGTGTAGAGCCCGTCAATGTCGGAGAAGAGAACGAGAAGGTCGGCGCCGGCCATGGTCGCGACGCGGGCGGCGAGGCGGTCGTTGTCACCGTAGCGAATCTCGGTGGTGGCGACGGTATCGTTCTCGTTGATGACGGGGATCGCGCGCAGGTCGAGCAGGCGGCCGAGCGTCGCGCGCGCATTGAGATAACGGCGGCGCTGCTCGGTGTCGGCCAGGGTCAGCAGGATCTGGCCCGCGGTCAGCCCATGGGCGCCGAGCGCCTCGGCCCAGTTGCGGGCGAGCGCGATCTGGCCGACGGCGGCGGCGGCCTGACTCTCTTCCAATCTCAGTGAGCCGGCGGGCAGGCCGAGCACGGTGCGCCCCAGCGCGATCGCGCCCGAGGAGACGACGAGAATATCGGCGCCGCGCTGATGCAGCTCGGCCAGATCCTCGGCGAGGGCCGCGAGCCAGGCATGGCGCAGGCGGCCGCGGGCCCGATCGACCAGCAGGCTGGAGCCGACTTTCACCACGATGCGGCGGAACTGGGAGAGCGTGGGCGTGTTCACGGAATGGGGACCGGTTGCGGCGTCGTCCTTGCCTGTTGGGGAAAACCGCGCGCTTGTAAAGCGCGGCGCCGCAATGACGGCTCCGTGATGAGCGCATTGAAGCCGGCTCAGATTGACAGGGCAGGGTGGGATACCCATATCCAGGTTCACTTCAGTCGCACCCGCTGCGTTTTGGCGCGCCCTGCGACTTTTCCGTCACTCCGGACCGCTTCGTGCCCGCTGCCTCCAGCGGCGTCGCCGCGCGTTCCTTCTGGGTCAGGAGGCCGCCATGCAAGTTCTCGTCAGGGACAACAATGTCGATCAAGCGCTGCGCGTGCTGAAGAAAAAGCTGCAGCGTGAAGGGGTTATGCGCGAATTGAAGCGCCGCAGGGCTTATGAGAAACCCTCCGAGCGCCGTGCCCGCGAAAGGGCCGATGCGGTGCGCCGCGCCCGAAAGGCCGCGCTCAAGCAAGCGCGGCGCGAGGGATTGGTTCCGGCCCCGCGCTCGAAAGTCCGCCCGTCGCGCGCTGGAAGCGCAGCGCCTGCGCGTTGATTTCGATACCAATTCGCCGCGATCTGGATTATTTCGCCCGCGCAGGCTGCGAAATAGCCTGTAACAACATGAGAGATGACCACCCTTGAAGAACCCGAGCGACCGCAGCTTCACCGACCGTCAGGCCAATTCCGCCAAAGCCAAGCAGGCGCTCCTCGAGCGTTTCAAGGCACGGCCCAAGGCCGATGATCCGGTTATGGTGCAGCGACGCGCGGAGCGGGAAGCCATCGCGCAGGCTCGTGCCGAGCGCGAGGCGGAAAAGGCCAAGATCCGCGCCGAGAAGGAGCGGCTGGAGGCGATCGAGCGTGAGCGTATCGCGGAAGAGAAGCGCCAGGAAGAACTCGCTCGCGAGGCTGCCCGCAAGGCGGAGCAGGC
>JARYGW010000303.1:0-6800 GCA_033792295.1 Allobosea sp.
TGGCGGTCTTGCGGTCGACCAGCCCGGCCTTCAGGAAGTCCAGGAACATCTTCTGCTGGTGGCGGTAGTAGCTGGGGTCGCAGGTGGCGAGTTCGCGGCTCCAGTCGAGCGACAGGCCCATCGACTTGAGCTGCTTGCGCATCGTCGCGATGTTTTCATAGGTCCATTCGCGCGGATGAACCTTCTTCTGCTTGGCAGCATTCTCCGCCGGCAGGCCGAAGGCATCCCATCCCATCGGGTGCAGCACCGAAAAGCCCTTGGCGCGCTTGTAGCGCGCGACCACGTCGCCCATCGCATAGTTGCGAACATGGCCCATATGAATGCGACCCGACGGGTAGGGGAACATTTCGAGGACGTAATAGCTCGGCCGCGTGTCGTCGTTCTTCGTCTCGAAGAGCTTGCGCTCCTCCCAGACGCTGCGCCATTTCGGCTCGGATTCCTTCGGATTGTAACGTTCGACGGCCATATCAGCGAGCAATCACTCTACGGGCATTCTTGCGGGATTTGCCGGTGCGGGACGCCGCCGGCGCAGGGGTCCGTTGCGAAAAACCGGATGAGGTTTTCCACATCCTGTTCTAGGACACCATTGCGCGCACGCGGTCAACGGCGCGCTCGACATGAAGGGCTGCGATATGAGCGATACGGTTACGCGTCTGGAGGCAGTTCGGGCCTCGGTCGCGCGTGCGGCGCGCGATTTCGGGCGCAAGCCGGAGAGCGTCACGCTCGTTGCCGTGTCCAAGACGAAGCCGGCCGAGCAGATTCTCGAAGTCCTGGAAGCCGGCCAGCGCGTCTTCGGCGAAAACTATGTCCAGGAAGCCAAGACGAAATGGCCGGCGTTGAAGGAGCGCTTTCCCGAGGCTGAGCTGCACATGATCGGGCCGCTGCAGTCGAACAAGGCGCGCGAAGCGGTCGCGCTGTTCGACGTCATCCAGTCGCTCGATCGCGAAAGTCTGGCCAAGGAGCTGGCGCGCGAGATCGCGCGGGCCGGCAGGGCGCCGCTGCTGTTCGTGCAGGTCAATACGGGGGAAGAGCCCCAGAAGGGCGGCATCCTGCCCGGCGAGACGGACGCCTTCCTGACGCGCTGCCGCGAGGTTCACGGTCTCGCGATCGAAGGGCTGATGTGCATTCCGCCGGCGGATGAGCCGCCCTCGCCGCATTTCGGCTTGCTCGCCAAGATCGCTGCCCGGAACAGGCTCAAGGGCCTGTCGATGGGCATGAGCGCCGATTACGAAGCAGCGATCCAGCTCGGCGCCACGCATGTGCGCGTCGGCAGCGCGATCTTCGGCGCGCGAGGTTAGAACATCGGACCGAAAAGTGGATTGCACTTTTCGGAAAAATCCGATGTCGAAACAAGGAGCTGGATCGCCATTTTGCGTCCGGTAGGACGCACGGCGATCTAGCCGCGTAGCGGCTCTCCGACATCGATGCGGTTGCCGTCCGGGTCCTCGAAGACGAAGGCCCGCAGGCCGTAATCCTTGCCGCGCAGGCCCTTGACGATGCGCAGGCCGCGCTCGCGGACGATGGCGTGGATCGCCTCAATGTCCTCGACCAGCATATGCGCGACGTTGAAGGCGGCGGGCTTATGGCCGGGCTGGAGCGTCAGATGCAATTCGGCAGCGTCGCGCTTCAGGATCATGAAGCCGACGGGATTGCCGTTCTCGAAGGTTTTTCGGAAGCCGAGGGCGCCGATATAGAAATCGCAAGAGCGGGCCATGTCGGCGACAGGCAGCATAGCAGCGATCCGCCCGAAGCGGAGGCCGGAGGAGACCGAATCAGTCATCGCAAATTCTCAAGCTGGAGCAGCACGGCGGTTCAGGACGGTGCCCGAATGCCTCGGCTGATTCCGAGAGGATGGTCGAGACGGTGCTCGACGTCGATCCTAGCTCACCTCACCAGGACCCGGCAATGGCGGGCCAGCCGCGGCAGCACCTTGGCGAAGACGTGTCCCTCGACGGCGACGCAACCGGCGGTCGGTGTGAAGCCGGGTCTGGCGAGATGCCAGAAGATCGCGCTGCCACGCCCGCGAATCACCGGCCTGTCGTTCCAGCCGAGTTCGACAATGACGTCGTAGAGGCGGTCTTCGCGCTGTAGCCGTTCCTCGGCCTCGCCGGGTGGCCGGTCGATCAGGCGGTTGTAGCGACGATCCTCCCTATCGTCGCACCAGGCGTCGCGCGGACCGATTCGCTTCAGCGGCAGCAGCGTGCGTGGCCGGCCGAGGCGGTCGGCGCGGTAGAAGACACGGCGCAGCGGTAGATCGGTCCGCGGGGTGCCGCCGTCTCCCTCGCGCTTGTCGGTGCGAATTCCGGAACGGCCGAGTGCGCAGGGAAAGATCGCATTGCCCGCGATCAGAAAGCCTTTTCGGCGATCGTGTATCGAAGCGAAGACCCGCAGCGAGGAGAGATTGCGCGGGCGGGAACCGGGGCGCAAGGCGGTCATTTCACGGTTTCTCACGGGGATTCCAGAATGCGTGACTTGCGATGACGACTCGGCGGGCTCATGTTGCCCTACTCTTTGCGTGCGAGCGAACAACCCATGTCCGTCGTCCATCATATTCTCCTGGTCGATGACGACCAGACCCTTCGCGATGCTCTGGCGGAGCAGCTGGCGCTTTATGACGAGTTCCGGCTGTCGACGGCCGGGAACGCGACGGAAGCGGTCAAGGCTGCGCAGAACGAGCGTATCGATCTGGTCGTGATGGATGTCGGGCTGCCCGATATGGATGGGCGCGAGGCGGTCAAGCTGATGCGCAAGAACGGCTTCAAGAGCCCGGTCGTGATGCTCACGGCACAGAGTTCGGATGCCGATACGGTGCTGGGGCTCGAGGCAGGCGCCAACGATTATGTGGTGAAGCCCTTCAAGTTCGCGGTGCTGCTGGCGCGCATCCGGGCGCATCTACGCCAGTACGAGGCGAGCGAGGACGCGATCTTTCAGGTCGGGCCGTACACTTTCCACCCCGGCTCCAAGCTGCTCGTCAGCGAGAAGGGCTCGAAGACCAAGCTGACGGAGAAGGAAACGGCGATCCTGCGCTTCCTCTATCGTGCCGGCCGCAAGCCGATCGCCCGCGAGGTGCTTCTGCAGGAGGTCTGGGGCTATAACAGCCAGGTGACCACCCATACGCTCGAAACCCACATCTACCGGCTGCGCCAGAAAATCGAGCCCGATCCCGGCAATGCCCGGCTCCTCGTTACCGATGCCGGCGGTTACCGGCTGAATCCCTGACGGATGGCTCTCGACGACGACATGGCCCTGCTGGCCCGGCAGCCGCTGCTGAGCCTGATGGAACGGGATGCGCTCCGGTTGCTGGCCTTCGCAGCGGAAAGCCGCATCCTGCGGGCCGGGGATGTGCTGTTTCGCGCGGGTGAGCCTTCGGATGGCGCCGTACTGGTCGTTTCCGGCGCGGTGGCGCTGACGGCCCAGGAGGACGGACAGCCCGCCAGCGAGATCGTCGGCCCCGGTGCGCTGATCGGCGAGCTCGCCCTGTTTACCTCGGTGCCGCGGCAGGTCACCGCGATCGCACGCGAGCCGACGCAGATCATGCGGCTGCCGCGCAGCGTGATGCGCCGCGTCCTCGGCGAATCACCCGATTCGGCCCAGGCGATCGTCGAGGCGATCGGAGACCGGCTGCGGGGTTTCGTCGGAGAATTGTCCGCGGTGCAGGCAGCGCTCAGCGCGATCGATCGGAAATAAGAGGTCAAGCCGCTGGCGGATGCCGGGCGGCGCGGATGGCCGCGAATCTCGGCCACAGGATGTTGACGCAGAGGCCCGCCAAGACCAGGCCGGCCGCCAGGAATTTCCAGCCCGGCAGAGGCTCTCCGAGCCAGATGGCGGCGGCGCCCATGCCGAAGACCGGAACCAGCAGCGACGTCGGCGCCACGGTGGCGGCCGTATAGCGGGAGAGCAGCCAGCCCCACAGGGCGAAGCCGAACATGACGTTGCCGACCGCTTGCCAGATCGCGGCGGCCCAGGCGATGAGGGGTGCGTCGATGAGGCCGTCATGGATGGCCGGCCAGCCTTCGATGCACCAGGACAAGGCGAAGAGCGGCGGCACGGCGAACAGGCTCGCCCAGACCACATAGGCCAGCATGTCGACATTGGGGGTGCTGCGCGCCACGATATTCCCGCTGGCCCAGCAGGCGGCGGCGCCGAGGATGAGGATCACCCCCAGGGGCGTCGTCGTGCCGTCGGTGTGCCAGAGAATCACGACGATGCCGGCGGCAGCGAGCAGGAGGCCGGCGATCTGGAAGGGCTGGACACGCTCGCGGGTGATCGCGGCGGCAAGCAGGATCGTGAAGAAGGATTGCGACTGCACCACCAGGGAAGCGAGGCCAGGCGTGATGAAACCCTTGATGGCGATGAACAGCAGTCCGAACTGGCCGGCGCCGATCAGGAGGCCATAGGCGGCCAGCTTGCGCCAGGGCACGGCCGGCCGTTTCAGCAAGAAGACCATCGGTAGCAGCGCAAAGGTGAAGCGCAGGCAGGCGAAAAGCAGCGGGGGGAAATGCTCGACGCCAATGCGGATGACGACGAAATTCGTGCCCCAGACCACCATCACGGCCAGGGTCAGCAGCGCATCACGCAGGGATAGCGATGTCGAGAGCGGGCGCTGCAACGTTCCAGCCTTGCCGGGGCCCGACCGGGGACCGGGCGCAGCATGCTATACCATGAAGACCGCCAGGCGGCGCGCGCGGAGCGACATGGCTAAGCCGCCGAGCGCACATGGGCTGCACCCCTGCCGCCAGGTCCTCAACGTCCGGTTTCAGAGCTCCAGCGTCACCGTCACCGGGACATGATCCGAGGGGCGCTCCCAACCGCGCGCCTCGCGCAGGAAGGAGAGATCGCGCAGTGTCGGCTTCAGCGCGTCCGAGAGCCAGATATGGTCCAGCCGGCGGCCGCGGTTGGAGGCTTCCCAGTCCTGAGCGCGGTAGCTCCACCAGGAATAGAGCTTTTCGGGTTCGGGCCGCAGCGTGCGCGCGGCATCGGTCCAGCCGAGTTCGCTGCGCAGCTTTTCCAGCGTCGTGGTCTCGATCGGGGTGTGGCTGACCACGTCGAGAAGCTGCTTGTGGCTCCAGACATCATGCTCCAGCGGGGCGATGTTGAGGTCGCCGAGCAGGATGGCCGGCCGGTCGGTCGGCTTCTTCGTCACGCCCCAGGCGCCGATCTCGTCGAGGAAAGCGAGCTTGTGGGCGAATTTGTCATTCTTGGCCGGGTCCGGGATATCGCCCCCGGCGGGGATATAGAAGTTATGGATTGCGATGCCGGCAGCGGCTCCGGCCGCCTTGTCGAGCGTCACCGTCATATGCCGGGCGTCGTTGCGGCCGCACATCGACATCACTTCCTTCTCGCTGAAGGGCAGCTTCGAGACGATGGCGACGCCGTTATAGCCTTTCTGGCCGATAAAGGCCTGATGGACATAGCCGAGCCGGTGGAAGTCCTTGGCCGGAAACTGCTCATCCGGCGTCTTGGTCTCCTGCAGGCAGAGGACATCGGGCGCGTAGCGGGTGAGGAACTCGCCGACCATGCCGATGCGCAGGCGGACGGAGTTGATGTTCCAGCTCGTAACGGTGAGTTGCACGCGAAGATTCCGGCAAAGAGGGAGGCCGGAAACTGGGTCGTCAGGCCCAAAAAGGCAAGCCGCGTCAGAGCGTGCGCTGGTGGTCGATCACGAAATTCTTCGGGTCGGCCCGGCGCTGGAGGCTGAGATTGTAGAGCGAGACCGCAGTTTCGTAGCCCTGCGGATCGATCACCACCCATTGCCGCAGTTCGTTGGCGACGAGGTCGAACTTCAGCGTGATCTTCGAGGTGCCGCCGAGAGTCGAGCGGTCCTCGATCCGCACGGACAGGATGTCGCCATCGACGCTGGCACCGGTGATGGTGCCTTCGCGGCTCAGGTCCATCTTCTCGCGTACAAGGAATTTCAGCGGCGTCTGGCCGATCGAATAGACGTCCTGCGTGCCCAGGCGCTTGTCGCGCACGGCGACGGAGGTGCCGTCGGCGATAACCTCGGTCGTCGCGGGCGGCTCGTATTCGAAACGCATCTTGCCGGGGCGTTGGATGTAGACACGGCCCTCCAGCCGCTTCCCATTATTGGCGAACTGGATGAAATTGCCCTGCAGCGTGGTGAAGCTGTTGAGATAGGCGTTGAGCCGCTCGATCGCCTCTTCCTGCGTCGCGGGCGGGGGAAGTTTCGTCCTGGCAGGCGCAGCGGACGGCTTGGCGGTTTCCGGCTTCGCCCCCTCGACAGCTGGGGCAGCGTTCGTCGCGGTCACGGGGCTGGTGGCTGCTGCCGGTGTTTCGTTCGATGCCGTCCGCGACTGGCCGAGATCGGCGGGGCGGACCGGCGGCAGGGGGATGGGACGCGGTCTGGCTGCTGCCGGCTTGGCTGCGGCGGGCTGCGGCGGCTGCAACTGCAGTGGCTGCGCCTGCGCTGCCGCGAGGCCGCCACCCAATGCCGCCGTCAGAACCGACGCCCGAAGGATCGGGATCACTTTCATGAGCAAATCTGCTCCACTCCCTGTGCCGCGGCGGTCTTCTCGCCGGACATGATATGTGGCGGCTCTGGCCACCGCGCGGAAGGCCGCATCCTACGGGTCACAACGCCGTCCGCACCACCGAGGTTGCAGGACCGTGATGGCAATTTGAGGACCGGAACCCGCCTGTGCAAGCCCTCCGACATGGCGATGCGGCTATTCGTCGTCGCCGTGGCCTTGCGTCTCGACGAGTATTTCGCGTTTACCGGCGTGGTTGGCTGGCCCGACGATGCCCTCGTTCTCCATGCGCTCCATGATGGATGCGGCGCGGTT
>JARYGW010000304.1:0-6797 GCA_033792295.1 Allobosea sp.
CGCCATCCTTCTCTGGGAGGATAGGCGAGGACGAGCCTCTGTCACAATGAAGCATGCAGGATTGCAGCCAACGACAGCGGACAAGGCCAATGAAATACGCTCGCATGGTGATCGAGACCGAAGCGCCGGAAGAATATGGCTACGATCGGATTCGCTTCAATCTTTCGGAGAGCTCCATCCGCGACCAGACATTGCGGGGCGGGGGCTTCACGGTGCCGGACCTCACGCTGTTCTATGGCGAGCATCGCGGCGAGACGCGCCTGCGCGAACTGATCGCGGCGCAAGGCCAAGACCTGACGCCAAATCAGGTTCTGGTGACCGCCGGTGCCGCCGGTGGATTGTTCATCATAGCGACCTCGCTCCTGTCGCCCGGCGGGCATCTCGTGGTGGTCCGACCGAATTACGCCACCAATATCGAGACGCCGAAGGCGATCGGCTGCGACATCACCTATATCGACCAGCAGTTCGACGACGGTTTTAGGCTGGACATCGACGCCATCGCCCGCGCGATCCGGCCCAACACGCGCTATGTCAGCATCACCTGCCCGCACAACCCGACGGGCACGATGATCTCCGAAGCCGCTCTGCGGCAGCTGATCGCGCTGGTCGAGGCGCGCGGTTGCCGCCTGCTCGTCGACGAGACCTATCGCGACCTTCAGTACGACAAGCAGCTCCCGGTCGCCGCCAGCCTCAGCCCCAGTGTGATCAGCGTCTCGTCGCTGTCCAAGGCCTATGGCATTCCCGGCATTCGCGTCGGCTGGATCATTACCCGCGACCCCGCGCTCTATGAGACCTTCCTTGCCGCCAAGGAGCAGATCGGGATCTGTGGCAGCGTCATCGACGAATGGATCGCTGGTTCGATGCTCGAGCGTCGCGATCAATTCCTGGCGGAACTCGCGCCCGTGATGCAGCAGCGGCTCAAGATCATGCGCGACTGGGTCGAGAGCGAGCCGCTGATCGAATGGGTCGAGCCGAAAGGCGGGGTGGTCTGCTTCCCGCGGATGAAGGTCGACGCCGCTTTCGACTTCGATCGGTTCTATACGACGCTGCTCGAAAAACACGGCACCTATGTCGGTCCGGGGCATTGGTTCGACATGCCGCGCTGCTATTTCCGGATCGGCTTCCTGTGGCCGCTGGAAGACGAACTGCGCGGCGGGCTGGCTGCGATCTCAGCCGCCCTGCGCGAGACGATGGCCAGCGCCAAGGCGGTCGCATAGGAGCGCCATCCGCGCGATCGTCCGAGCCTCCATCGTTCCGGTGATCGGGACGGTGGATGGGTCCTTATCCGATGGGACCAGCCTGGTGCCGGCTGAATTTTCGCGAAGCCGCAGCGTTGCTGCGGCTTGTCCTACGACGATGGTGTCGCCCCGTCAGGGGGCGGGTGTGACCGAGGCCGGCATTTCCCGGGCGATCGTTGCCAGCACCTCGGCATGGAGCGCGGGCGTGGCACTGGCCACGAAGCGCTGTCCGGATGTCAGGCCGAGAGGTCTGCCCTCCCAGTCGCTGATTGCGCCGCCGGCCGCGCGGATAATCGGCGCGAGCGCGCAGTAATCGAACGGGTCATGTCCCGCTTCGATGCCGATATCGAGTTGGCCGCTGGCGAGGCGCGCATAACCATAGCAACCCGCGCCATAGACGCACCAGGCCGCGCGTGCACGCAAAGCGGACACGGCCCGGAACTCGTCATGATCGTAGGGCTCGGGGCTGGTGGTGAACATCAGCGTTCCCGACAGAGTTTCCGATGTCCGCGTCGTGACGACCCGGCCGTTGCAGATCGCGGGCGTGCCGTCGGCGGCGCTCCAGCGTTCCCCGGTGATGGGGTGGTCGATGATCCCGAGCACCGGAATGCCGTTATGGGCAAGGGCGATCAGCGTGCCGTAGAGCGGAATCCCGGCGATGAACTGCTTGGTGCCGTCGATCGGATCGAGGACCCAGACCCATTCCTTGTCGAGATTGGTCGGTGCGAACTCCTCGCCCAGGATACCGTGGTCCGGATGCTCCGCTGCTATCGCTCCGCGCAATGCCGTCTCGATCTCGCGGTCGATTGCGGTGACCGGGCTTGCATCATGCTTGCTGTCGAAGCTCTGCGCTGCGGCTCCGGCCCGTTTCAGGATGGCGCCGCTGCAATCGGCCAGGCGGTGCGCGAAGGGCAGGAAATCGGCGGGCACTGGGGAGCTTGGCATGGCAGGTCTCGGCGGTGAAGCGGCGTTCAACGCTGAGCGTGCCGGTTGAGCCTGATTTCGAAATGCGCGACGATCGTCTGCACGAGAAAGGTCAGGACCAGGTAGATCAACGCAGCGGAGATGAAGATTTCATAGGGAGAAAACGTTTCGGCGACGATCGTGCGGGCGATGCCGGTCACGTCGAGCAAGGTCACGGTGCTCGCCAGGGCCGTCGACTTGAGCAAGCTGACGATCTCGTTGCCGTAGGCCGGCAGGCAGAGGCGCAGGACGATCGGCGCCGTAACAAAGCGTAGCCGGTGGAAGCGGCTGAGACCCAGCGCCCAGCAGGCTTCTTTCAGTCCCTTGCCGACACCAAGCAGGCCACCGCGGATGATTTCCGCGACATAGGCGCCGTTATTGAGCGAGAGCGCCAGGCACATGCACCAGAACGGCTCACGCAGCAGCGGCCATAACGGGCTCGTCCGGATGAATTCGGACTGCGGCAAGCCGAAATAGATCATGAACAGCTGCACCAGCAGCGGGGTGCCGCGAAAGAAGTAGACGTAAGCCTCGGCCGGCCAGGACAGCCAGCGCGTGTTGCGGGCGAAGCTGGTCGCGAGCGCGATCAAGAGCCCGAAGACCAGCGAGACCGCGAGCAGGCTCAACGTCATGCGCAACCCCTCCAGCAGGCGGGGGAAGCTCAGCGCCATCAGCGGAATGTCGAAGCTCATCGGGCGGCCAACATGAAATGGTTTGCCCGGCGCTCGAGGCGGCGGATCACTGCGGTGACCACCGTGGTGAAGGCGAGATAGATCAGCGCGACGGTGAAATACATCGCGAAGGGCATCGAGTTCGTCGATGCGGCCATATCGGCGGTGAACATGATCTCCTGCAGGCCGATCACGGAGATCAGGGCGGTATCCTTGACCAGCGAGTTCAGGTGATTGCCGAAGCTCGGCAACGCGAGGCGCCACATCTGGGGCAGGCGAATGAGCATGAAGACCTGAAAGCGTCGTAGCCCCAAGGCGCGTCCGGCCTCGACCTGTCCTTGATCGACGCCCAGGAAGGCGCCGCGAAAGGTCTCGGTCGCGGCGGCGCCGACGATCAGGCTGATGGCGATCGAGCCGGCCCAGAACGGCGAGAGGTCGACGAAGCGCGTCTCCGGCCAGAGGAGTTTCGCCAGGGCCGTCAGGGTGATGGCCGAGCCGAAATAGAGCAGGAGCAGAACGAGGAATTCCGGTGTTCCGCGAAAGATCACGGTGTAGGCATTGGCCGCGCCGCGTGCCACGCGGTTGTTTGAGAGCTTCGCGCTCGCCCCGATCAGGCCCCAGATCACGGTCAGCACCAGCGAAACCAAAAAGACCAGCAGGATCACGAGTGAACCCTGCAGGAAGGGTCCGCTCCACCGCCACAATTCCTCAAGCATCACGATCCCATGCGACGATTAGACCGAGGCGGGGGCGCCGCAGCCTCGTCGGGCCGGCCGCGGCGCAGGGGTTCAGTTGGTCGTGGCTGGCTTCCAGTCCCGCGGATAGATCGGGAAGGGGAAGTATTTCTTGCTGAACCGATCGAGCGAGCCGTCATCGGTCATGCCGGCGATGGCCTTGTCGATCTTGGCCAGAAGAGCTTCGTTGCCCTTGCGCAGCCCGACGCCGGCACCGGCACCGAAGAGCTTGTCGTCGCTGATCTCCGGTCCCACGAACCCGAAGCCTGCACCGTCCGGCTTGCTGAGGAAGGCATCATGCGCCTTCATCGGGTTTGTCATGATTGTATCGACGCGGCCGGCCTTGATGTCGAGGAACAGCGCTTCGACGGTGTCGTAGCGCATGACACTGGCATTCGGCATCTTGGCCTTGAGCCAGTCGTCATAGGTCGTCGAGCGCTGCAAGCCGACCTTGATCGACTTGAAGGCTTCGGGGTCGAGCGTGCCGTCCGGTTTGAACAGAGCGAGCTTGGCACCGGTCGGAGCGACGAAGCGTCCGACGGAGATTCGATAGGGCCGGGAGAAGTCGATCTTCTTCTGGCGCTCTTCGGTGATGCCCATCGAGGCGACGACCAGATCGAATTTATTGGCCAACAAGGCCGGGATCATCCCATCCCATTTCTGGCAGACGAACTCGACCTTGTCGCCGAGGCGCTGGCCGATCTCGTTGGCGACATCGACGTCATAGCCGGCATAATTGCCGTTGGCATCGCGGTAGTTGAAGGGGAACGACGTGCATTCGATGCCAACCCTCAATTCCCCTGCATGCGCCGTGGCGAGATTTACGGTGGCCCCGAGCAGTGCCGAGAAAAGCCATTTGGTGCTGATGTTCATGACCGTCCCCATTTTTTGCGGGCAGCCCGCTCGCTTTCCGATCTGAGCGAATGGCAGCCGAGCCGATTAAGCACCGCCCGATTGAACCGGCATATCATCCCAGAGGTTGATGCGTTGCAGCATGTCCGCCGGTGAGATCGCCGCTTCGGCAATGCGGGATTTCGAATTTGAGCAAGAGCCCGAGACGGCAAAGGTCACACGTTCGCATCGTGCCGGGCGTGGCGGGGCTGTGGCTGGGTCGGATGTAACCCCGGACCGGCTCAAATCATTATTTCCGCTGCCCGCAGCTCGCCGGTGACGTCGAGCACGCCCGGCAGGTCCCAAATAGAATCTCGAAGAATGAAGCGCCAGGCTTTCACGCTATCCACATAGGCCGCGCGCGGTTCGACCACTTCGAACGGGACAATCGCTGCTCGTATGACTCTGAAACGCGCGTCAAGCAGGACTGCCGCAAGTTTGTCGAAGGGGCGCTCTGGGAGCCGACGGATGAAACCGAGTTGGCGTGACCCCTTCGGTGACGCAAGGCGTCGGCACTTGATCTGATAGCGCGTTCCATCCGCACCAAGCGCATCCGCGTCTGCCGACGAGTTGGCGTTCAGCGTCCAATCAAATGCCCTGGAGAAAAGTAACTCGCCATAGTCTCCAGTTGGGTTGTTCGCACTTCGGACAACCTCGCGTCGCTTCAACTCCGCCAACACGTCGGCATGAAGTTCCAGGAGAGCGGCAACCGGTGCGTCCGCGAGGCTAATCATGCTGCATCCAGGCTATGACTGGGAGGGTGTAAAACGAACAACGAGGCGATCGAACTCAATCGAACCGATGTGCTGCCGAACGAGTTTGCCTAACTTCGAGAGATCGGGATCCGAAACCGCGCCTGGACGAAGCGCCGTGATGTGAGGCTGATAGTGTCTCGCACCAAATGCACTCGCCCTGTCGGTGCTTGGTGAGCGTCGACCCAGCACCGCTTGGGTCTCATGCTCCAGCATTCGTCTTCTCAAGTTCAATAGTGGTTCAGCAGCGCCATTCAAGCGACGGATCCTAAGCCCGATCGAACGGGCCAGTGGATTGATGTCTGACCGCGGATTCTCGCCTCCAGGCGCCATAGCCATCATGGCCTGCTGCCGGTCTCGTGGACACTCAGTTAAGCTAACCCGGCCTTCTTTTCGAACTCGACCGGGCTGATGTAGCCGATGGTCGAGTGCCTGCGAACGGCATTGTAGAACCGCTCGATGTAATCGAACACGTCGGCACGAGCATCGTCGCGTGTCCGGTATACCCTGCCTCTGATCCGCTCGGTTTTGAGCGAGGAGAAGAAGCTCTCCATCGCGGCATTGTCCCAGACATTGCCAGAGCGGCTCATCGAGCAGGTGACGCCATTGTCGGTCATGAGCTTCTGAAACTGCTCGCTGGCATACTGGCTGCCCTGGTCCGAATGATGCAGCAGGGCATCCGGCTTTCCCCAGCGCCAGATCGCCATCATCAGCGCATCGGTCACGAGCCCGGCGGTCATTTCGGCCTTCATCGACCAGCCCACCACCCGGCGCGAGAATAGGTCGATGACGGCTGCAACGTAAAGCCAACCTTCGGCGGTCCAGATGTAGGTAAAGTCGGCGATCCAGCGCTGGTTCGGCCGTTCGGCATGGAACTCCCGGCCGAGCGTATTCGGCGCGATGGCCGATCGCTGGCCCTCATCCCTGGGCAGGCTGCGCCGACGCGGCCTGGCACGCAAAGCCTGGACACGCATCAGCCGCTCGATGCGATGCAGGCCGCAATCGATTCCTTCCGCCAGCACGTCCCGCCAGACACGCCTGGCACCATAGGTCCGATCTGAACCAAGGAAGCTTGCCCGGACCCTGTTGCCGATCTCCTCGTCGTCGCGTGCACGCCGGCTCGGCGACCGGTTGAGCCAGGCATGGAAGCCCGAGCGCGACACATCCAGCGCTTCGCAAAGCCATGCCACCGGCCAGATCCCCCGGTGCTTCGCAATGAACGTGAACCTCATGTCACGTCCTTCGCGAAGTAGGCTGCGGCCTTTTTTAGGATGTCGCGCTCCGCCTTGAGCTTGGCCACCTCGCGCCGCAGCTTCTCGATCTCAAGCTGCTCCGGCTTCATTTGACCGTGGCCGGGAAAGGCCTGCGCAGGATCGGCCGAAAACAGCTTCACCCATTTGCGCAACTGGTTCTCATGGACATCCAGGTCCCGAGACGCCTGCGCCACACTCACTCCGCGATCCTTGATCAGGCGGACCGCCTCGATCTTGAACTCACGCCCAAACTGTCGTCGCCGCATACGCCACCTCCGGTTTCATGAAACACCCA
>JARYGW010000305.1:0-6706 GCA_033792295.1 Allobosea sp.
CGCGAAGGTCATCATCATGAGACCGCAGAACTGGGAGAAGTTCAGCTTCGGAACCTGGTTGAAGGAAGCGGCTCCGCGGCTTCACCGCAACAAGCTGGCAACGGCCCTCGCCAACAAGCTCGCTCGCATCAGCTGGAGCGTTCTGCGCAACGGCAGGTCGTTCGACGCGCACGGGGAGGCTGTCGCCATCTAGCGCCCCAAGGAGTTCGCGACGGAGCAGGCATGGAACGGATTCAAATATGCGCACCCTGAGCCTGGTGGCCCTTTTGGCCCCTGAACGGCCGATCTGCTAATGAGGCCAAAGGTGCGCGCGTACTCCCATCAAGGCCACGGCCCACGAGCCGATCAGTAGGCCGGATACATATGAGCGACTTCCGTCACCGTGCCGAACCCGTTGTGAAACGCAGCCGGTCCATACATCAGGGCCAACTGGAGACCTCGCCGCTCAGTTCAAGGCTGCGTCGACCCGCTTGCGGGATAAACCGTGATTTCACGGAAGGACAGCATCCGGCCCTGCTCGGTTCCACCGGCATCTGTCTGGACGCCCATCCCTACCCTCACAAGGACCTGACGCCCTTTAAGGGCTGCCGGAATTGCCGCAGCCTTGTTCCATGCTTCGCACGCTGGTGCCACGCATAGACCGTCATGTTTCTTGCCGAAATCATCGACGACGGTGAGGTAGCAATTGTCTCCGCATGCGAACTCGGCGATCCGGCCGTTGAGAGTGTCGGCGGTGCTTGCAGAGACCGTGGCCCAAGGCTTTGGAGTTACTCGGCCAGCGACATCTAGAAGCCACCTTGCTCCAAGCTGCGTCTTGAAATCGTTTGAGGTCACGACCGTCCCCAGGTAGCGAAACTGGCCATCCGACAGGTGAAAGTAGTGAGAGCCAATCGGGCCCTCCTCGTTGACCTGGCCCGAGAGAACGATGAGCGAGCTATTCAAGCGGTACTCGGCCGCCTTAAATTTCGGGTCCACCAAACCCCAGCCGGAAAACGTGCCCGGGAAGAAAACGACATTGCCGGTCTGCAGATCGACGACGGCGCCGGTCAGACACGAAGTTCCACAGCCCCATTCGGCGACAGCGAAGCGCCCGGCGAAGTTCGACGATCCGTTAGCGGCCGTGCGCAATCGCGTGCGGTAAGCCCGCTTCTCGGGTGTATCCAAAACGGGAGCGGTTCGCGGGCCGGCCAGGACCGCAGCTGGATATTCGGCAAACGTCCCCGGCGGCGAACGAACCGGGCGGGCGTCGGAAATTGCTGTTGACGCCGTAGGCGTCGGTGGGGAGCTGGCAGGGAGAGCAGTTTGTGACGAAGGAGATGCCTGCGGCGAGCTCGAAGCGACATCCGGCCCCTTTCCCGATGAACCCGGATCGAATTTCCGAGCCTCGATTCCGTTCTGTTGAGCGTCCCCCAGGCTAAGCCAACGCATGCCTTCCGGCGGCGCCGATGTGATGTAGATCACCGCCGAAGTCGGCAGGTTGAGCTGATTGAGATACGCACCGACCAGTGCGTTTCCGGTCGCCGTCGGCATCAGCTTTCCGTTTTCCTCCAGATAGGCCGCATGGAAGCCAACCCGGCCGCTGGGGGACAGAAGTCGCGGCGTGCCGGCAAGCCAGGCCAGCGCGCAGGCAGAGGCGCACTGAAAGCCTTCGGGAACGACCGTCGCAAATCCCTTCAGCCGGATGGCCTTCCCGATCTCAAGGCCAGGCAGGAGCAGCCCGCCATTGCTGTCGAAAAGGACGACGGCAGACGAATGCACGAGAGCTACATTGGCAAAGGCCTTGTCGTCCCCGGTCGCCAGCTCCCCGCGAACAAGGATGATGGCGGGCCCGCCATTCGTCCCGGGGATCGCCGAGATGTCGGCCGCATCCGACGGTCCAGGGAAGCTCAGTGTGATGGCCACAAGAGCAAACACCCAAGTCAGAACTGCGCGCATGTGCCCCCGCCCAACGCTCGATTTACCCGAGCTGGTCGCATCTGCGCAGAAAGACACAGCACCTAAAAGAGCATCGCTGCTTTGTGGTTTATGCGTATGTGACGCAGCCGGCCGTATCAGGGAAGCACTGACATCACACAGGAGCCGGCCGACGCAAGAGCGGCGTTTACAAGGTCGTGGCTTCGGAGTGTCGGCGCCGTTGAGGCACGCCTGGATGAGCGGAAATCAAGAATCATCGGCTCAATCTTTTGAGGGACCGACGAACAGCAAAATAATCCGGGCTCAGATGGGTACACGGCGGGGTACAGCTATGGGTACGCCGGATTTTTCCGGCTTCCCGTAAGCGCATGAATTTGCTATGCTAATTCGGTTTCGGTCGCACACCGATTTGGCCTGGTGGAGCTGAGGGGACCCGATCCGGCCGACTTCTAAGTTCCTGCCAAGGATGAATTAAACGTTTCTTCAAGCGCTTAGGGTACTCAACATGGGTACGCACCTGGGTACGTCTCTGGGTACGCGCTAGGCAGGTAAGTTATGGCATCGAAATCGCGGGATACAAGTTTTCTGGAATGGCACGGGGGACGCTGACGGGTTGTGATCGCGGTTCCTCGCGAGCTCCACCACCGCCTGGGGTCGAAGCTGAAGCAGTCGCTTCAAACCGATAGTCTTAGCCAAGCCAACCGGGTCAAGGGTCCAGTCATTAAGGCACTACGGGCAAAAATCGAGCACGCACGCTCCGAAATTCTGGCGAAGAGCGACTCCCAAATGGAAAAGGCCCGGAAGCTCCGAGACTCACGACATGATCACCCATCGCCGGAGAATGTCGCGGCCATCATGGAGATCGTGGAAGAGGAGACCGACCGGATTTTGGGACGCCCCCTCACCTATATCGATGCCGACGAAGATGACTCTTTTTGGCCCCCTAAGATACCCGTCTACGATCCCCGCAACATAGCGCTTGCGGATGAATTTCGGGCCGTCGTCCTGTCAAATGGAACGCCGATCGATCGCCACCATAAGGCGTATATGGCGACACTCACGGTCTCGTTCCGAACCCGCGCTGATGACAATCGAGCTTTGCAATACCTAATGGAGTGGTGCGCGAAGGAAGGAATTCGGCCTGTCGTCGAGGAGTTGCGACCGAAACACGCCGCTAGATTTGCTCTGGAAATGGGCCCAAAGCCCCAACGACCAGAAGAAGATGCTTATGTTGACCGCCTTGAGCCCGGTACCAACCTCGACGCAATTACTCGGAAGAAGTACGTCACCAGGCTCTCAGCATATTGGGAATATCTACGCGTGCGTGAGATCGCAGAGGTCAATATCTGGCTGGGCTGCAAAATCCCTGTGCGAAAGAAACCCGATTACGTGAAGGAGCGACCTTTCACAAACGACGAGATTCGCCGCATGCTGATGGCCAACCCCACACCGCAGATGCGCGACTTGATCATGATTGGCGCCCTGACCGGCGCCCGACTTGATGCAATTGTCGATCTAAAAGTCGATAGCATTTTGGACGGGGCTTTCGAGTTCAAGCCGCAAAAGCAGGAAACCGATCACCGCCACGTCCCCATCCATCCTGACCTGATGGAAATCGTGCTGCGCCGGACAAAGGGAAAAGAGCCCTCCGATGACTTTTTCCCGGAATGGCCGCCGGTCAAGAAAGAAGACAGCATGCGGGAGCGCTCGTTCAAGGCAAGCAATCAGTTTACAGAGTTCCGCCGTTCGTGTGGCGTCGATGACCGCTACATCCGGATCAAACGCGCGTCCGATGGCAGTATGGAATACGACCCCAGAACCCCAGCGACCGTGACTGAGAAGGCTAGGATCTTGCAGCTGCGACGCTCAAGGGTGAATTTTCATAGCTTCCGGCGTTGGTTCAGCACTCGACTCGAACAAGCTTACGTCCCCGGCACCTTGATATCCGCCATTGTGGGGCACGAGCGCGAGGGAACCACCTTGAGCATCTACTCCGACGGACCGGAATTTCAGCAAGCGACAGATGCGATTAAAAAGCTTTCGCTGCCTCCGCTGACTGATGAGCCGGCCGTCGAACCTCGGACCTTGAAGCGCCGTCGGTGAGGCAACGCACGAGAAGCAATCCGGCGCGCCTCTCGCCACGAACCCGGCGCTGGTCGCTTCAGCGCCGACCATGCGATTTGCTGCGCTGTCGATCGCCATCGTTGGCAGCGTGCCGCGATGGAGGCAGTCTAGCGCTTACAGCCAGACGATGGCGGGTCGATCACGGCCTTGAAAGCTTCGATCGCCGGGCCGAGGCTTTCGGCCAGACGTCTCGCAGCTTCGATTGCCGGCATAGCGCGATCCGCTTCGAAGTTGTCGTAGTCATGAGTGGCCCGGTGTCTGAACCGCCTGGACTCGTCCACATCTCTCGCGACGCTTCCCGATAGGATTGCCGGGCGTTCGTGGCCTTCCACCTCAAGCGATCGGGTCACGCGCTTTATGAGGTCAGCATGCGAGTTTGCTCCGCTCGGAAGTTCCTCTCCGAGAATTTCCAGGATGCGTTTCAACGCCCCCTCTAGTGAGGTGTGACCTGACTGCATTGCGTGCTGAAGAGCCATTTCGGATTTGTATCCGTTGAGGCCTTCGTCTTCGAACCCGCCTTCGTCATAAAGACGGGCGGCGTTGCGGAAATGTTTGCAGGCCGACGCAAAGTCGTCTTCGACTTCAACCCACCTGGCATCCGTCATGGCAGGCACAGCCCACTGGCTCGCGCTCGCTGCACGAAGGTCTCCTTCGTCGTCGCGACATCGAGGATGTCTGCGGGGATGGCATGCTCCGCGCAAACGTCCTCCACATAGACAATGGCAGCAGCAGCCTTCTCAGGAGGGAAATCGACGAGGACATCGATGTCACTGTCGTAACGCATCTCGCCTGACGTTGACGATCCGAAGACGATGTAGCGGCCGCCCTCCCTAAGGGCATATGCACGCAAATTGTCGATGATCCCCGCCGCCGCATTCTTGCGACGAGAGGTCTCGGCCATCTTCCTGCTCTGTAGCGTTGCCACCATCATGTGCGAAATATAGTTCGGTTTCCCGAATCTCGAAACAGCATTCCGATCAGGAGCGAAAGTCTCAGCGCGGTGCCGTCATCTTTCCGAATTCGCATTGCCGCCAGCCGCAAAAGGCGTCGCTTGCGAAGTTGCCTAAGACCTGGCAAGCAGGCCACGCTCGCGGTTTCGGACGCCGAACCCTCTTGGCAGGCTCAGATCGCCTTACCGCGAAAGATATCTTCCAGTTCAGCTATCACGTCGCCATCGTGCTGATGAATGAAGTCGCCCCCTCGTTCCGAGATTTATCCGCCCCCTGATTCCGAGATGATGCCGCCCCCCTGCCTGGCGGTCGGATCGGGTAGGCTCTGCTGGCCTAGCTCATTGTATTCATGAAGGCTTGGGTGATTGAGCCTGTGGGCCGCCGACATGGCCCGCTGTTGCGTGCTTTGATCGCATGGGCGGACTGAACATGAAGAACGCGCTGGAGGGTTGGACTGGGTTCGTCGGGGCGCTCATGGCCCCGCCGATTATGGGGCGGCGCCACGTGGCCGTGGCGCGAGCGCGGTGACGAGCCCCTGGAACAGATCAGCCTCGGGGTGACAGGCCGCATAGGAGAGGCGAATGCGGCTGATGATTTCCTGGACCCGGACGGCGATCTTCACGAGGCGCAGCCGCAGGGTCGAGAACTCGGCCTTGGCCAGATCGCGGACCGCCGGGACGGCGTCGCGGACGGCGAGCAGGAGCCAGTAGGCGGCGGTGTGAAGGACGAGCCGGACCTGGTTGGCGACCGCTCTTCGGCACGACGTGCGATCCGAGGCGAGATGGGTCTTGTGCGCCTTGATCAGGTTCTCTGCCTGGCCACGGGCGCAGTAGAGGGTCTCATAGACGAGACGCGGGCTCGTGGCGGCAAGGTTGGTGACGACGAAGCGGATGTCGAGCCCGAGTTTGGTCGCTTCGATGCGCGCGACGGCCCGGCGCTCGCGACGCCAGCCCTTGGCCTTGTGACGGGTCTCGGCGAAGTCCCTCACCCGATCGGCGTTCTCGACCGCACGCCGGGTGCGCACGGCATCGGCGATCGCCTCGACTTTGGCGGTGAGCGGTCGCGTGCCGGTCAGCCCGAAGAGATAGATGACGCGGGTCACCGGCCACCGTCCGCGGATGCTCCGGACGAGCCGGCGGATGTGGGCGCGGACCTCGACGCCCGACGGCGTCTTGCCGGCTCTGAGCACGATGGCGACAGGACGACCCGTCCGCCGCATTCTCACAAGCCGTTGATGCATAGCGACGTCCTTCGTCTGAAGGAGGCGGCCTCCGGACATCCGACTATTTGCTCTCCCGACGACGCTCGTTCTCTGAAAGTGGGGGCCGGCCATGCGCCAATCGAACGACACCTCGTCGCTGCTGGTTCTCGCGGCCCTCGCCGCTCTCACGGCCTGGGGATGGTGGAGCGGGGCATTCTGATGACGCAGATCAACGCCAGGCGCGCGAGCATGAGATGCGCACGGCGCAACCCTGACCTAGCGGAAGAAGACTCCGGCCTTGATGTCGTTTGCGATACAGCCGGCGCGCACGCTCGGGGGCTGCTGTGGACTGGCTAAAAGACTTTGCAATCTGGTTGGTGCTCGCCGTCGGTGTAAAACGGCGCGCTATTCGGACCCCGGTCCAGTCAGCAAGTTCAGTATCTTGTGACGCCGATCGGCGCCGAGACGCCTCGCCGATTAACAAACTCCGGCAACTGCGCTAGCTCGATCTTGGGCT
>JARYGW010000306.1:0-6681 GCA_033792295.1 Allobosea sp.
TGCTGGAATCGGTCGAGGGCGGTGCGGTCCGTGGTCGCTATTCGATGATCGGGCTGGAGCCGGACCTGATCTGGCGCTGTCATCACGGACAGGCCTCGCTCTGCCGGCCGGCGCTGGGCGACGCCTTCCTCGACGATCCGCGCCCGGCCTTCGAAAGCCTGCGTTCGCTGCTGGCCGAGAGCGCCATCCCCGAAGCCGAGGGCCTGCCGCCAATGGCAGCCGGCGTCTTCGGCTATCTCGGCTACGACATGGTCCGGCTGATGGAGCGCCTGCCGGAGCCGAAGGAAACCGGGACCGGCGTCCCCGACGCGATCCTGACCCGGCCGACGCTGATGGTCGTCTTCGACGCCGTGCGCGACGAGATCAACATCGTCACGCCGGTCCGGCAACAGCCGGGCATCGCCGCGCGCCATGCCTATGAGCGCGCCCAGGAACGGCTCGAGGCCATCGCCCAGGCCCTCGAAGGCGCCCTGCCCGCCGAGGCCGACATCGACATCGCCAATTTGCCCGAGCCGATCACCACCTCGAATACGAGCGAGGCCGAATATCTCGAGATGGTGGCCAAGGCGAAGGAATACATCCGCGCCGGCGACATCTTCCAGGTGGTGCTGTCGCAGCGCTTCGAGGCCCCCTTCGCCCTGCCGCCCTTCGCGCTCTATCGGGCGCTTCGGCGGGTCAATCCGGCGCCCTTCCTCTGCTATCTCGATTTCGCGGATTTCCAGATCGTCTGTTCGAGCCCCGAGATCCTGGTCCGGCGACGGGACGACACCGTCACGATCCGCCCGATCGCGGGCACGCGCCGGCGCGGCGCGACCGCGGCCGAGGACGAGGCCCTGGCCGAGGAACTGCTGGCCGATCCGAAGGAGCGCGCCGAGCACCTGATGCTGCTCGATCTCGGCCGCAACGATGTCGGCCGCGTGGCGGAGATCGGAACCGTGAAGGTCACCGATTCCTTCTTCGTCGAGCGCTACAGCCAGGTCATGCACATCGTCTCGAACGTCGAAGGGCGGCTCGACCCGCGCCACGATTCGCTCGCGGCGCTGATCGCGGGCTTCCCGGCCGGCACCGTCTCGGGCGCGCCGAAAGTCCGGGCGATGGAGATCATCGACGAGCTGGAGCGCGACGCGCGCGGCGCCTATGCCGGCTGCATCGGCTATTTCGGCGCCAATGGCGAGATGGATACCTGCATCGTGCTGCGCACGGCCGTGGTGAAGGACGGCAAGATGCATGTCCAGGCCGGCGCCGGCATCGTCTACGATTCCAACCCTGCTTCCGAGCAGGAGGAGTGCATCAACAAGGCCAAGGCGCTCTTCCGCGCGGCCGAGGAAGCGATCCGCTTCGCCGCCCGCAGCGGGCGCGGACAATAAAAAAAGGCGGCGAAGACTCGCCGCCCTCTCGATTCGCCCTGCCGTCTCGGCTCAGTGCCCCTTGCCGCTCGTCAGCGTCATCCTGTCGACCCATGCGATGCCGATCGCGGACAGGATGAAGACGACATGGATGACCGTCTGCAGGATCACGCCGGTCGGCGTGTAGTTGGCGGTGACCGACGTGCCGATATTGCCGGCCTCGATGAAGGTCCTGAGCAGGTGGATCGACGAAATGCCGATGATCGCCATGGCGAGCTTGATCTTCAGGATGCTCGCATTGACGTGGCTCAGCCATTCCGGCTGGTCCGGATGGCCTTCGAGGCGCAGCCGCGAGACAAAGGTCTCGTAACCGCCGACGATCACCATGATCAGCAGATTCGAGATCATCACCACGTCGATGAGGCCGAGCACGACCAGCATGATCTGCTGCTCGCTGAAGGAAGCGGCGTGGCTGATGAGATGCCAGAGTTCCTTCAGGAACAGGAAGACGTAGACGCATTGCGCCACGATCAGGCCGAGATAGAGCGGCAATTGCAGCCAGCGCGAGCTGAAGATGATGAGTGGCAGCGGCTTCATCGCGCCGTAAGCCACAGTCTCGTTGGGTTGGCCGCCGGAATGCGACATGGTCAGTTCTTCGTCCTTCGAATGCAGGGTGCGGATGATGTGCAGTGCAACGCTAGATGGCGAGAGAATCGACAGCGCGCAACCCGTCTGCCGCATGGAAACGACAGCGTGGCCATAATCACGTGACGACTAAATTACGCCGATATCGTGCACTAGTCTTCCATCCCGGCCGACAGATCGATAAGTTCGTGTCCAATCGGGGGAACAGGCGGAGTTCCTCTCCCGTTGGAGAACAAAGGAGTTTCGTCATGATCAAGTCTCTCGTCATGGCAGCCGCGCTGGCGGGCGGAACCATTCTGGCGGAGCCGGCTTCGGCCGCGCCGCTGGCTGCCGCGGCCGGCTCGGCTCCGGCCCTCGCGGAAAATGGCGGTGCCCTGGTACAGAACGTCCAGTGGCGGCGCTATGGCTATGGCCCGCGTTATTACCGCTATCGTCGTGGCCCGGCCGTCGGCGCCGGTATTGCCGCCGGCATCATCGGCGGCGCCCTCGCCGCCGGGGCGCTGGCTGCTCCGCCCCCGCCGCCGGTCTACTATGAACCGGCGCCGGTCTATGTCGCGCCGCCGGTGGTCTATGCTCCGCCCGTGCCGCGCGCCTATGGCTACAGCGCCGCAGACACCGATGCGGTGGCGTATTGTTCGCGCCGGTTCCGTAGCTACAACCCCGAAACCGGGACTTATATCGCGTCCGGTGGCGTGGTTCGCGCCTGCCCCTGACAGCGCCCGACAATCCGGTCGGAAATCATTGGCTCCCCGCAGCAATGCGGGGAGTTTTCGTTTGCGGTGGAAAGCGGCTTGCCATGCCAGCGACGATCCCGCTTATCCTGCGGCCTGCCTCAGATCGGAGCCTCTCGTGCGTATTGCCACCTGGAACGTGAATTCGGTCCGCCAGCGGCTGGGTCATTTGCTCGACTTCCTGAAGGAGGCAGAGCCGGACGCGCTCTGCCTGCAGGAGATCAAGTGTCTCGATGCCGACTTCCCGCGTGCCGAGATCGAGGCGGCCGGCTGGCAGGTCGAGACGCATGGGCAGAAGACTTTCAACGGCGTCGCCATCCTGAGCCGCAGCAAGCTCGAGGATGTGCGCCGCGGCCTGCCCGGTGACGAGGGCGACGAGCAGGCGCGCTATCTCGAAGGCGTGCTGCCATTCGGTTCGGGGATCGTGCGGCTGGCTTCGATCTATTTACCCAACGGCAATCCGCCGAACACCGAGAAATACCCCTACAAGCTCGGCTGGATAAAGCGGCTGGCCGCTCACGCCCGGATGCTGCTGGAGCATGAGGAGCCCTTGGTGCTGGCCGGCGACTACAACGTCATTCCCGAGCCGCGTGACGCGCGCGATCCGGGCGCCTGGGTGAGCGATGCGCTGTTCCTGCCGCAGACGCGCGCCGCCTTCCGGGGCCTTCTGGATCTCGGCCTCGCCGACGCCCTGCGCAGCACCACCGATGCCGGCGGGCTCTACACCTTCTGGGATTATCAGGCCGGCGCCTGGCAGCGGAACAACGGCATCCGGATCGATCATCTGCTTCTGTCGCCGCAGGCGGCAGACCGGCTCGCCGGCGTGCGGATTGCCAAGCATGTCCGCGGCTGGGACAAGCCGTCGGACCATGTTCCGGTCCTGATCGAGCTGAACTAGGGCATCGGCCCGAAAAGTGGAGCACGGTTTTCGGGAAAAGCCGATGCTGCAGGGTCTGCTGCGCGCCCTTGAGGGCGCATGGCGCTCAAGCCCCGATCAGCGCTGCGGCGCGGGCTGCCCGCCCCCGCTGGCCAGTTGCTGACGCTCGACCAGCGCCATCGCCGCCGTGCGATCGGCCGTGGAGGCCGCCGCAAAAGCCGCGTCGTGGCGCTCGATGATCCAGCCTTCCCGGGCCGGATCGCAACTCTCGCGGGCCATGGCGAGCCACATCAGGCCGAGCACGGGCTGGCGCGGCACACCCTCGCCGCCGCGCAGCAGCATCTCGCCGAAGGCTGCACGAGCCGGCGCATGGCCTTTCTCGGCCGCCAGCTTCATCCATTGCGCAGCGCGGCGCGGGTCGCGCGGCGTGCCCTGCCCCTTCATATAGAGCCGCGCCAGATTGTACTGGCCGTCCGGGTCGCCGAAATAGGAAGCGGCGTAGTTGAACATGTCGAAGGCGCGATCCGGATTGGGCTTCACATAGCTGCCCTTGATTCCATCGGCGAAATAGCTGCCGAGCGCCACGAAAGCGCTCCCGACCATCCGGCCGGCAGCGGTGCCGGGCGCGGCATCGGCATTCTCATCCGCGATCTTCGAGAAATACTCGAAAGCCTTGAGATCGTTGGTCGGCACTCCTTCGCCACCGGCATACCTCCGGCCGAGCTTGTACTGCGCGGTCAAATGACCTTGCGAAGCGGCGTATTCGAGCGCGCGGACAGCGCCGACCTGATCCCCGGCGGAGGAGTCCCGCATCCAGGCTCGCAACGCATCGCGTGCGCTGCTGAACGGCACGAAGGGTAGCGCGCTATGCGCCGTCGGCGTATTCGGAGCGGGAGCGACGGTCGCGTCGTCGGGAGCGGCGGAGCGTGCCGAATCCGGCTCCGGCAGGGCGATTCCGGGAATCGGCCGCGGTGGCAGCGGGGGCTGCCCATTGGCAAAGTCCTGTGCCCGGACGGCCTGCGGCGCGCCGAGCATCAGCAACATGCATGCTATGGTTACGTCAGATATCCGCATAGCAATGGGTTTCGCCCGCCCTTCCTGGGTGAGTCAGGGCACCGCCTCCGGCAGGGCCGACCCTCTTCGCGCCTTTCTGTAGCGCTGCGGATGTCCTGTCGGCGTTTCCTAGCATCTCGCGGCTACGACGCGCTTCAAGTTCGGCATCAGAAAGGCGGACTGCGCACTTTACTGTGATGGCACTGGCCACGGGCGTCTGAATGTTGCGGAGCGGTGAGGAGTCGCGAAGCCTCGCCGAGCTTGCGCTCAGACGGCGGTTCGGCGGCCTCCACTCCTCGCCCACACACGCATTCATCGCCACTTGTCCTGTCCCCCCAGACTGGCACGGCTGAAAACTGCCATGTCGATCGGGTTCGCTGCAACGCTGACCTTGAAACCGCGCTCCGGCCAGTGGGATGGCTCCCGCTGCGGAGCGACGTTTCAAATTGTCTATATCTCAAAGACTTAATGTGCCCTTTTGCTGAGCGTTCTTTGTGGCGGCTTCGCGGCGAGCGAACGCAACACCGGGTCCGCCAGAGCGTTCCCGCCACAGTGTTGCAGCGATGTCACGAAACGGAAGGCGGCGAATGCCCGAGGGATAGAGCACGCGCCGATCAGATTGCGTTGCAATCCGATCGGATCCGGCTCTCGCTCAGAGCACCATCGGCAGGATGAAAAAGCCGCCGACCACGATCAGGAGCAGCGACAGCGCCGCCATCGGCAGGTGCTTTTCGATGAAGATGCGGATGTCATCGCCATAGAAGCGCAGCGCCAGCGCGATCATCAGAAAGAAGCTGGTGCGCGAGACGACCATGCCGACCGTGAACTTCCACAGGTCGAAATGCAGGAAGCCGGACATGATCGTGACGATCTTGAACGGGATCGGCGTCAGGCCCTTGGTGACCAGCACCCAGAACCAGTAGTCCTGCGAGGTCGCGATGAGATGGGCCGCCTTCTCCTGCAATCCGTAGATGCCGATCAGCCAGGCACCGAGCGAATCATAGAGCAGGAAGCCGATGCCATAGCCGACATAGCCGCCGAGCACGGCCCCGAGCGAGCAGATGCCGGCGTAGAACATGGCGCGGTCCGGCCGGGCGATACACATCGGCAGCAACAGCGGAATCGGCGGCAGCGGGCTGATCGAGCTCTCGACGAAGGTCAGCGCGAAAAGCAGCCAGGGCGCAGCCGGATGCGAGGCGTAGGAAACACACCAGTCATAAGCCCGCTTGAGCATGGGTCTTGCTCTACCGATCCTGTCATAAGCCGCATCGTGCATGGCGGAACTGCGCCACGCGCATCTAAACGATGTCGAGGGGAGAAGGCGAGTCCTCTCTCCCGGGCGCGTCGATTTGACGACAAGCTCGTGGCCGCAATGCGGTAATGGCTCAGGCCAGCCGCGTCAAAGCCTCTGCGACCTTGAGCTTGCGCGCTTCTGCCGCAGCCTTGCGCTCGCGATTCTCCTCGACGATCTCCTCCGGAGCGCGCGCCATGAAATCGGGGTTGCCGAGCTTTTTCTCGACGACCGCGATGTCCTGGTCGAGCTTGCCGAGTTCCTTGGTCAGGCGGGAGCGCTCGGCGTCGAGATCGATCAGGCCGGCGAGCGGCAGCGCCGCCACCTCGCCGCGCACGATGATCTGTGCGGACTGGGAGGGGGCGACCGTCTCGAAGCTGATATCCGAGATGCGGGCGAGCCGCTCGATCATCGGCCGCCACCGTTCGATCGTGCCGCGCGTCGCGGCAGAGGCATTGACGAGGACGAGCGGCGCCTGCGTGCCGGCCGGCACGTTGACCTCGGAACGAACCGAACGGATGTCGGAAATGAGATCGACGACGAAGCCGATCTCGGCTTCCGCCGCCGTGTCCTTGAGGCTGGACAGATCCGGCCAGCGCGTCAGGCAGACCAATGAGGCGTCGCCCGCCGCGAGTTTGCGCGGCGCACCGGCACCCGCCTTCTGCGCCCAGAGCTCCTCCGTCAGGAACGGCATGAACGGATGCAGGAGCTGGCAGATCAGGTCGATGACGTAGGCGA
>JARYGW010000307.1:0-268 GCA_033792295.1 Allobosea sp.
GCCTTCGACGGGCTCTATGAATCCTTCGGCGTGCTGGGTTTCCAGTTCTCCGACCGCGTCACGGCCCTGCGTGGCCAGAGCGTGCGCATGCTCGGCTACATGGCGCCGCCACTGAAGCCGGAAAGCCGGTTCTTCGTGCTGACGCGCGAGCCGCTGGCGATCTGCCCCTTCTGCCAGTCGGACGCCGACTGGCCGGTCGATATCGTCGTCGTCTTCATGAAGGCGGAGACGCCGATGGTCAGCGCCGGCCGCAAGGTCGCGGTGACCG
>JARYGW010000307.1:278-6678 GCA_033792295.1 Allobosea sp.
GGCTCGAGATCGGCTCTGCCACCGACGCCGAGACCGGCTTCGTCAGCCAGATCAGGATCGTCGATGCCGGCTTCACCCTCGCCTGATCGGGCCGCCGGCCGCCTGACGCTGGAAAACCTCGCACTCGACCATCGCGACGCCAACGGAAAGCCCTTCCGCCTGTTCGACATGCCGCCGCTCACGGTCGAGCCGGGCAGCCGCTTCGGCATCAGTGGACCTTCGGGCTGCGGCAAGAGCTCGCTGCTGCACCTGATCGCCGGCCTGCTGCGACCGTCGCAGGGCCGCATCCTCTGGAACGACCGCGCCGTCTCGGAACTCTCCGAGTCGGGCCGCGACCGCTGGCGCCGCGAAACCATCGGCTTCGTCTTCCAGGATTTTCACCTGATCCCCGAGCTCGACATCGCCGCCAATGTCGCACTGCCGGCGCGCTTCTCCGGCTGGCGCCTGAGTGCCGTCGAGAAGGAACGGGCCGCAGCCCTCGCCCGCCGCATGGGCCTGCCCGATCCGCGCCGTCGCGCCGCCCTGCTCTCGCGCGGCGAGCAGCAGCGCGTCGCCATCGCCCGGGCCCTGTTCACCCGGCCCAGGCTGATCCTGGCAGACGAGCCGACCGCCAGCCTCGATACCGGCCACGCCGCCGAGGTCGCCGATCTCCTGCTCGAAACCGTCACGGAAAGCGGCGCCACGCTGATTTGCGCCACGCATGATCCGGCGCTGCTCGCCCGCTTCGGCCAGCGCCTCGACCTGACTCCGACCGCGCAGCGCCGGGCCGCCTGATGAATCCATTTCCCACGGTGTTGGCCGATCTGCGCGCCTTGCGCTGGACCGCTCCGGCGATCGTCCTGCTGGTTGCGCTCGCCATCGCGACGGGTGTCGCCATTGGCGGGCAGGAACGGGCGCTGCGCCACGGTTCCGCCACCGCCGCCAGTGATTTCGACCTGATCATCGGCGCGCCCGGCAGCCAGACCCAGCTCCTGATGTCGGCGGTCTATCTCCAGCCCGACGCGCTGCCGCTGATCGATGGGCGCCTGCTCAACACCCTGTTCAAGGACGAGCGCGTCGCGCAGGTGGCGCCGATCGCCTTCGGCGACGTCAGCCGCGGCTATCCGATCGTCGGCACGACGGCAGCCTTCGCCAGCCGCTGGAATCGGATCAAGCCGAGCGAAGGACGCCTCTTCGCGGCGGAGGGCGATGCCGTGCTCGGCGCCGATGTCCTCTACCGGATGAGCGACACCATCACACCGTCCCATGGCGCCGCCGGCCACACTGCGAAGCCCGGTCAGGCCAATGCGGAGGAGGACGGGCACAAGCATGAAGGCCATGGCTACACCGTCGTCGGCCGTCTGCCGCGCCTCGGCTCGCCATGGGATCGCGCCATCCTCGTGCCGATCGAAAGCGTCTGGGAGGTCCACGGCCTCGGCAACGGTCACGCTTCAGACGAGGAGAAGAGCGACTCGCCGTTCTGGAAACAGGGTTCGACGACTGGCACCGGCCCTGTCGCAACGGAAGACAGGATCGGCCTGCCCTTTGAGGGCAAGCGCGTCCCCGGCGTGCCGGCGATCGTCGTCAAGCCGAAGAGCGTCGCCGGTGCCTATGCCTTGCGTGGGCAATACCGCCAGGGCGGCACCATGGCCTTCTTCCCGGCCGAGGTGCTGGTCTCGCTCTATGGCGCGATCGGCGACATCCGCGACATCCTCGTCGTCGCCTCCGCGTTGAACACGGTGCTGATCCTGGCGTCCGTGCTGCTGCTCCTGCTCGCCGTCGCCGGCTTGAGGCGCCGGCGCTATGCCGTGCTGCGGGCGCTCGGCGCGCCGCGCCGCTATGTCATGCTCGTCGTCTGGCTCGGCATGGTCGCGCTGATTGCGCTCGGCTGCCTGCTCGGTTTGGGTCTTGGAGCGCTGGGCACGCAGGCCGTCTCCGGGTTCGTCGCGGAGCGGACAGGGCTCCTGCTCTCTCCTGCCATCGGGCTCGGCGAGGTGCTGCCGGCACTCGGCCTCGCCCTGATCGGCAGCCTGTTCGCGCTGGTGCCGGCCGCTCTCTCCTATCGCCAGCCGGTGGTCGACGGACTGCGCGGCTGAGTCCTCAATCGGTCAACAGCCCCTCGATGCCCGCGGCACAGAATGGCGTCAGGCGTCCCAGCAGGGTCTCGGCATGGCCAGATGCAGACAGGGCGCCGCGCTCATCGTCGAGGCGCGCCGCGCGGTCGCCTGCAGCCATCGTCATGACCAGCGCTCCGACCATGAACAGATAGGCGTCGACCATCGCTCCCCGCGACGCCTGGGGGTAGAGCTTGGCGAACGCCGCCAGAAATTCCGTCGCGGTCGGGTCGAAATGCTCGGCGAGCACGCCGCGCGCGGACTCGCGCGGATCGACCGCCTCCCGCGCCGTCATCATCGCGAAAGCCGCACCCTGCACGCCTTCCGCGAAACGCTGCCGCACCGACGGACCGATGAAGGCCTCGACCACGGCATGGATATCCGGTGCCGACGCCGCCATGGCCTCGGCGAGCGCAGTGCCGCGCGCCAGCGCCAGCGCATCCGCCCGGCGCGCGAAGACGGCGCGATACAGCGCTTCCTTCGTGCCGAAATAATAGCTGAGCTGCGACAGCCGCACCCCGGCCGCGGCGGCGAGATCGCGCATCGAGGCGCCGTCGGCACCGCCCCGCTCGGCGAATGTCCGCTCGGCTGCGTCGAGAATGCGCTCGCGCGTCGGCGCCCCCATCGAATCCCTCCTTCGCAGCACCCCTGCCCTGCGTGATTTGGCTCTTATCAGAAAGCGCATTCTACGCTATTGGTCGGACGTTCGTCCAAACTCATGCCGACAGAGCATAGCGAGACGGCAGGAGGAAACCAGCATGATGCCGACCGGGCGCCTCGTCGATCTCTCGATCCCGCTCGAAAACGACGTGCCCGCCGATCCGCCCTTCCAGAAGGTCCGGATCGACTACCGCACCCATGAGGGCACCGCGAAGGACATCGCCGCCGCCTTCCCCGGCCTGAGGCCCGAGCAGCTCCCCGATGGCATGGGCTGGGCCGTCGAGCTCGCGACGATCTCGACCCATAACGGCACCCATGTCGACGCGCCCTGGCATTATCACCCGACGCAGGATAGCGGCGCGCCGGCGTTGAAGATCGACGAATGCCCGCTCGAATGGTTCCTGCAGCCGGGCGTGAAGCTCGATTTCCGCCATCTGCCCGACGGCCGTGTCGTCACGCCGGCCGAGATCGACGCCGAGTTGGAACGGATCGGGCATCGCCTGAGCCCGCTCGAAATCGTCGTCGCCAATACCCGCGCGGGCAGCCGCTACGGCAAGGTCGACTACATCGATTCAGGCTGCGGCTTCGGCCGTGAGGCGACGCTGCATCTCGTCCGCCAGGGCATCAAGGTCGTCGGCACCGACGGCTGGAGCTGGGACGCGCCTTTCAGCCATACCGCCCGCCGCTTCGCCGAGACCGGCGACGCCTCCCTGATCTGGGAGGGGCACAAGGCAGGCCGGGAGGCCGGCTACTGCCAGATCGAGAAGCTGCACAATCTCGAAGCCCTGCCGGCGACGGGCTTCATGATCAGTTGCCTGCCCGTCAAGGTCCGCAACGGTTCCGCCGGCTGGACGCGGGCCGTCGCCATCCTGCCGGCTTGAACAGAACAGCAAGGGAGAAGCGCGTGAGCAAGGTCATCATCACCTGCGCGATCACCGGCGGCATCCATACGCCGACCATGTCCGATCATCTGCCGATCACCCCCGACCAGATCGCGGAACAGGCCATCGCCGCGGCTGAGGCCGGCGCCGCGATCCTGCATCTCCACGCCCGCGACCCGAAGGACGGCCGCCCCACGCCGGACCCCGCCGTATTCATGGAGTTCCTGCCGCGCATCAAGCAGGCGACCGATGCCGTGGTGAACATCACCACCGGCGGCGGCCTCAACATGAGCGTGGAGGAGCGGCTTGCCGCCCCGCTCAAGGCGGCGCCCGAGATGTGCTCGCTCAACATGGGCTCGATGAACTTCGCGCTGCATCCGCTGGCGGAGAAATACAGCGACTGGAAGCACCCCTGGGAACAGCCCTATCTCGCCGGCACCAAGGACTTCATCTTCCGCAACACGTTCGGGGACATCGAGCGCATCTACAAGCTGCTCGGCGAAGGGCACGGCACCAAGTTCGAGCACGAATGCTACGATGTCGGCCATCTCTATAATCTCGCGCATTGCCTGGACCGCGGCTGGTTCAGGCCGCCGGTCTTCCTGCAGCTCATCTTCGGCATCCTCGGCGGCATCGGCGCCGATCTCGACAACCTGATGTTCATGAAGCGGACCGCCGACAAGCTGTTCGGCAAGGACTATCACTGGTCGGTGCTGGCCGCCGGGCGCCACCAGATGGCCTTCTGCACCCAGGCCGCGATGATGGGCGGCAATGTCCGCGTCGGACTGGAAGACAGCCTGTTCATCGGCCGCGGCAAGCTCGCCACCTCCAATGCCGAGCAGGTCGCCAAGATCCGCCGCATCGTCGAGGAACTCGGCTACAAGATCGCCACCCCGGACGAGGCCCGCGCCACGCTCGGCCTCAAGGGCGGCGATCGGGTGAATTTCTGAGGCACCCGGCATGGTGTCTCGCCCCAACCCGCTCGACGGCTTCACCGTCGATCCCGCCGCGATCCGCTATATCGGCCAAGGCCTGCAACGACCGGAATGCATCCTGGCCGAGCGCGACGGCTCGCTCTGGAGTGCCGACGCACGCGGCGGCGTCGTCCAGATCAGGCCGGACGGCACGCAGCGCCTGATCACCCAGGCAGCGAGCCGCGGTTTTGCCGAGGCTGCCGACGAGGAAGCGCGCTTCGTCTTGGGCACCCTGCCGAACGGCCTCGCCTTCGCGCGCAATGGCGACATCCTGATCTCCAATTTCGGCACCGACCGGCTGGAGATCATGACGCGAGATGGTGCAACCCGCGTGCTGGTCGACAGCATCGATGGCGAACCGATCGGCAAGGTCAATTTCGTCCTGCGCGACAGCCGGGATCGCATCTGGCTGACGATTTCAACCCGCACGAAGAACTGGATGAAGGCGATCAGCCCGAATGTCCGCGACGGCTCTATCGCGCTCTATGACGGCGGGCGCCTGCGCATCGTCGCCGACGGCTTCGGCTTCACCAACGAGATCAGGCTCGATGCCAACGAGGAATGGCTCTACGTCGCCGAGACCTGCGCCGGGAAGGTGACGCGATTGCGCGTCCTGCCCGACGGCAGCCTGACTGATCGCGAGACCTTCGGCCCGGAGGATCACGGCGCCTGCATCGACGGCATCGCCTTCGACTCCCATGGCAATCTCTGGGGCACCCACGTCTTCACCGATCGGATCTTCGCGATCACCCCGGCGGGTGACTTGCGCATCCTGCTCGACGACGACCGCGGCAGCGCTGCCGGCAAGGCTTTTCTCGCCGCCTTCATGCGCGACGAGGCGACGCCGGAGCTGATGCTCGCTTGCGGCGGCGCGATCGCGCCCTGGTGCGCCAGCATCACCTTCGGCGGGCCGGACCTCAGGACTGTCTATGTCGGCAGCCTGAAGGGCACGCGCATTCCGTATTTCCGCTCACCCGTCGCTGGCCTGCCGATGGTGCATTGGTAGGTCCGGCGCAGCGTCGCAAAGCTCACTGCAATCATAACAATGATACGGGAGGAACCATGAAGCGCATCATCTCTGCATTGGCGGGCGTCTCCGCGCTGTGCCTGGCCGGTGCGGCCCAGGCCGAAATCTCCGGCGGCACTGTTAAGATCGGCGTGCTGACCGACATGTCCGGCGTCTATTCCGACATCACCGGCAAGGGCTCCATCGTCGCGACGCAGATGGCTGTCGATGATTGCCTGAAGGCCGAATGCGCCGGGATGAAAATCGAGGTCGTCTCGGCCGACCATCAGAACAAGCCGGATGTCGGCTCGACCATCGCGCGCGAATGGATCGACCGGCAGGGCGTCGACGTCCTCGCCGACATGTCGAATGCCTCGCTCCAGCTCGCCATCCCGCCGTTGCTCAAGGAGAAAAACCGCGTCGGCCTGTTCCCGGGCGGGACGGCCCGCCTCACCGGCGACGCCTGCCAGCCCGACCATATCGTCCAGTGGATGTGGGACACCTATGTCCAGGTCGCCGGCATCGCGAATTACCTGACCAAGCCCGGCACGAAATGGTACCTCGTCACCGCCGACTACGCGCTCGGCCACCAGCTCGAGGCTGACGCCAAGACGCTGGTCACCGCCAAGGGCGGCACCTATGTCGGCTCCGTCCGCCATGCCTTCCCGGCCGTCGACCTGTCCTCGCAGCTCCTGACCGCACAGGGCTCGGGGGCTGATTACATCGCGCTCGCCAATGCCGGCGGCGACACGGTCGCCGGCATCAAGACGGCGCGCGATTTCGGCA
>JARYGW010000308.1:0-6676 GCA_033792295.1 Allobosea sp.
GAATTGCGGCGCGACAGCGATTCCACCTATCGCCCGGTCGTGAGCTTCCGCACCGCGCAGGGCCAGGCCGTCACCTTCGTGACATCCTGTGCCACGAATCCACCCGCCTATCGCGTGGGTGATCCGGTGAATGTGATCTATGACGCTGCGGCGCCCCAGGAGGCCCGGATCGACGGCTTCCTGGCATTCTGGGCGGGAACCCTGATCATGGCTTTCATCGCCACGGTCCTCGGGGTGCTCTGCGCTGTCTTGATGATCGTGGCGAAAAGAGGCGGGCGGCGCTGACAGGCGGCGTCAGGCCGCCCGCTTCAGCCCGTCGCGAGCCCAGATCGCCGAAAGCGCCGCGACGAGATCGTCGATATGCGCGTCCGTATGGAAGGGCGAGGGCGTGATCCTGAGCCGCTCCGTGCCGCGTGGTACGGTCGGGTAGTTGATCGGCTGGACATAGATGTCGAAGCGGGCGAGCAATTCGTCGCTGATCGCCTTGCAGGCCTTCGCCTCGCCGACCATCACCGGGACGATATGGCTGGGATTGGGCAAATGCGGGATGCCGGCTGCGTCGAGCTTGCGCCGCAAGGCCTGCACGCGGTCCTGTTGGCGCTCGCGCTCGGCCGAGCTTTCCTTGAGATGGCGGATCGCGGCGATGGCGCCTGCTGCCACGGCGGGCGGCAGCGAACTCGAGAAGATGAAGCCGGACGCGAAGCTGCGAACGAAATCGCACAGCGCCGCCGAGCCGGCGATATAGCCGCCGATCACGCCGAAGGATTTCGCCAGCGTGCCCTGGATCAGGGTCAGCCGGTCGGTCAGCCCCTCACGCTCCGAAACGCCGCCGCCGCTCGGCCCGTAGAGACCGACGGCGTGAACCTCGTCGCAATAGGTCATCGCGCCGAATTCGTCGGCAATGTCGCAGAATTCGGCGATGGGCGCGATGTCGCCATCCATCGAATAGACGGATTCGAAGGCGATCAGCTTCGGCCGTGCCGGATCGAGCGCCGCGAGCTTGCGGCGCAGATCGGCCGGGTCGTTATGGACGAAGATGTGCTTCTCGACGCGCGAGTGCCGGATGCCCTCGATCATCGAGGCATGGTTCAGCGCGTCGGTCAGGATGATGCAGCCGGGGATATGCGAGGCGAGCGTCGAGAGCGAGGCCCAGTTCGCCATGTAGCCGGAATTGAAGATCAGCGCGGCTTCCTTGCCGTGCAGGTCTGCGAGCTCGCGTTCCAGCAGGACGTGGTAATGGTTGGTGCCGCCGATATTGCGCGTGCCGCCTGCGCCGGCACCGCTGCCGTCGAGGGCCTGATGCATCGCCGCGAGCACCTTCGGATGCTGGCCCATGCCGAGATAATCGTTAGAGCACCAGACGGTGACGTCGCGCGGGCCGCTTTCGCTATGGAAGGTGGCGGTTGGGAAGCGGCCGACCTGACGTTCAAGATCGGCGAAGACGCGGTAGCGGCCCTCGCCACGCAGCTCTTCCAGTTCCTTGCGGAAGAAAGTCTCGAAATCCATCGCCAGCCTCCTGCGGCGCGCACCTCCTAGGCCTTTTGCAGCCGCTGCGGAATGGTGCGCGGTGTCGCGGGTGGAATCTTTCTATTTCGAACGTCCGGCAAGTTCCAGCAGCGTTTCCAGCAGGACCTTGATGGCGATGCCGGCATCGGCCTCGGTCATGTTCTCGAGCGGTGAGTGGCTGATGCCCTTCTCATTGCGCACGAACAGCATGGCGACGGGCGCGATGGCCGCGATGGCCATCGCATCGTGCCCGGCGCCCGAAGGCAGGCGCCGCGCGGCGAGATTACTGCCGGCGCGGGCGATGCCGGCCGCGAAGGCGTCCTGCAGGCGCGAATCCATCGGCACGGCTTCGGCCCTGGCATAGGGCGCGATCTCCAGTCCGACCCCGCGCCGCGCCGCGATTGTGCTGAAGCGTTGGCGAATCTCGGTTTCCATCGCGGCGAGCGTTTCGTTCTTCGGCGCGCGGTAGTCGATGGTGAATTCGGCGGCTCCGGGCACGACATTGGTCGCACCGGGCTCCGGCCGCAGCACGCCGACCGTGCCGACGGCGAGCTCGTGCCCGGCCGCGATCTGCTCCAGCGCCAGGGCCATTTCGGCGGCGGCAGTCAATGCATCCTTGCGCAGCGTCATCGGCACTGTGCCGGCATGTCCCGCCTCGCCGGCGACGCGCACGCGTGCCCGGCTCTGGGCATTGATGGTCGTGACGATGCCGACAGGCTCGTTTTCGGCCTCCAGCACCGGCCCCTGCTCGATGTGCACTTCCAGATAGGCCTGTACCGAGCCCGGCTTGCGGGCCAGCGTTGGGATGCCGGCCGGATTGCCGCCGAAGGCGACGAGCGCGTCGGAGAGCTTCACGCCCTCGCTGTCGCGTGCGTCGAGCCAGGCCGGATCATGGGCACCGGCAAGTGCCTCCGAGGTCGACAGATGCGTCGGAAAGCGGACATTTTCCTCGTCGCCGAAAGCCACGACTTCGAGCGGAAAGGGCAGGCTGATCCCGGCGTCGCGCAGTGCCTGCGCCGCCAGGATGCCGGCGACGACGCCGAGATTGCCGTCGAAGCGCCCACCATCCTTCACCGTGTCGATATGGGAGCCGATCAGCACCGCGGGCGCCCCCGGCACGGTGCCTTCGCGTCGGCCCTGCACGGAGCCGGCTGCGTCGATGAAGGCCGTGAGCCCCGCCACCTCCATCGCACCCTTGACCCATTCCGCCGCCTGCTTGTGGGCGGGCGAGAGATACAGCCGCGTCAGCTTGCCGGGCTCGTCGGAGAAGCGATTGAGGCCGGCGAGCGCGGCGAAGGCACGGGCGCCGAGGACGGCGGCGGAAGGGAGCGTTTGCGTCATGGCCGTCAAGCTAGAGCAGGATGTGGGCAAGCGGGAACCGCTTTTTGGCAAAGCTGCTTATCCGGGAGGGCTCTCCTGCGGACACCTTCGGAAGCTGCGACTGCCTGCGGACCCCGCCCTGCGAAGCGGCCTAATAGGTCGCACGGCCGCCGGAGAGGTCGAAGACGCCGGCGGTGGTGAAGCTGTTCTCGGCCGAGGCGAGGAAGGCGACCATCGCGGCCACTTCGTCCGGCAGCAGGAAGCGTCCGCGCGGGATCTTCGCCAGCATGTAGCCGATATGCTCTTCGCTCATCTGATCGAAGATGCGCGTGCGCGCCGCCGCCGGCGTGATGCAGTTGACGGCGATGTCCTTGTCGGCGAGCTCCTTGCCGAGCGATTTGGTCAGCGCGATCACCGCCGCCTTCGAGGCCGAATAAGCCGAGGCGTTGGGGTTGCCCTCCTTCCCTGCGATCGAGGCGACGAGGACGATGCGGCCATAGTTGCGCTTGACCATGCCGGGGATCACGGAACGGCAGCAATGCAACGTGCCGTCGACATTGAGCTTCATGACGCGAGCCCAGTCCTCCAGCGGGTATTCCCAGGTCTTGTGATTGGGCCCGGCGATGCCGGCGCTGGTGACGAGAATGTCGACGCTGCCATGCTTGGCTTCCAGCGCGTCGCTCGCGGCCTGCACGGCCGCTGCATCGGTGACGTCGACCGCGGTTCCGGTCGCACCGTGGCCGATCTCGGCCGCGGCCTTCGCGGCGAGGGCGCCGTCGACATCCCAGATCGCCACGGTCGCGCCGCTCGCCGCGAAGCGCTCGGCCACGGCGCGGCCAATTCCCTGGGCACCGCCCGTCACGACGGCGACACGCTTGGTTAAATCGATTTGGTTCATTCGGGCAGCCTCCCAGCATTTATTATTCCGACCGTAGCGGGCGGCGGCGGCAACGACCAGAGGCGAGAATGTGCGTTTGCGGCTGCCGCGGGCCCGCTATGCAATCTGTTAATAACCCGCCTTGGCGCGATGGGAGTGGAAGCGTTTCTTGCTTGTTTCGAAACGATACGATGCCGGCTTCTTCGTGCCACTCTACGACAGGCTGGGAACTCTGCCCGACAAGGGTGTACAGGGAGAGGGAGGTTTTCGTTTCGGATTGAAACGAAACATGGGTTTTGTTTGGGGAGTACGGTTAATTCTCTCTCACGAGTCGATTGAAGGTGTCGTTCACCTTTCGCTTGACTTTACCTTGACCAAGGCGCTGGTTCGACGAAGACATTCCGTCGCCATGAGCCTGCCTCTGTTCTCTGGACCGAAGACGACCGTGCCTGCAGCACTCTCCATCACTCTTGCAAACGGCGCCGGACCGCGCCGGCGCCAAGGCTACGCCAAGCGCGATATCGGCGGCATCGGTATCGCCGTGATCGACCGCGAGGCGGCGATCGCGGAACTGCGAGAGGCAATCGTCGAAGGAGGGCACGTCAAGCTGGCCTTCTGCAACGCCAACCTCGTCAATGTCGCGAGCGGCGACACGACTCTGCAGCGCAGTCTTTCGACCTTCCTCGTCCTCGCCGACGGGATTGGCGTCGATCTTGGCAGCTGTCTCCTGCACGGCGCGGCCTTCCCCGCCAATCTGAACGGGACCGATTTCTTCCCGGCTTTTCTGGCCATGGAAACGAGGCCGCTGACGGTCGGTCTGCTTGGCGGTCGCCCTGGTGTGGCTGATCGCGCGGTCGAGCAGCTGGCCCGGCGCTATCCGCAGCACCGTTTCAAAGTGATTTCGCACGGTTACTATGCACCGGAAGAGGAAGGCCGGCTGCTCGATGGGCTCAAGGCCGACCGGCCCGACCTGCTGCTCGTCGCGATGGGCAACCCGCTGCAGGAGCGTTTCATCGCGCGAAAGCTCAACGTTCAGCATTGTGCGGTGGCCGCGGGCGTTGGTGCATTGTTCGATTTCTTCGCCGGCGAGGTGCCGCGTGCGCCGGAGGCGATCCGCAAGGCCCGCCTCGAATGGATGTACCGGCTGTGGCTCGAGCCGCGCCGCCTCTGGCGTCGCTACGTGCTCGGCAATCCGGCCTTTCTGATGCGGATGACCCGGCAATATTGGGCTGGTGGTCGATAGGGCGGCCGAAATATCGTGGGATTCAGCTATGCCCTGGCAACGCCGAGCTACAGGGGCGACATTGATCGTTGCCGCCTGCTCTGCGCCAGTATTGATCGTTTCGTCAGCGGTCACGCCATGCATTATCTGCTGGTCGAGGATCGCGATCTCTCGCTGTTTCGCGATCTCGAAGGGCCGAAGCGGCGGGTCCTGCCGGAAACGCAGCTTCTGCCGTCCTGGCTGAAATCCCGGCCGGATCCGCTCAGCCTGGGAAAGCGGCGGATCTGGACGGGGATGCGTGCCCTGGCCCGCGGCCTGCCGCCGCTGCGGGGCTGGCACGCCCAGCAATTGCGCAAATTCGCCGTCGCCACGGTCGCCACCGAGGATGTCATCCTCTTTGCCGATTCCGACATGCTGTTTGTCAGGCCGTTCGGCCTGGCCGGTCTGGAGCGGGACGGAGCCGTCAGGCTCTATCGCAAGCCCGATGCGATCACGGCCGACATGGCGCGCCACCGGCCCTGGTGCGAGAACGCCTCGGCCGTGCTCGGGCTCGGCGCGACCACCTATCCGGGACCGGACTACATCAACAATATGGTGAGCTGGCGCCGCGACCATGTTCTCGGCTTTCTTGCCCATGTCGAGAAGCTCAGCGGGCGCGATTGGGTTTCCACCATCGCCCGCGACCGGCAATTCTCCGAATATTTGCTCTATGGCTATTACGTCGAACGCGTCCTGGGGCTGGATGCGGCAGGCCACTGGGCCGATCCGAACGAACTCTGCAAGGTCTACTGGTTCCCCGAGGACGTGACCGGTTTCGATCTCCTGAAAAGCTTCGAGGAGGTGCTGGAACCCTGGCAGGTCGCGATCGGCGTGCAGTCCTTCATCGGCCAGCCGCTCGACCAGGTCAGAGCGCTGTTCGAAAGACAGGCTTCGGCCTGAGTGTCAGCAGCCGGTAGGTGAAGCCGGCCGAAACCAGATAGACCAGCCCGAAGACGAGATTCATCCAGGCCGCCCAGCCCTCATGCGCGGCGAAGCGCGTCATCACCAGCGAGATCAGCCCCGCCTTCAGCGCCGTCAGCAGGCACAGGAGCACGATGCGCGAGCCGGTGCGCTCGCGCGCGTAGAGCAGCTCGGCATGGTATTCGACGAGGTTGCGGAAGGCCGGCACCAGCAGCATCGGCGCGAAGAGATAAGCCGCTTCCGAGACATTGCGGCCGAGCAGCCCCGGGAAAGGCTTCAGCGCTGCGATGACGGCGACGAGCCCGGCGATCGAGATTAGTGCGATGCCAGCCTCGTAGGCGGCGAGGCGCTTTCCTCCGCCGAGGCCGCGATCCTGCATGATCTTCTGCACCAGCATCTGGTTGAAGCTGCGGACCGGCATGGCGGTGAGATCGATGACCCTGAGCGCGATGGCGTAGAGGCCCGCCGTCCGCTCGCCGGCGAGGCCGAGTACCAGGAGCTTGTCGAGCTCCGATTGGATGTAGAAGACGATGTCGGCTGCGCCCGCGAAGACGGCATCCGCCATGCGTCGCGGATAGAGCGCCCGCACGAAGCGCCAGCGCGCCGGAGGCAGGAAGACGGCGAGCGCGATGACGAGGCTCGCGAAGGTGGCGGCGAGATAGGCGATGGCCCAGGTTTCGAGGCTGCGATCGCCAAATCCGATGAAGAGCAGCGCGGCCGCAGTCCGCAGCGACGAGCCGACGATGACCAGAAGCGCCGCCTGCCGGAAGCGCCTGAGTCCGTTATTGACG
>JARYGW010000309.1:0-6653 GCA_033792295.1 Allobosea sp.
GGCCGCGTGAATGTTCAGGGTTCGTTCGAGCTTAGCGCAGGATTTTGAACAGACCTTGTTCTGCCCCCTCACTGCGACATCGTCGAGACCGGTAACGAGAGCTGGCGCTTCAAAAACAGGATCTGACCTCAGCCCGCCAAGGCCGTTGTGGAACGCCACTCCGCCTACGGCTCCGTGCCGTTCCACAACGGCGGCGTCGATCAAAAACCAAAGGGGGTCCTTCTTGGACGCCGATCCGGGGTCCCCTTCCAACGCCGATTGACACGCGATAGCCCAAATGGAAAACGCTATGCTCGGCGAGCGGCAAACGGAGACGTTCATCAAGCGTTCGGCTTTGACCTCAGCCCGATTGTCACCCGCGCCGATGACTTTGCTCGTCTCGCCGAAGCGGTCGCCAAGGAGCGCCAAGCGCTCGATCTGCTGCGAGAGCAGGCCACACTCTCCCGTCGTGACATTGCCAAGATGATCGCGGCAGGCGTCGAGGACGGCGTGGATGCCGACTGGTCGACCATCCATCGCGATTTCCGTCAGTTGGTGGCCCGCCTTCCGCGCGTTCCATCCCGCGAGGCCCTTGAGCCGCTCGCCCGAGAGCTCGCCATGCTTCACGCGACCGTCTTCGAGATTCTGCGTCAACACGTTGGCCAGCACGAGCAAAAGCCAGCGACCGCGCACGTCCATCCTACAGACGACTGCATCGAGCCAGAACCGGAAGCGGCACCCGTGTGTCCGACCGCTACCGCACCTAGTCTGAAACCCCAGGCCCCGAACACAATTCCAGTTCGATTGATTGTCGAGGCTTGCCCGGACTTCGGAGACTATGCCAGCGACGATATTCGCACTGTCCGCGACGTCATCGCGACGGCGACCCTCATTCGGCCTCTGCTCGGCGTCAGCCCGAGTGCCTGGGAAGACGCCTGCACGGTGATGGGGGAGGGCCAGGCAAGCGCTACTCTTGCCGCGATCCTGCAAAAGGGCGACGCCATCAAGAATCCCGGCGGATATCTAAGAACGCTGACACGACGCGCCTCTGCAGGTCAGTTCTCGATCTGGCCAATGCTTATGGCGCTCACAACGTCCCGCCTACGGCGGCAAGACAAAGACGCTCGAGCGCCGTCCGGCTCCTTCCTTCCGGATGAACCTTTCCCTCCGCGATCCCCTATATGCTGAGGCCCTGATGCGTATCGTTTCATTGGTTCGGCGGCGGCAGCCGCCCGATCCGCTTGAGGTGGTCGTAAACGATACGGTCGATAATTCGCAGCGGGTGCGTACGGCCCTCGGCCGCAAGCTGACGCAACACGAGATCGATCGCGTCGGGGAACCGCATCGCGTACGGCCGCGAGGACGAGCGTTCGCCATAATCATCGAACGGGTTGCGCTCGTGTCGCCTCGCCGGCTTCGGTCGCGGTGACGATCTAGGCACTTGCGCGTCAGCGCCCGACGCCTCGCTTGGCCTTGGAACCGGCCCGGATGTGATGGGATCATCATAGGCGGGCGTCACCACGACCGGCTGGACAGGAGCGACAGCTTCGACGCGACTGATGCCAGTTCGTTGCGATCGAAAGGCGTCGCGAGGTAGGGCAGGGCGGTCGGGCTTCGGCGTTGCCGCTGAATCGTTCATGCGGCCGTCTCGTCCGCGGCGGTGCCTTGGCTTGCGGCCAGCAGTTCGCGAACGACCTGATCCGCGTTGTAGCGCGCTTTGCGCACGGACTCGTCCTTATCGCTCATCTGGTAGAGCGTCCCGTGACCGCTCGTCATCGTGCGGTACGTTACCCGCCGATAAAGGGCGTTTGCGCAGACGGGAACCCGCTCGGCGTCGAGATACGCGACGACCTCCCGCAGCGGACGCGTGTTCCGGTCGAGGCTGTCGTACTCATTAAAGAGCACGCGGTGCTGGCTCATCGGCAACTTCGCACCGGCTGCGTGTTGCTCGAGGTTCCGGATGGTCCGGACGACCTGTGAAGCGTCGAATGTGTGGACCTTGCAGGGCAGCACAACGAGATCCGCGCGCAGAGCCGACTGAATGAGGACGTCCCCATAGTAACCGGGGGTGTCGACAACGATTACGTCATACCCGCCAAGCCGTTCTATCGCCTGGAGCAGGGCCGCTTCATCGGGCGCCCGCACGAGATCAACGCCTTGCGGACTGAGGCCGCGCGCGACGGAGGAGGCGTGCCATTGGTAAGACGAGCCTTGCGGGTCAGCGTCAACGATCGCGGCCGAATAGCCGTGCTTGGCAAACTCGCCGGCCAGGATGATCGCAACGGTTGTTTTACCGCTGCCTCCTTTCGGGTTCGCCACTGCGAAGATGCTCGGCACGCCGGCCTCCCTGTTGTGTCAATGCCGCAATCCGTGACTGACAACATACAGTAAAATGAACATGACGCAACGCGCGAAAGCGCGATCAGCGAAAGGCGATGTTGCTTCAATTCGGCAGTGTCGTATTGCGGCGATATGGGAATATCGCAAGCTGATAACCGTGCATTGGGGCATCTCGTTATGGGCGAGATGTGGCACTTCGTCGTTGTTGGATTGATGAAATACCGCAATAGCGTTGTTGGCCGGTTCGATAAGGCGGCGTTCGGATATTGCTGGAATATCTGGGTGCCGTAATGTCGTAATGCCGTATTACGGTTGGCGCTGTGTGCAAGTGGTGCGGAGTCCATGCGGACGGCTCTTCGGACGCAAGCGCCCTTCATGCGCCGACTTCGTAGGTTCATTATATTAGATATTGGTTGACAAGATACCGGTTTGTGGGCCAAACCGGGGACGGCTGCTGGACGCAGCCGAAGAGCGCTGACGCGCGAAGGCGGCAGAGCCGCGCAAACGGGAAGGGAAGGGAGCGCCGATGGTTCGCTCCGCGAGAGAACCGCGACGCAAGCCGAGGCTCCGGACCGAGTTGTCGGATGCCGACGAGGCGCGGCTCCAGGCGGCCGTTATGCTGTTCGGCGTGCCGAAGGCCGAGGTGGTGCGGCGCCTGATCCGCGCGTCAGTGCAGGCGGGGCCAGCACTGTCGGCGGAGAATACACGCGTCGTCGTCGAGCTCGCCCAGCAGGTCCGGATGGTCGGCCGCAATCTCTCGCAGGTGCTGCGCGCCATCCACCGCGGCCAGGCGGTGCGCATCGAGGACACGGAGCCGGTGTGGCGCGGGCTATACGAAATGGTCGCCGCCATCAATGACGAGCTGACCGAGATGACCGTGGCCTACGGCTCGAAGCTGCGACGGCAGGCCGGGCTCACACTGCCGGCCGAGCGCCCAACCGAGGGCGCCGGATGAATCGGACCGCGCAGATCGCCTGGTGGGTGGCGCAGGTCGAGGCGGCGCGGACCGCCGTCGGCGCGGCCGCCCAGTCACGGCGGCAGCCGCGATCCTTCGGCGGTCTCGACGAGGAGCCGCGACAACGCGCGGCGCGCGTCGCACCGCTTCCCAATACGCCGCCGGCACATGAGGTCATCCGCGGCCAGACGATCACCGGCGGCCGCGACGAGGAGCGAGCACGGTCCCTGCCGATCGCCAGCGGCGGAGGCGGCGCCGGTGGTCGTTCTGCAACACCGCGCGGCGCTGCACCTGCGCCAATCGTTGGCGGCTTTAGCCACGGCGGTTCTGGCGGAGGTGTGAGCGCCGGCGGGGCCGGGCCGGGCGGAATGCTCGGCCGTGCCCGGCAGCTTGCCGCCGGCTATCAGCCCGCCGTCATCAAGGTGGTATCGTATGCTCGCGGCGTCACGCGCGCGACGGCGACGGGTCAATACGTGCAGCGGGAGGACGTCCCGCTCGAAACGCATGATGGACGGACGCTTTCCGATCGCGAGGCCGTCGCCGATGAAATCAAGGCTTGGTCGACGGGGTTTTCGAAGCGGGCCGAGAGCCAGGATGTGGGTGCATTCCGGCTCAAGATCGAGGGTGTGACAGATTCGCCAGAGGGTCGATCAATCTACGAGAAGGCGATCGCGGCGGGCTTCTCGGGACATCGTTTTGCTGCCCGCATCGATGCCGATGGCAAGGGCGAGCTTGAGGCGCGCGTCGTTGCGGCCATGGCCGGGAGCGCGAAGGAACGGTTCCGCATCAGGGAAGCACAGCCCGCGAACCAAGAATACGAGGCCCGGCCGCGTCGTCTCGACTCTGTTTCCGATGCCGCATTTCGCGACAGGATCCGGTCCGCGGCGAACGCAGACAGCGTAGTCGTTTCTCTGCGCCCCGGCGCAACAAACCACGGGCGCGATGGAGTTACTTATAGGCTGAACAAGCTCGTCGAGAAGGGGGCGGCGGTCGACGATCAGGGAAAGACAATCGCGAACGTCGCGGATGCCCGGAACGCTGCGCGCGAGTGGGGGCCGTCATTACGTTCCCAATCGGCACGTGACACGATGCATCTCATCATTTCCGCGAAAGCCGGGACGGATGTCGAAGCGCTGACGCGAGCGGCCCGTGCCTTCCTGCAGGATCGGTTCGCCGACCATAAGTTCATGTTCGGGGTCCACACCGACAAGGAGGTCGATGGGCACATCCATGCGCATGCCGTGATCGCGGTAAAAAGCGAGTCGGGTCAGAAGATCCACCCCAGCCGCGAGACATTCTCGGAATGGCGCCAGGCCTACGCGCACCAGGCCCAGGCTGAGGGATTGAAGATTGTGGCGACGTCGGCGCGAGAGCGCGCGTCATCGCAGAGTTACGGCGCGAAGGACAAGGCCATCGTCGATGCGGCCGACCGCCCGCGCCCGGCTCGCGAGGCGCGCGATCGCGCCTACGCAGCGGATCCGGCCAACCGAAGGCTGATCGACAATGCGCGCCAAAGGATCCAGATCGCGCGCTCCAATCCGATCCGTCTGCCCATGTCGGCGCCCGATCGTCGAGCCGTCAACGAGAGCGTCCTCGCCTGGAATGCGGTGGTGGCCGAGCAGCCTCGCAATCCGGTGGCAAGGGACATGCTCGAACGGTTGTTGATGGCGCAGACCGTTGGGGCCATTCTTCATACGATCGGAAGACGGGTCGACCAACTCACTAGGGAAGGATCGAATATGGCCATCACATCGGAGCAAATGGTGAAAGATCTCCGCCTCATGAGCGAGGCAGTGTCGCGGACGGGTGATTTGCTGGAAGGCGAGACCAAACAGCAGTTTCGGGAAACCTCGAGCCGATATCTTGAGACGCTTGCTAACCGGATCGACCTTCAGCGCGTGCAGGAGCGCGGGGTCCAGCAAATGTCGCGAGCCGAGGTCGAGGCAATCGCCGGCGTCAATGCCGAGCGTCTCATCGAGCAGGCAGAGGCGATTCGTCTGCGTGAAGGGCGCGAAGCGGCCGACGCTGCGCGCATTGCCGATCACGCTGTCGGCGCCGAGCGCCGTGAGGAAGCTGTGGCGGGACTTGATCCGACGTCGCAACGCGAACTGCGCGCGGAGCGGGCCATCGTCGCAGGGACGGAACGTGCAGCCGCTCGGGAGGCGCGTGAAGCGGCCGCCGCGGCCGAAGCCGCGCGCTCGTTAGCGCAAAATCCTGCGCAGCCTCTGCCGGCGGGCGTGGTTCAGACGGACGCGTTGGCGCGGCTGCGGGCAGAGCAGGAGAAGCTCGTGCGCGAAATCGAAACCGAACGTGCGGAAACACAGTCGATCAAGGGGCAACGACAGACGTGATCGGGCGCGCACGAGCTTAGGCGCCTTCAGACGGCGCTTTCAACAAATTCGGTGAACTCTCAGAAGTCAATGAAACCGAGTGGGGTAATGGCTCCCACTGACCATAAGGTTCGAGTCCTATCGGCCTGCTGAATAGACAAAACGAGGGTTTATAAAATAGCGGGGTAATTATGGCGCCGGCCACGCGCAACCTCGATCAATGATCGCTGAGAAGACCGCCTGCCAAGGTCGACATCGCCGCCGTGCCGGAACGTAAAGGATCGGGCGGCTAGAGAGCTCATCGCACGAGTTTTGATCGAAGCGCCATCGCGACGGCATGTGTCTTATTCATGGCTCCGAGTTTCTCTCGGGCGGAGGCGATATGCTTCAAGACGGTCGAGCGAGATATCCCGAGGATTTTGGAAATCTCCCAGTCCGTTTTTCCTTCTGCTGACCAGATCAGACAATCGACCTCTCGAGGCGTCAACCTAGCGTGCTCGCCAACCTTACGTCGCGACACGATTGTCAACAGATGGCCCGCGGCAAAATTTGTTACGAAGGCGAGCGCAGCCGCGTCTTCTTCGCTTATCTGCGGTCGTTCTCCACCGAACGAGAACGCCGCATGCGCTCCGTCGACGGACTGAATAGGGACGACAAGGCCGTCGACCAAGCCGAATTCCGACGCTTCGCCGCGAATCAACTTCACGTCGCTTGATGATTGACAAGAGCTATAGGCGTCAGCCCAACTGAACAAATTGCGATCATTTTGCAGCCGATGAACAACAGGATCACGGAATACATAATCCCGCTCGTTGTATCGCGCAGCCCACTCGGTTGGAAATTTTTGAAAGAGGATATTCGAAGGGATGTCTTTGGCGGTAGTGTCGAGCCCGGGAACCCAACCTGCGAAGAGGGCAGTGAGACCGAACCGTGCGGCGTAGGCGAGAAGACACGCTTCGATGCCTTGCGCATCGACGGCCTGTTCGAGCCAACCTAACATGGCCCAGGTTTGTGTCAGGTCCACGCTCAATGCGACATACTCTCATCTT